>CAZBQH010000194.1:0-18859 GCA_964493915.1 uncultured Nitrospiraceae bacterium
GCGTTCAACCGGTTCGATACCCACAGACAGGCGAACTGTATTCTCCCGTACCCCGAACAAGGTGCGCCGTTCCGGCGGCAAGTACAGCATGGTTGTCAAGTAAGGAATGCAGATCAGCGACTCCGTCGAGCCGAGACTCACCGCATGATAGATGCGTTTGAGCCGTTTGATAAAGTCCTTTGCATCCTCCTGGCACGTGCCGACGTCGAATGCCATAAGCCCGCCGAAGCCCCTTGACATCTGGTTTTGGGCAATATCGTGACCGGGATGACTGGACAAACCCGGATAAGACATGCGCGATACCTTGGGATGATCTGCGAGGAATTCAGCGACCTTCTGAGCGTTCTGCGCCATAGTTGCGGCCCGCAGTTCAAAAGTCTTCAGGCCGCGGCTCAGCAAAAACGCGGAGTAGGCGTCAAGGGTCGTTCCGATAGCTTGCCTTGTAAACCATAGCGTATTGTAATGCTCTTTGGAACTTGCTATGGCGCCGGCCATGACGTCGTTGTGGCCGCCAAGCGCTTTGGTAGCGCTGTGGACGACAAGGTCGGCGCCGAATTTCAGGGGGTTTTGGTGATAGGGCGTCGCGAAGGTATTGTCAACAACCATCAAAGCGCCCGTTTTGCTTGCTGCAGCACGAATTCTCCGCAGGTCGATTACTTTGCAGAGGGGATTGCTTGGCGTCTCCAGAAAAATCATCCGGGTATTGGATGCAAGGTGCTTGTCGATCTGCTCCGCGTCGTTGGCGTCCAGCCAGGTAACCTTCACGCCAAGGCGTTCCAGAATGAGGGAGACCTTGTAATTGGCGCCATACGTGTCATGAAAAATGATCAAGTGGTCGCCCGTCCCCAGATAGGATAGATAGACCATGGAGCAAGCCGCCATTCCCGACGTGCAGATGATGCAGTCCTCGGCCCCCTCGAGTGCTGCGATTGCGTGCTCAACCTCGCGTACTGTTGGGTTGTCGTCGCGGTGGTAAGTGTAACCGTCGATCTCACCATCCGTGACCTGCCGCAGTACCTCAAAGGACGCATATTCGTAGTTGACGGCATTGACGATAGGCGTAACCATGGGCCAATTACCGTATGGCGTAAGTGGGTCAGTAGGCATAAAACTATGCGTCCCCTTCGTTGAAGTTCTGAACGGTCCCCATATTGGACAGCATCTGTTGATTCAGGCCTTTCCTCAATGCAAGGAGTTGGCGGATCCCGCATGTTATGTGAAACATCACCGGTTCAGGCGGCCCGTTGGTTAAGATGATGCGTCGGCGTCCTTTTCTCCTGTGTTGGGGTGGTAATCCGCAGGGCAGGCATTGGACACCTTCGTGAGCAGCACGACTTGCTGTTCCTCAGCTACGGCCATAAACGCCTCGGACAAGGCTGCAAACACTTCAGCATGGTTGCCCACTAGCCTGCTGCTCATAGGTCCCGCTGTCACTTCCAAGGGATAGTTGCCGAGCTGACTGAGAAAGCGCTCGAGGACCGGCCCGATCCGTGCTGTTCGCAATGGATACAGACTCACTTCTGCCTGAATATTCATGTTCGCACCTCCGCAATGATAAACGGACCATCTGTTTTGCTCTGGGTTAAAGCGTCATCACGTTCAGCGTGGTTTACCTCAGAAGCATTCTGGCCCGGGTTGGACGCGACCATACGGACAAGACCGAAGGGGCTCAGTAATCCGTGAAGCTCATCTGGCGCGTACAGCCGCGATGATGCGTACGGCTCATCGCCTTCAGCGATGCGTTGCTGGTTAAGCGGGGCAAGAGCGTTGAGGCTTCCAATCAAGACCCTGCCGCCCGTCTTAACGCACCGCAACATTTCTTCCAATGCACGCAGTGGCTCCGAAATGAATTCGATTGTAGCCATAGCGGCGGTTATTTCAAAGTAATCATCCTTGAAAGGAAGCGCGCATGCATCTGCTGCCTGGAACCGGATGTTGCCAGGGGTCTTGCTGCGGGCTACTTGGATCATGTCAAGTGAGACGTCCACTCCTATGACTCGATAGCCGAGGGATCCAAAGAAACGGCTCCAGTGTCCCGTACCGCAACCCACATCCAACAGGCGTTCCTCTTCCTTGGCCGGTTCGAGAAAATGCGACACGTCTGCTTTCTGCGTCAGGTCATGCGCAATTCCATCGGGGCTCGCGTACCATCGGTCGTACTTCTGCGCCACGGGGCTGAAATTGTAGCGGCTGTGGTTGTGCAAGATGGGCTCGCGAGTCATAGGGCGGCCTTTTCCCAGCCATGTGGACATCTGTTCGAGGTGGCTTTTGCAGCCAGCTCGTGCCACCCAGGCACGACAGTGTTTTCGTACGTGGGAAACGTTCTCTCTTTCGCTTTGGCCGGCCAATACAGGAACGAGGTTCCTATGCGACCGCCTTGACAGCCAATAGAACCCACTCGAGTCTCCTTGTTGTTCTATTGATTCCTACATCTTGATAAGATAAAAAAGGAGTAAAGCACACCTTGTCACGTTTTTTGCAGCCCATTTTCTCCTTTCACACAAATCGAAATCCGCGCTGTGTTGCTGTGGTGTTCTTCAAACGGTTTGCTACTTGTTGTGGCGCATGTCTTATTGCAGGGCGGCGATCGCCGCTTCAGCCGCATTGACGAACTGATACGCAATAGGCGAAGCCGTGAGCGCCGGATGCGTACCCGTCTGAAACATGGCAACATCCTCTGCCGTCATACGGCGTTGAACACACGCGCTGATGCAGTTGATCACCTCACCTGCCGCCTTGTCGCCCATTACCTGGCCGCCCAGGATTACGCCGGTGCGCCGCTCAAAAATGAGTTTGACCTTCATGTCGCGCGTACCTGGCATCCCTCCAGGATGCCGGTTCGGTGATGCGGCCGTCCCGACCACGTAGTTGTAGCCTTGGCGCGATGCGAGCACTTCAGTCAAACCGGCGGTTGCGAACGCCGTTTCGCCGATGGCCGTTGACCAAACGCCGACGGTGCCGATGTTCTCCCGGCGTGTCCCGAAAAGATTCGCCGCGGCGATGCGCGCTTCGGCGGTAGCAATCGAGGCCAGTTTAAGGTTAGACGGGCGTCCGCCAAAGAACGATATTTTCTCGGCGCAATCCCCGCAGGCGTAGATCCGGCTGTCCGACGTGCACATCGTCCGGTCGACGGCAATGCCCCCGGTCGGTCCGATCTGCAGACCGGCCTGCTTGGCTAAGTCGATGTTCGCCTTTGCGCCGATTCCCAGAATAACGGCTTGCGCCGGGAGCATCCTTCCGTCCTCGAGTTCGACGCCCTCCACGGAGTCAGTGCCAGTAAGCCGCTTAACCTTCGCGCCCGTTACAGGCATAATGCCCCTTTCCCGGAGCAGTTCTTCAGCCTCTATGCAAAACTCCTCGTCATAGGCCAGCATAAGACAGTGAGGCAGCATCTCCACGATAGACACATTGGCCCCTGTGCACTTCCTGCATTCATCGGCGAACTCGACGCCAATGAATCCCCCGCCAATGATCACCAAGTCCGAGACTTTCTGAAGTGCCTTTTGCATGCAACACAAATGCTCAACATTCTTGAAAACGGGGAAGACGTTTGTCAGATTGAAGCCGGGAATCCGGGGCAAGGCCGGCAAGGACCCTACTGCCAAGACCAGGCGTTCGTAAGTTATTTTCTCCCCTTTTGCAGTGATGATCTGACGCTGCTCACGGTCCAGGCCGGTTGCTTCGTCTATCAAGAGGTCGATTTGATTCTCCGCGAGCACCGTCTCCGGGATCAGGTTCTTGTCAGGGCTTCCCACGGTGCCGAAAATATACGGGATGCCGCAGGGAATGAGAACTTGCTCTTCCTGGCGAATGATAAGGCAGCTTTTCTCGGGATAATGGCGTCTCGCGGTGATCGCGGCGGTAAGACCCGCGGCGCTGCCGCCCACTACAACAATGTCTACATGTTTCATATACACCGGCCTCCATGGGTTGTACCTGTCGACCTATGTCGCAGGCTCAAAACAATCGTTCCTGCAAAGAAAGGGCGCCGCGGGGACATTCGTTCACGCAGCACCCGCAACCTATACAAGTTTGTCTCTGGATATTGACCGCCCTGTTTATGGAGATTGCTCCAACAGGGCACGCGCGGCCGCATATCCCGCAGACAATGCAGCGCACTGGGTCTACGACTGCTACCAGAGAGGAGATGGCCGCCTCATTCTCAATCTCCGCGACCTGGCCTTCTGGACCCGCTAAACGCTCATCGGTTCCTGGGGTCTCATCTCCTGGATAGCCTGTTCCTCGATCCAGAGAATCTCTCGACAGCAACATAGCGGGCGGTATCAACGGATGTACCCTGTTGGGCGTTCCGCCTTCCCTGGACATGCGGCCGCGACCTCCGCCTCCTCCCGGTCCACGCCCCATTCGTCCGCCCGTACCATGGCCGCGACCCATTCCGCGTCCCATGCCGTTAGCTCCTCTATCGAGATTTACGCTGCCCCAAGCCCCCGCAATGCAACGCAAGCAGTAAGGTCTTTTAGCGAGGGCCTATGCAGAAAACCGTAAGTCGCCTCGCGGATAAGATCTAAGAAAACACGACTGATTCGGTGACGATTCCGGTTCCCCGAAGGACCCAGATCCCTTGGTGATGCACGTGTTCGTCAGGCTGCTTTACCCCCTCTGCGATCCGGATCCGTCGGGATTCGCAAACCGTCTGTCAAGAAACAAACCTTTCCCCCGGCCTCTAGCGTCAAACCAAGCCGACAGCTTATTGCTCGGACTAATTCTCAGTATGTGATTTCTTGACTCAGGAAAATGGGCATGAACCTGTGGGACATGAACTACCGGAACCTTTGACGCCGGCGCCCACCCTGAATGTCGGCAGGAATCTGTCCATCGTTCTATTGCCGCACTTCTCGCACGTATGCCTGCTTCTTACGTTGGCCTTCTCAAGCACTTCCATGACATGCCCACATTTCGTGCAGCGGTAATTGTACAGAGGCATCTTTTTTTTTCTCCCTGCGATTCAGGGACCGTCTTTACGATAGGCGATCCCCACGTCCTCAAATGCTTGCCTTTTACGCCGTTTCTTCTCCATATTTCACGATGCGCTCTCCGATTCAGATGAGCGCAGCCTTACAACAGTTTACCTGACTCCTCAGTAACTCGCCTTGCCGCTTTCAGGTTATCCAACAATTCGGCGATGACAGTCCTAGCAGCCGAAAAGGGCCTCGCCCCGTCTAAGCGCCGCGAGGCCGGCTCCAAAGTTGGAAACACCTTGTTCGAAGAATCAGACGACGCAGCCGCGCATGATCACCTACGTATAGGGTCTTTCAAGCCGTTCAGTCGGTAACTCCCTAACTTTACAGAAATCCTGCGCTGTAAGCAAACTCATGGCCTCAATCCATTCTATGTGGGAGATCATTCGACATACGGAAGCAATTGTCCGTTGCCACTGTCGTTACAGAGCTAGACCGGCCATGCATTGGGCAAGAACCGTGCCAACTTGCCCCATGGCTTGCATCGCTGGGCATTTCGCCGGATTCTGAGCAGACGTGTTCTGAGATCGGCTACATGATCGTGCAATAGTTGCGGAGCTTCGCATGGCTAACGGTGCATCCTGCACGATCCCCTGCCGCGGATTCTGGAATTACCAACACCACAACACCTCGACGTCTATTGAATCGACCGTCTAAGAGAAGCCCATCTACACTGGGGACGAAGGAGTCTGTCGCCAGTCTGATCAAAAGGGCCGAGGGCGGCTCTTTCGTAGGAATGTCTTTGACGGTCCTGGTCCGCTTTTTGGGAGGTGAGGCTATGTCCGCGTCCCAGACTTCAGGCCGGCAGAAGGCAGACATTGGTTTTTCGAGGCGAGTGGAGCCGCACATGGTTCGCTTCTCAGGGTTAGGGAAAAGAGCGTTTCTTGATCTAACGGAGGGTGAGGGGTCATACTTTCCGGTTGTGACCAAGCTCCGGAGCTGCTGTCGAATTGCCAGCCTGCCGGACCCCACGGAGGTGAGTCATCCGGGGTCATCCCCTTGAGAATGATTCTTGGCAAAGGCGGCTAGTAGTGCATAATGCGCGATTGGCCAGGGGTGTTTTTGATACGGTGATGCTCTGCGCTTTCTTCCATGGGGCCCGGCCTGAATAAGGTGTTGTCGCGGAAGGGCGAGGCCGCCTACTTTGGCATGAGCCTTGCTCCCCTGCCTAGTCCAAAAGGATTGATTATGAGGATTGCCATCCCAAAACATGCTTCAGAGTACAGCCGTTCTCTCAAGGTACAATCGGCCTCAAGCGCCTTGCCCGTTGCCGCCCATGCGCACACCGAAAGGGAACAGCAGGGGCCTGCCGCATCATGAAAAGCTATCTCGACTGTGTTCCTTGTTTCATAAGGCAGGCGCTCGACGCTGTACGAATGGCGACTGACGACCCGGCCTCGCACGAACAGATAGTCCGGGACGTGCTGCGGCTTGCTTCAGGGATGGATCTTTCCGAGAGCCCGCCTGTGATGGGCCAACGCATTCACCGTCGGTTGCGGGAGCTTACGGAGGGGGGCGATCCCTATGCATTGGTCAAGGCGCGTTTCAACCGTTTGGCGCTCGAAATGCTGCCTGAACTGACTGCCCGCGTAAGCCTAGCCGACGACCCCTTGGAGATGGCCGTGCGGCTTGCGATTGCCGGAAACGTCATTGACATGGGCGTAAAAAGCGGGATTACCGAAGACGAGGTGCGCCATGGCGTTTCTCAAGCGTTGCGTGAGCCGCTTTATGGCGACCTGGACGCGTTTCGTCGAGCAGTTGAGTCGGCCGAACACATTCTTTACCTGGCTGACAATGCAGGTGAAATCGTCTTTGACCGGCTTCTCGTGACGCAGCTGGGGCCTGAGCGTGTGACAGTCGCCGTACGCGGGACCGCCGTGATTAACGACGCCACCATCGAGGATGCAAGGGCCGCCGGTCTCGACGGTTTGGTCGAGGTTATTGACAATGGTTCGGACGCCCCCGGCACGATAGTCAGCGATTGCAGCAAGACGTTTCAGGAGCGCTTTTACGCGGCAGATCTTATCATTGCGAAGGGACAGGGCAACTTTGAAACCCTGAGCGACGAATCTGGGAACATCTATTTCTTATTCAAGGCGAAGTGTCCAGTTATTGCCGCGCACGTCGGGCTTCCCGTGGGCGCCCATGCTTTGATAACAAACTCCCAAGTCGCCAGCCAACAAGCAGTGAAGAGCAAGGAGTGAAGGAGACAGTTTGATTGACGTCATTTACGGCATCCTTTTGGGAACGGCGCCCTCCATCGGTTTTCAGGGCGGCTTCGGCTATAGGGGTGGGGCGAAATGATTAGGAGCATCCAGTTTTGTGTGAATCATTCATCTAAAATTGCCAAGCTTGATGTCGGCGATGCTCGACTCTCTTTTGAACCCGGGTACAACGTGTTGATTGGGCCGAACGGTTCAGGTAAGTCGACGACCCTCAGAGCGCTCGCAACCTGCCCCATGTGCAAAGTTGAGAAAACGGCGAACGACGTCGTCAAATACGTCACCACGGAGACTCTCAACCCCCTTTCAGGCGGCAGCTTTTCCTCGCGGGAAGAGATGGTTCAGGGAATTCGGAACATGTTTCTTTCGCATGGCCAGGGGGTTCTGGACAGCCTGAGAAACCAGTCGCAGGCCAACGAAACCGTCGTAGTGATAGACAGTCCCGAGACGGGCCAGGATCTGGCCAACAGTGAATACATCTACGAGGGGCTTCTCAAGGTCTCAGAGCAGTATCAGGTGATCATCGCCACAAACAGCTTAGTTTTTATGAGGAGCGGCCATCTTATCGATCTTGGACACGATTACCTTTCGGAATTAGTTGAAGCAAACAGCAGACTGGTTGCCGACTTTGGGCTGCGCCTACAGGATGGCAGGCCTTGAGGTCCTGCACTACGCGTTTTGTGGAATATCCCTTTACTAGGGATGGTTTTTATCTGTTAGATATGTTGAAGGGGTGTTCTTGCCCTGCGGATGCGAATCACGGTCGTCAGTTTCAGCAGAAGCAGATTGCATTTCAGCGTGGATGTGCATGAGATACCATCGCGCTGCAGCAGTCTGTTGCCAATAGCTGAAGTGCCCCTCGTTTTCACGTCCCAACACTGCATAAAGGACTTTCCCGTTGGCCGTCTGTTGGCGATTCTCCAGAGTGCGATTTGAGGTTGGATGTGTTTGCCTGTTGCTCCGAAACCGATCCGGTATCGCGGCTATGGGAAACAGGCGCCGAGTAGAGCTGTGCCGCCAGCCCGGATGCACCGGATACGCGCTTCGGACCTAAAGATAAGGGAGGAATGTGATTCAATGAATAGGTTAGATACGTTGCGGAAGGGATTTACTCTGATTGAGCTGTTGGTGGTTATTGCCATCATCGGCATTTTGGCGGGCATCCTTCTGCCGGCATTGTCACGGGCCCGCGAGGCCGCCCACCGGGCCTCTTGTGCAAACAATCTCAAGCAGTTCGGAATGGCGTTCAAAATGTACGCGAACGAGAGCAGGGCCGGCCGCTTCCCAATGAAAGTGTACAACTATGGTTTTGCCTCGCGGGCGATGGCCGTGCATGGGCCCTCGGTCTATCCCGAGTACCTCACGGATTATAACGTGACCATCTGCCCGTCGGATGCCTACACATCGAGCAAGCCTATTGAGGAACAGGTACAGGACATTCTGGCCGGTAGGCTCGACAGTTCCCAAGACCCCAAGCGCTGTAATGGGGATCTGAACCAAGATGGGTCGTTTGATGGCACCGACGTTGCCCTCTGGGTGCTCGCGCCTCGCTCGTATATGTACACGGCTTGGGCCGTTCACGAAAACGAAGAAATCGCGGCGCCCCTGGAGGCGATCGAGATTCACAGGATCAACAAGCCAGGCATCATTCCAGGCAAGAAAGGTCTTCCCCCTTTTCATCAAGCCGATTCCGATATTTCGGTGATCGGCGCTTTTGGGCCCTGGGAATACAACGGCGTGCCCGTAACCCCTACCGGTACCAGTGGCACCAACACCGTCTACCGTCTACGTGAAGGTATCGAACGTTTCTTTATCACCGACATCAATAATCCTGCCGGTGCGGCTATGGCTCAAAGCGAGCTGCCGATAATGTGGGATTTCTTTTCTTCTATCCAGACGTACACCTCGGGGCGCGGTATGGGTGGTCAAGGGGTTCTCAAGTTCAATCACGCTCCAGGCGGCTGCAATGTGCTCTATATGGATGGCCACGTCCGCTTTGTCCAGTACGGCACGGAGACCTTTCCTGTGACCCGATGGCTGGCCGGATTCATCGGTGACGTGGAATACGGCGGTGGAGACTAGGAGTGCGAGTTGCGTCTAGGAGGCTCAGACGGCGTTTCGGCTGTCTTGCTTCTGCTGGAATCGCATAATAGGGAAACTCATGTAAGAGAAAAGGTGCAGCCCAAGGTAGGCGAGGACTTGCGGATCGCGCCCAAGCTGTTTTACTGTTGGTAGAAGAAGCTGCTCGACCACGTGGCCTCGGCGTTCGAGGTCAAGGGCCGAGACCGGCTGCCGCACGGAATCCGCCCAAACTGGACAAGCGCGACGCCAACGCGTATGACCCAGATATATAAGGTTACGTTGTCTAACGATGAGACATCAGACGAAGTCTCCGAAATAAGGCCGAGAGGACAGCACTGCCGGTCGCCGAGGCTGCGGACGTATGAGGGTGCGGGAGTGCTGCGAATCGGCAGGCATTCCGGTTGAGGAAGGCTTGGCTCGCCTCGGAAAAGCAGGTATACAGGCCCACAGCGGCGGATCGCTCAGGGTAGGCATGAAACTGTGCGGGAAAAGACCGGCGGAGGTGCTGGAAGTCCTCTATGCTGAGTAGGTTTGCCGACAACACAGAAAACACATACGTGCGGGCGCGTCTGACAGCAAGGCTAGACGTTTGCTGGCACGTGTAGAAACAAAGGAAGGGTAAGAGTCATCAGTAATCCATCTTCTCGAGCTACTGGAGCCGACGCATCTCAGCGGCAACAGGAACAGCTCGAACTCGAAAAGCGCATGGGGCAAATCCGCCGAAAACTCCTCGTGCTCTCCGGCAAAGGCGGCGTAGGCAAGAGTACCGTTGCAGCCAATCTGGCGTTGTCGTTCGCGTTGGCTGGCAAAAAGGCAGGCTTGTTGGACGTGGATCTGCACGGCCCGAGCATTCCAAAGATCCTCGGGTTGGAAGGCCAGCGCCTTGGCGTAAATACCATGGGCGCCATCGAGCCTATCCGGGTGAGCGAGAACCTGTCCGTCGTTTCTCTCGGCCTGCTGCTGGCCAGCGGCAAGGATGCCGTGATTTGGCGCGGCCCCATGAAATACAAAGTCATCCATCAGTTTCTCAAAGATGTCGCGTGGGGCGATCTGGACTACCTGGTCATCGACTCCCCCCCGGGCACCGGTGATGAACCCTTGTCCGTGGCGCAGTTGGTGGGCAAAGGGGCGTGGGGCGTGATCGTGAGCACTCCCCAGGACTTGGCCATAGCCGATGTGCGTCGTAGCATATCCTTCTGCAATACGCTCGAGATGCCTGTCGCCGGCATTATCGAGAACATGAGCGGCTTCGTTTGTCCCTATTGCGGCCGACAGATAGACCTTTTCAAAGTCGGTGGTGCAGAGAAACTCGCCGCCGAAATGGGTGTGCCGTTTCTTGGCCGCATCCCCCTCGAGCCGCAGATTGTGACATCTGGGGATAGTGGGCAGCCTTTTGTCAGAGCATTCCCCGACAGCGCTGCAGCCAAGGCGTTTGCCGACGCTATTCAGCCTCTGCTGAAGTCTGAGGAAGCGTAGTCCCGGCCTGGTTTTCCGGGCGTGGTCTATTGCATCATCGGACGTGAGGCGGCCTACAGAAGGACGGCGGTTTTTTGCCTCAAACCGCCATCATGGCTGTTGTTCGCCGTCGATGGAGAGGTGTGTCACGTCTTGTGCTCGCACTTGGCCTTCCCGGACAGCCGGGGACCCCACGTTCCGCACCACGGCATTCGTGCCGTCACGCAGGGCGACCACGCCGAAGCGGGCAGTTTCGGTTGTGTCCAGGGTGTCCACTCTCAGTCTATCGAAGCATTCGACTTGCACCGGTTCGCCATCCCATAGGGGCGCAGGTCCTGTCCATGCGATCCGGGTGTTGCGGATTTCGAGACCCCGTATGTATCTGCAAAGAACGGCCGCCGTATCGCGTTCGAACAACCCTAATTCGGCATCGGAAGCGGGACGAATATCGACCGTGCGCCTCCGCGCACTACTCAAAGGGTCCTGGACAAGCCGGAGGTCGACGTCCTCGAACCTCACGTCCTCGATAGGGGTGTCCTCGAGTCCGTAGACGAGAATACCGTTGGGGCCGGACGCGCGTATATCTCGGAATGCGACCTCCCGAATCGGCCCTGCCGATTCCCCAGCGAACTGTTGCTGCGTCGACAAATGAATTGCTTCGCCGTTGCCCCACCAGGGGCCGTCATAGAGGCGCGTCTCAACCAGGATGTTCGAGAAAACGATGCCGCTAACGGAGCCCGTATTGCGTGTGAAGACGCTCAAACCACGGTTCGAATTCCGGATAACCAGGTTGGTAAAGAGACAATTGCGCACATCTTGGTGTCCGTAGCCGACCCGAATGGCCGCGGAGCGACTTTCGAGAATGCAGTCGCTTACGAGGATATTCTCGGTTGCTTGGTTGTAGCCGATGAAGCCTGGGATGATCGGTCCATGGTCGTTGATGCCGGTAACGGCGACGGCGTCGTCGCCCGCAACGATATCGCAGCCGCGGATCTGCACGTTGCGCGAGGTGGTGCAGTGGATGCCGTCGTTGTTCGGGACAAGGGGGTTGTTTCGAATGCGAAGGTTCAGGAGTCTGGCCTCGATGCATCCATCGAGGTGAACAGTCCAGAACGGCGCATTCGAGATGGTTACATCACGAACAAGGACATTGCGGCAGTTGGCGAAGACGAGCATATTGCCTGGACGCTGGCGCATGACAACGGGGCCGTCGCGCCACGCAGCAGCTCTGCCTCCTGGTTCCATCGATTGCCAGTCCGCGAAGACGTCGCCGTTTCCATCGATTGTCCCGCGCCCGACGATGCTGATGTTGTCGCTGTCGCGCGCACTGATCAGGCCTACCGGTTGCCCCTCAAAGTAGTAGTCGTCCAGGTTCGGGCTGCCCACAAGGTGCGCGCCTGTCTGGACCTCCAACGTTATGCAGCTTCGCAAGCGCAGGGCGCCTGACCGGTACGTGCCCGGCGGCAGAACAACCGTTCCACCTCCGGCCCCGCAGCAGGCGTCGATCGCTTCTTGAATCGCCTTGGTATCGTCTCGCAGACCATCGCCGGCCGCACCGTAATGCTTTACGTTGAAGACAGACGTCATTGCGCTCACTGTTTCCGTTCCCTCCGCCGGCGGCTGCTGTTGAACCGGAGCGACGCGCGTCGAAGGCGCCATCGCGCATAAAGCCATCAAGAAGAAGCATATGCTGTTTCTGTTTAGACCGAGATGATAGTTCCACCAGGTTTTCATCAGGCTGCCCCGTCTAATACGGTTGCCAACGCTGTGGTTTTCGGCAGGATCTGCATAGTTCTGCTCTGTAGCTGAGAAGCGCCGCATGTCCGTTGTGGGCATGCGGCGCTTGAAAGAGGGGCAAACTGTGCATAGCCATTTGCTTCTGCCGCGCAACGGAACTCCACCTTTGCTAGGCGGCAAAGCTGCGACTGCTACGAACGCGCTCTCCCAGCCGGATCAGCCCCAGCCGCCGTAGGCCGTGATCCAGGCCGGCAGGTAATGCATATCCTCATAGCTCAAGAAGCTGCGGCCCGGCATGATGTCGTTGTCCCGCGCATAAGGGAACTTCTCGTGCCACTTGACGAACTCGACGTGGCCGTCCATATAGAGGACGTTGCCGCCACCGGGGATATGGTTCATGATGAGGCTCCCCAACTGGCCGCCAAGGTGAATGGCGTTGCCGTAGGCGTCGTACATCACGACGATTTCACTTTGCGCCTTGGCGCCCGCCGCCGGGTTGTTGATGTCTGTTATCTTGAAGCGCTCGATCCCTTCCCTCAGGTGAGGATACGTTGAGGGGAAAGGAGACCCATCCATATCTCGCCAGAAGGAACTCCAGCCGCTGACCGGCGGGTCCGTTGTATACCAGTTCTCGAAATCACCGCTGCTGCGGGGCTGGTCGCCGACATAGAGCCAGAAGTAGTCGCCCCACCCGTTCCAGATTCCCGGTTTCACGCCGGTTTGCATGCTGTCGCAGCCGGGAATCGTTTTCAGGATGTTGACAGGAGGCGCCCAATCAGGTTGCGGAAAGACCGGCCAGGTCCCGTCAGGCCTATGGGGGTAATTACTGACCATGATGTGCGACAATTGCGAAGGCGTTGTCACAAGCCAGGCATGGTAGAAGTACGAGATGGGCTGGGAAAGCAGCACGCTCAAGCATCTCTTCTTCCAGTACTCGTCGACCCCGGTCGCACTCGCGGCCCGCTGGACTTGCCCCGCGTAATCATTGGTAATGCCCAAGTTCTTGCCCAAGGCGTCGCCGCCGCTGTCCGACGGGCAACGCAGGATGGCCGGATCGGTCCAATAGTCGGGGTACAGCGCATCGCCGCCGGCTGAGAACGGCAAAGACCACGTAGGCATATCGCTGCCGATGTCGTAGTGGTCATACACCAGGAGGGTTTGCCAGTCCGTGGCAGGCGGGAACAGCCCCTGCTTGCTTTCGGCGGAGAACATTTTAAAAATCAGGCCCCATTGTTTGAGGTTGTTCGCGCAGGAAGCGCGTCGGGCCGCCTCCCTTGCACGCGACAGCGCCGGCAACAGGATCGACGCCAAGATGCCAATAATGGCGATCACAACCAGCAACTCGATCAGCGTAAAACCTTTCTTTCTCATAACTCCTCCTCGCCTTTCGGCAGTTTACAGTGCGCCAACCTGACCCATCAGGTTGGCTTCCTCAACTTTGTTGAGTTCACCCGCCGGCAGCGGCGGGATTCTCACGCAACGCACTGGAGCCAACGCCCCGGATGCACGTTCCAGGAGCAACTGCGCCGCTGTTGCCCCTATGCTCAGTCCATCTTGTCTACCCGTAACGGTGGCGGCGCCGTGGAGTTCTGCCTCAAAGTTGCCGTCGTCCACTGTGCCGATTGCGACGTGCTCCGGCAGGTCATAGCGCAGGGCGCGCAGGGCGCGCACGGCGCAGTGAGCACCGCTGTCAT
This sequence comes from uncultured Nitrospiraceae bacterium, assembly GCA_964493915.1. Taxonomy (GTDB): domain Bacteria; phylum Hydrogenedentota; class Hydrogenedentia; order Hydrogenedentales; family SLHB01; genus CAZBQH01. The sequence goes on from CAZBQH010000194.1 coordinate 14,170, forward strand.
GACCGCAGAACAGCGCCGTGGGATGATCCCGATAGGCCATCACGTGTTCGAGACTGGGTAGATGCGAAGTGCTGAGCGAAGGAATGGTAACGAAAAAACGGTCTTCCGGCTCGATGCCGTTTTCGGTAAGGGCGCGCCGGTAGCCATCGGCCCGTTCAAGTCCACTCGATACATTCACGGAACATGCGTCCGTCAGGTAGCCAACGGCCCGGTGGCCTTGCTCGCAAAGCTGAGACGTAATTGCATATCCCAGCAATTCGTTGTCGGTCATTGAGCAGTCTGCCTCGATGCCCGGCAGGCTGCGGTCTATAAGCACCACGTGCGTCCCAGCGGTCTGGATGTTTTGTACGATGTCCAGACTGCGTTCATCTACGAGAGGCAGATAAAGCGCAAGGCCCTTGGGTTTGAGGTCCAGGATCCCCTGCAAAACATGCTCTTGCGCCGTTTCTTCCTTGGGGATGCTGATGTTGTGTACAGCAAAACCCGTACCGGAGACTTGTTGCATAAATCCACGGAGCAGCGCGATGGTGTAGTCGTCCGTATAGCCGGGCAGCACAAGCACAATCAGGGGGTCGGTGGAACGGGATTCGGGCATCGCGGTGCGGCGCCAACGCAAAGCCACCACCGAGCGCCGTCCTTGAGACCGGAGAATATACCCGCTGCGGGCGAGATCGGCGAGAATGGTTCGAGCCTGATGGCGGTTTAGACTGTACTGTCGCGCGAGTTCGTTTTCGGAAGGGACGGGAGCGCCCTCGGACAGGAGGCCTTCCCGGATGGCCGCCATGAGCTTTTCCTTGACCATCTCGGTGGTATGTTCAGAGGGCCCCACGCTTTTTGCACCTCCCTGAGCTTTCGCGGTTGGTAGTGTATGCCGTTTGTCCTTGCTTGTCAAGGGCTTATTTTTACTTCACGCCATGTTTGACGGGCGAGATCGTGAAGCATCGGGAAGCAGGCTGACAAGAACGTCTCAGAAGCTGTCTGACCTTAAGATCAGGACAGAAATGCAGAAGGGTCGTGCTCCCGTGCTCCCGTGCAGCAGTTCCCCGCTTGGGCGATGGGTTGTCCGCCGAAAAAACCTGAAGAACACCGGTGTTTGCGGATCGAGGTCTCTTTTCGTTCGAGACGCCAGTCCGCTATGCTGTCCAAGTCGCGAAATAACGAGAGGAGGCAGTATGTCGAACTGTGCGAGACCATGGGGACGTATTGCCGCTGCATGGGCCGTTCACGCGCTGACGGCTTCAGGGGCGGCATGGGGTCTGATGGCGCTGGCGGCTATTAGCCAAGAGCGGTGGAAGGCCGCCTTCGCGTGGATGGGTTTGACTATTGCCATTGATGCTGTAGACGGGGCGTTAGCCCGGCTGGCCAGGGTGGATCTGTACGCAGCGCGCGTGCAGGGGGATTTGCTGGACAACATAGTTGATTATTTCACCTACGTGATTGTCCCGGCCTGTTTTCTTTATCGGGCGGGGATAACGCCAGGATGGTACGGCTTGGCGGCGGGCTTGGCGATCACGGCAGCATCGGCTTACCAATTCAGCCAGACGGGGGCAAAAACAGACGACCACTTCTTCCTTGGTTTTCCTTCCTATTGGAACATTGTTCTGTTTTATTTGTTTATGTTTTCCTTGCCGGAATGGGCCAACCTTTTGCTTATTCTCGTGCTTTGCCTGACCGTGTTTGTGCCGATCAAATACGTTTACCCGAGCCGCACGGCGCCGCTGCGGCCGCTCACCTTGCTTCTTACCACGGTATGGGGTGCGATGGTTGTCGGCGTGCTGCTTCGCTATCCGCAACAGAGCCCGATGTTGCTGTACGGATCCCTGGTCTATGTGATTTACTACCTCGGTCTGAGCCTCTATTTCACAGTGCGTCGGACAGCAGGTTCTGGATGAAAGCCCCGTCTTTGGGAAGGCTCGTCGGTGAGCATGTACCTCTTGCACACAGGCCCCATCTTTGTGTATCAGTCAGACTTTGGCCCTATTGCGTGGGCGCGGGTTGGTAGAAGAGGGCCTCATGGTCGCTCAGATACCCCTCCCTGATCATCTGTTTGATGCGCTTCACGTCAAGGTTGCGGACCATCCCGGCTGACGATGGATGCACGCGGTCGCCACTCCTGCTCAGGACGCCGGTTCTGCCGAGATTTGCTGCCGTTGCGGCGGCGAAGACGAGCGCCACGATGATCACCGCGGCGAGATAGCCCCGTTCCCAAGACGTGGCGTTGTGGCCTGATTCGCTTGTCATGGAACGTCCCCTTGTCCGGTCATGCATTTCCTTTGGCGTCATTATAGGCCCATTGCCGCTTTTCCTCACCGTATGGTTCGTTGATAAGGCGGACGGCGTTCGCGCAAGAGCCCGACAACTTCTTCGATCGTGTCGGTCTCGGCTAGTTTGCTCAACGCCGCAGCAATATGCTCTTGCAGGTCCTGGTCCTCCGTGTCGTGGAAGAGACTGATCATGGGCAGTATCGCCGCATCGTTGCCAATCTGTGCCAATGCGTCGACGGTTTCTTTGAGTACCTCCGTATCGCGGCTCTTGAAGTTCCTGAGCAGGGCCTTGAGGGCTTCAGTGCTCCGGATACGGCCGAGAGCGCGGGCGGCGCGTGGGCGCATACCGTTGCCTTGGCTCATCATAGCCGTGATGAGCGATTCTGTTGCTTCCGCGCCGCCGATGGCGCCTAGTGCGTCGATAGCGGCTTCCTGAACGGCGTGAGATGGGTCCTGGAGAGCCTGCATAAGTTGACGGACTGCCATCGGGTGGCGCAACGCGCCCAGGAGGAAAGCAGCGCGCACTCTCTGTGTTTCTTTTGGCCCTTCCCCAAGTTGATGTACCAAGCGGGCTACCCGCATCGAGTTGCGTGTAAAGACTTGTGCCAATACCGTGGGTACTGGAACGTTGGCAATTTCCCGGATATGAGCCGAAGAAAAGAAGGCGACTGCTCTGAGTGCGGAGCTGCTCAGGAAAATCAGGTGGTAGCCTGTAAATAGGTAGATTCCCATATGCCACTCGACCCGCGCGTTGAGAAAGTCGATGAGACGGCCTGAAACCACCGGCGCAATACCCGCGACCAGCCCAACCGCGATGAAATTCGACGCTGCGATGTACATGCTGCGATTGCGGCGGGGAGTCGATTTCAGCAGAATCCCTTGCGTAGACAACATCATGCCGGCGTTCATGAGGCCGTCGAAGAACATGGCCAGGCACAGGAAGGGGATGCTGATGCTTGCCACCCTGGGGGCGATTATGTAGGCAACGGGCGTGAGCGTCTTGCATGCGGTAAGAATCCGCAGGACAGGGCGGAAGCCGTATGTATCGCAGAGCAAACCCCAGAACGTCGAGGACAGCACGACCCCGAGGGCCGCAGCGGTGCCCAACATTTGAACCGTGAAGACACTGAAGTGGAGGAACTCGAACATGTAGAGCCCAAAAAAAGGCGACGCGGTAAACACGGCAAACTGAAAGAAAGACATGAATAAAAGGAAAGGCCGAAATTCGTTGTCGCGCAGCGGTTGCGCCAAGGCGTCGCGCAGCCGCACGCCTGTGACGCGTTCGTTGGGAACCTCGGGAACGCGGAAAAACAGCAGGACGTCTGTGAGCCCAAGCAGGACGCCGAAGCTGCCTGTGACAATAAATCCTTTGACGACCATGCCAGCCTTTTCGAAATACCAGAAAACTGCCGCGATGACGACCATGGCCACCATGTTCAGACCTGTGATGAACTTCTGGCGGGCGGCCCATTGACGGCCCAGGCGCTCTTTCGGCACGAGGTCCGCCATCCACGAAAGCCACATCGGCACGGAGGTCTGCGCCAAGCTGTCGTGTAAGAACAGGGCAACGACAATCCAGAGGATGCGCAGCCGAGTGTCAAGGAAAAGCATCGGCGCCACGAGAATGCAGATGAACATGGCGCGATGTGCGAGAGCAATACCTATCCAGAGACGTCTGCGCCATGTCGCGTGATTCGTGATGATGCTGCCGAGCACTTGGAACGCCAACGCGAAAGAGCCCAAGCTCGCGATCCAGCCGAAATCCGTTGCGGTCGCGCCTATTTCCGTAAGAAACTTGATGCGGGCGGCGCCTGTAATGCAGAGGAGATAATAGAGGCTGCCGAGCAGACCAGCCCATGTGACAACCCGCCAAGCGCGTCTGAGTTCTTTCTGCGATACCGTGTGCGTTTTCAGATCTTCCTTCAGGTAAGAGATGTTCTATATTGCCGCCGGCCTTTGTGCGCGGGCGTCTCAACCGGCGGCCGCACCCGAATGGCTTTGAGGCTCGGTTATTTCGTTATGACAGCATCTTGGGGACGGGGAAAGCGTAGGACCGTCCTATAGATGAATCCGTTCCCTTCCCCTTTTCGATGCAACACCGTCTGGAACGGCGATTGTACACTTTCTGGGGGGGCCGAATCGTACATTTTGAAACAGGGGATTGTCCAAACTGACTGACGCAGCGGTCATGGATTGCCAAATAGAAGGGGCGGACCACCCTTGCCATGGCCCGCCCCGGACTTGAAGTCATGCTCTGTCAAGCGCACATGCGCTCAGGAACAATCAACCCCAACCGCCGGAATCGCTTATCATAAGCTGTGCAATGCCTGAAAGGTTTGGGAAGCTTGAAACGCCCCCGCCTATGGGATGCTTCCCGTCCCTGTATGTCTGGAACGCGACGTGACCATCCATGTACAGGACATTGG
>CAZBQH010000195.1:0-3588 GCA_964493915.1 uncultured Nitrospiraceae bacterium
GTCTATGTGCTGGCGGGCAGCGTCGAGCAATGGCTCTTTAACGGGAGCTTTCAGAGTTGGCTTTTCGGCACGTTCGGGGAGCGCTATGACCAACGCAACTGCATTATCATTGCCTTTGGTCTTGGCTTTGCCGTCATTCCCATCATCTTCACCATGGCCGACGACGCCCTGTCGAACGTGCCGCAGAGTCTGCGTGCCGCATCGCTGGCGCTGGGTGCGAGCCGGTGGCAAACCGTCTGGCGTGTCGTGTTGCCCGCGGCTAGTCCGGGCATTTTCGCGGGCGTGATGATAGGGTTTGGCCGCGCCGTAGGAGAGACCATGATTGTCCTTATGGCGACGGGAAACACGCCGATTATGGACTGGAGCGTGTTCAACGGCATGCGCACGCTCTCCGCCAATATCGCCGTCGAGATTCCCGAGGCGCCTCAGGGCGGCACCCTCTACCGGGTCTTGTTTCTGTCTGCGGTCTTGCTGTTTCTGTTGACAGCTATTCTCAACACGGGGGCAGAACTCGTGCGGCAGCGTTTGAGGAAACGGTATGGGCAGTTCCAGTAAGGGCAAAGGCAAGCACTCTTTCTGGTCTACGGGCGAGCCCTTTGTCTGGGCGACGGCGGGGGCGCTGTCGCTTACCTTGCTGACCACGGCGATCTTGATTGTGGTGGTGATGGTCAATGGTCTGGGCGTGTTCTGGCCCTCGAATGTCGCTCTCATCATTCAAAAGGACGGCAGTCGGGTCTTGGGCGAGATCACGGGCGAGGAAGCTGTCCCGGGAACGAATGAGAGGCGGATCCAGGTGAAAGTGGCCAACCGGGATTTGTACGGTCAGGACTTCCGATGGATTCCGCTCGAAGACATCCAAGATATTAAGTATCCAGCAGACGCGGTTGTGCTCGAGCGCCAGGAGTACGGCAACTTCAACGGTTTCTTGCAGAAGCTTGAACAGGAGGACACCGAACGTGGCGAGGGCGGTCTGTGGGACCGGTTTCTTCGTGCGTGGCGGCAGGTCAAGAAGCGCCAGCCCGAGCTCGAAGTCTATGAAGAGCGCATCGCAGCGTTGAACCGCGAGGCGCGCAGCAACGAAGACCGTCTGCTCACGTTGGCGCACGGGAACGTGCCCGAAACGGACCGGCGCGTGATCTCCTTGCTCGAGCGGAAGGAAGCTCTCCGCAAGCAGTTTGACGCGTTCTCGGCGGAACAGGCTGAGGCTCTGCACACCTTGCGTGAACAGCGGGCTGTCTTCGCAGATGCAAGCGGACGGACGAAGGAGATGCCCTTAATGGACGTCGTCCGGCCCATGCGCCCCAATGCTATGTCCATCCCCGCCAAAATGGGAACGTATTTGGCAAAAGTGTGGGAGTTGTTGAGCGACGAGCCGCGCGAGTCCAACACGGAAGGCGGGCTGTTCCCAGCGATTTTCGGGACAATTCTGCTGATCTTCCTTATGAGTTTGTTTTCTTTCCCGCTCGGCGTATTGGCGGCGGTGTACCTGAGGGAGTACGCCAAAGAGGGACCGCTGGTTCGGTTGGTTCATATCGCCGTAAACAATTTGGCGGGCATTCCCTCGATTGTTTATGGGATCTTTGGCTTGGGCTTCTTCGTATATGGAGTAGGCGGTACGGTCGACCAGCTTTTCTTCCCGGAGCGTTTGCCTACGCCGACTTTCGGAACCGGCGGTATTCTCTGGGCGAGCCTGACCCTGGCTTTGCTCACCGTTCCCGTCGTGATCGTCTCGACAGAAGAGGCCCTGAGCGCCATCCCGAAGAGCATTCGGGAAGGGTCGTATGCACTGGGTGCGACGCGTTTCCAGACGCTGGTACGAACCATTCTGCCGATGGCGTCCCCGGGGATCATGACGGGCCTGATTCTAGCGATGGCGCGGGCAGCGGGCGAAGTGGCGCCCCTGATGATTACGGGCGTGGTCAAAATGGCGCCGGCCTTGCCGATCGACGGCGTCTTTCCCTTTGTTCATCTGGACCGGAAATTCATGCATCTTGGGTTTCACATCTACGACATTGGATTCCAGTCGCCGAACGTCGAGGCAGCCAAACCTATGGTATTCGTGACGACTTTTCTCCTGGTGCTGATTGTACTTGCCATGAGCAGCCTTGCAATCTACTTGCGCGGGCGCATGCGCAGACGCTACGCGATGGGAGCGCTGTAAATGGAAGAGAGCGCGGCCAACAATACAGGGGCAGTCGAACAGATGTCGGCCCAGAGCGATGTGTTTATCCGGGTGCGGAATCTGAATCTGTTCTATGGGCAGGCTCAGGCCTTGTTCAACATCGGCCTCGACATCACGCGAAAGAGGGTGATGGGTCTGATTGGGCCGTCGGGTTGCGGGAAGTCGACCTTCTTGCGATGCCTGAACCGCATGAACGATCTTGTGGACAGCGTGCGTGTCGAGGGGAGCATCGTGCTTGAAGACATCGAGATCAACGATCCGACGCTCGACGTGGTCGAGCTGCGGCGCAAGGTGGGCATGGTGTTCCAGAAAAGCAATCCCTTCCCGAAATCAATCGCCGAGAATGTGGTCTACGGGCTGCGCATTGCAGGCGTGCGCGACAGAGCCGTTCTCGAGGAGAGAACTGAGACGAGTTTGCGCAGAGCGGGGCTGTGGGACGAGGTGAAGGACCGGCTTTCTGAATCGGCGCTCGGGCTGTCCGGAGGACAGCAGCAGCGTCTTTGCATTGCACGGGCCATCGCAGTAGATCCGCAGGTCGTGTTGATGGACGAGCCGGCTTCCGCCCTGGACCCGCGCTCGACTGCTCATATTGAAGACTTGATCTTCGAACTGCGGGAGGAATACACGATTGTGATTGTCACGCACAACATGCAGCAGGCCTCGCGCGTGTCGGACGACACCGCTTTCCTATACGAGGGCGTGTTGATTGAAACGGGGCCGACAGAACAGATCTTCACACGGCCCCGTGAAAAGCGTACAGAAGACTATATTACGGGCCGCTTTGGCTGATGGGAAAGGATGGATTTGCCGATGACCATTCACCTGATACGTGAGGTAGAACACCTCAAAAAGATGTTGCTCGAGTTGAGCGCGCTCGTCGAAGACAGCGTGTGGCAGGCGGTTAAGGCCATCGAACAGCGGGACGCTGCGTTGGCCAACCAGGTGATCGAGGCTGATACGGCTATCGACGAAGTGGAAGTCGAGGTTGAAGAGGAATGTCTAAAGGTACTTGCTCTTCATCAGCCGGTGGCCAGCGATTTGCGCTTTCTCGTCGCTGTGCTCAAGATGAACAATGACCTCGAGCGGATAGGCGACCTTGCTGTAAACATTGCGGAGCGGGCCGCTTACCTTGCTACTCAAACGCGTATGACTGCGCCTTTCGATTTCCCGGCCATGGTTGAGAAGGCCCGACGCATGCTGAAGAACAGCCTCGACGCCTTGGTGAACGAAGATGTCAATCTGGCCCGGGAGGTTTGTGCTGCCGATGACGAAGTCGACGCGCTGAACCGCAAGATGTACGAGCTGGTGGAAAAGGAAGGACAAGAAAACCCGCAGGACCTTAATGGTCTGCTCCATTTGCTGAGCACGTCGCGTCATCTGGAGCGCATTGCAGATCTGGCCACCAA
>CAZBQH010000196.1:0-22760 GCA_964493915.1 uncultured Nitrospiraceae bacterium
GCTGAACGATCCATTCCTTCGGGAGTTTTCCGCGCGCGACCTCAACCAGCGACCCGGTAATATTGCGGACCATTTTGTATAGAAACGCGTTTCCATGGAACTCGAGGCGCCACAGCCGGTTCCCATCGCACGGTCCGAACACGCCTCCACGATGCAGCTCGATGCTGTATATGCAGCGCCGCGTTGACGCGGCCTCGGCGCCGCTGGACTGGTATCCAGCAAAATCATGCTCCCCCAAGAGGGGCCTTGCTGCCTCGGTGAGCAGCTCGAGATCTACCCGATAACGCACGCACCATGCGTAACGGGCCGAAATCGGGTCCGGTTCCTGCACGAAATCGAAGGTGTAAGCATAGCGTTTGGAAACAGCGGAATGGCGCGCGTCGAACGTATCCGGAACGGGCGCTACGGACTCGATGCGGACAGCAGGTCCGAGCATGGCCGAGAGCGACCGGCGTAAGCGTTCGTGGGGCATCGCGTCCGCCGGCCAGGTAAACGAACAGACTTGGCCAAGGGCGTGCACGCCGGCGTCAGTCCGGCCTGCCCCCTGAACACGGATGGGGCGCGAAGCGATGCGGGACAGCGCCGCTTCGATGTCGCCCTGTACAGTGCGCCGGTCTGGCTGAACTTGCCAGCCTCCGAAGGGCGTCCCGTCGTAGCGCACCACGGCCTTGAGTTTTATGTTTTCACAGGCCGGCAACATAGGTCGAGTCTATACCATGGCGCGCCGTGTTGTCGCGGAAGCCTCACGCCCAAGTCAACCTGCTACCCTCCTGCAATACAGGCGGCGGGTGTCGCCCGCCCTTGACCGCCGGGTGCCGGAATCGATTGTAGAAGACATGGAAAAGCCCGTCCAGCAAGGCTGAACGGGCTTGTTTCGCGTTGGATATGCAGAGCGATCAGCCGAATCCGCCGAACGCGTCCATAAGGTTGGCGGCTTGACTGTCAAGGTTCATCAGGTTCGGGTCAAAAGCGGGGGTGGCCACGGGCCACTCCTGGTTGAGCTTGATGAATTCGACGTGGCCGTCCAGATATAGGACGTTGCAGCCGCCCGGCACGTGGTTGAAGAAGGCGACGGCTTGGCTCTGGCTGCTTCCCTGGACGGTCAGATTGTTCAGGTTTGTCGCCCAGGCGTCCAGCATGATCGGGATGGTGCTTTGCGCCATGGCGCCGCTGGCGGGGTTGTTAATGTCCGTGATGAAGAAGCGCTCAATGCCTTCCTTGGTGAGGTGGTACGATGTCGGCAAGTCCGAACCGTCCGAGTCGCGCCACCCCCAGATTCGGGGGCTCGACACGTCAATCACGTCGGATGTCAGATCTTCCGCGTTGCGTCCGCTGACGAAGAGGATGCCGCCGGGCGCCCACTCGGAAGGACCGCCCCGCGCGGTGATGTCGCCAGGCGCCACCCAGGCTATCTCAGGTCCATATTTGCCTGCATTCAACCGCCACCAGCTCACAAACCACGCGTCAAGAAACTGCGACCCGGTACGCGTAGCGTACGGCTGATACAAGTAGGAGACGGGAAACGACAAGATCGCGTTGACAATCGCTTTCGAGGCCCAATCCTGAGCCGCACCGTTGGGCCCCGTGATGCGCTTGACTTGTGCGGCGATGTCCTCTTCGATGCCGGTGCCGCTTGGGAACCAGACATTCGTGGCGTTCTCGCGTGCGTCGGACGGGCAGATCATAATGTTCGGATCGGTCCAATAGTCAGGATAGAGGCCGTCGGCGCCAGGCGGGTCCTGTCCCGGCTGGGCGAAGGGGCTCTCCTTGTACAGGTTGCCCATGGCGTTGACGCCCATGAGCGACGACATCCAGTTGACGTACCACAGGTTGCCGGCGGGGAAATCCCCGTTGTTCTCACTCGAGAACATCTTGAAGATCAGGCCCCATTGCTTGAGGTTGTTGGCGCACGACGCACGGCGGGCGGCTTCCCTCGCACGAGATAGGGCCGGGAGCAGGATGGACGCCAAGATGCCGATGATGGCGATGACGACCAAGAGTTCGATGAGCGTAAATCCTCGGGTCTTTTCTCGGTACATGATGACAAAACTCCTTCTTTTAGTGCCTGTGAGCAAGCGCCGCGCCCAAAAGCGGTTCAAACCCACCCAGACGGGGCTATCGATACTTTTCAGCCGTCCCCATCTAGGATCTATCGACGCCTCATTTTACTGTATAATAGCGGCAATAGGAAGGATAGAACGTTTTGGCCCATTTTGCAGAATGAATGGCTTTTCCGAGCATATCGATGTCTATCCGCCCGACCAAGTCGGGCTGAGCGCCCGCCGCCCCTTCCGATTCGGCACGCTGTGCTGGGGCGGCGAGGATGTCTATTGGACCGATGCCGGCGACGACCCCGCGCCGCCCGCGAAATACGCGAGCACCCGCGCAGTCGAGGTGCATGTGCCGGACGTCGAGGCCTACCACCACATCGCGCCCCATCGGCACGCCTATTACGAGATTTTTATCATCCGGCAGGGAACAGTCCGGCATCTCACGCCAGACGGTTCTGAGCAACTCAGCCGGGGCGACGCTTTTGTGTTGACGCCGCGCGCCGCGCACGGCTTCCGCGACATGCGCGCGCTGGTGAAGACAAACCTCTATATACAACCCCATTGGCTGTTCGAGGACCTCAGGCTGCTGTGGCACGAGGAGGGTCTTGTCCGCTTCTTGCTGGCCGACGCACTGTTTCATCAGGCCCGAGAGGAAGTGTTGCACAACGGTACAGTCCACCTGAAACTGACGGAATCGGAGATGAAAGCGTGCGAGCGGGAACTCGCGGACATGGCCGGCGAGGCCGGAAAGCAAAGGCCGTCGCTCACGTTGTTCAACGCTTGTTTACTCAAGGTTCTCTGGGTCCTCAACCAGGCCTTCCTGCGTGAGGAGACTCGGCCCCGGCTCGCTCTGGACCCGCAGGTCTGGCAAGCGGCCGAGCGTGTCGAGGAGATGATCCGCAACGGCGCGCCGTTTGATGTGCGGGTGTTGGCGCGCGATGTAGGGATCTCGCGGCCCCGTCTCGTCCGGCTCCTCAAGGATGCGACCGGCCTGAGCCCGAGGGATTTCTATCAGAAGCGGCGAATTGACTTGGCCAAAGGGTTGCTGCAGGAGCCTGAGTCCTCGGTTACAGAAGTGGCGCATCAGCTTGGTTTCGCCGACACAGCCCACTTTTGCCGCGTTTTTAAGAAAGCCGCCGGCGCCACGCCCAACACATACAGGCAACAACACGTTGTTGCGGACAAAGGCCGCTTCTATTCGTCAGACAGCCTTTAGACCGCCGCTGGCTCGTCGGCGCCACCGGTTTTTGTCTTCGCTGCTTCATGGCGTATTATCGCGGAATTCGACCCATGCTTTGCCAAGCGAAAGGAGAGGAATCGCGATGAGCACGAAGGCCCTTTTCCGCCCGCCGTTTTATGGCGCCGCCTATTACCCTGAGGACTGGCCCTTTGAGCAGATTGACGAGGATGTCAACCTGATGAGAAAGGCGGGTATGAATGTCATGCGGGTGGGCGAGTTTGCCTGGAGCCGCATGGAACCCCAGGAAGGGCGCTATGATTTCGACTGGCTCCACCGCGTCGTCGAGAAACTGGCCGACGTAGGCATTGGGACTATCATAGGCACCCCAACAGCTACGCCCCCTGCCTGGCTTACTTCAAAATACCCCGAGGTGCTCTTCGTCAACCCCGACGGCGCCGCCGTCGGCCATGGCGGCCGCCGCCACATCTGCCCCAACAGTCCGACATACCGCGAGTTGTGTGCGCGCATTACGCTCGAACTGGCCGCACAGTTTGGACACGACGAGCGCGTGATAGCTTGGCAGATAGACAATGAAGTGGCGCCCCACTATGACTTTTCGCCGTGGCCGGGTTTTTTCACGAGGTCCTGTTGCTGCCCCGTGTGCCGGAAAGGGTTCCAAAACTTTATGCAGGAGCGCTACGGCGACATCCAGGCGCTCAACGAGGCGTGGTGCCTTCATCTGTGGAGCATGGATTACGACTCCTTCGAGCAGCTTCCCAACCCGGATCCAAGGGTCTGGCATCACCCGTCGCTGCTCCAGGCGTGGGACGAATTCAGCAGCCGCTCCTTTGTGGATTTCGTGAAAGTTCAGGCAGACATCCTTCACGAACACGCTGTGCAGCCTGTCGGCACGGACATGATGCCCCTCCATGAAGTCGACCATTACGCCATGAACAAGCACCTCGACGTCGTCCAGTTCAACCACTACGATTTCGGGGAAGGCCTGCGGAACGCGGCATGCTGGTTCGACTTCCTGCGGCCAATCAAAGAGCGCCCATTCTGGAATACGGAGACATCGACCAGTTGGGCGGGCAACGTGGCTACGTCGGGCTACAGTCAGCCGGGATTCTGCCGGGCTAATAGCTGGATGCCCGTTGCATTAGGCGCTGAGGCCAACCTGTTCTGGTTATGGCGGACCCATTGGGCCGGGCAGGAACTGCTCTTCGGCAGCGTCCTCTCTTCCGAGGGGCGGCCCATGCACGTCTTCGAAGAAGTCGCTACGGTGGCCGACGGGTTGGACCGGGCAGCCGATTTCATCTTGAGCAGCCGGCCGGTGCGGACCGGGCTGGCTTTGCACTTCGGCCACAGTCCCTATGTGCTTATGAAGAACCAGCCCATGATCCATGGCCTCAACTACACGCAGGAGTTTCAGCAGCGCGTCTATCACCCCTTGATCCGCGCCCAGTTCCGGCCTGATGTCATTGACCTGAGCGTGGACTTGGCGCCTTACAAAGTCCTGATCAGTTGTTTTGTGCCCAGCCTGGACCAGCGCGGCCTGCGCTCGCGACTCAAGGAATGGATCGAAGCCGGCGGGATCTGGATTGCGGGACCGTTCACCGACACCCGGACCTTCGACGGTGCCAAGTTTCGTCATGCCCCCTTCGGCAGTCTCGAGGAATGGGGCGGCGTCTACGCCAAATATCAGGTTCCAGCCCATCCGAAAGGCATCAAGGTGCGTTGGGATGATTGCACCGAGATGGAAAGCTCACTCTGGCAGTGCGGGTTCGAGCCGCGCGGCGCCGATGTTCTTGCCTGGTACCTCGAGAACGAGCTGGCAGGTCTGGCCGCGGTCACCCGCCACAAGATGGGCAAGGGTCACGTTGTCGCTCTGGGGACTATGCCGCCTGCCGACCAGCTCGTCGGGCTCGTGCGCCGCATTGCCGGCGAAGCCGGAATCCCACCCGTTGTAAGCGCTACCAGCAACCTTTTGTACGTGCCGCGCGCAGGCGCTGCGGGCGAAGGGGCCATTCTCGTCGAGATGGAGAACCGCCCTGCGTTCTGCGCGTTGCCTCGTCCCGCAACAGATCTGCTCACAGGCCAGGACCTATCTGGGACGGTCGAAGTGCCGCCTTACGGCGTGTCCGTGCTTTTATACACCTGATCGACTGCTGGTCGGCCCTGAAGGCCGCACATCGACTTGGAAAGACGGCCACTTCGTTCCTGCGGAGCAGTCTGCCGCGGCAGACTGCAGGCGAGGCGGCGTCACTTGCTCTTGCCTTCTAGCCAAGCTGCTTGGTCCTTCTCGCGAATGGTCTTGATCTTCCCTTCGAACTCGACTTTGATTACGGCCGCGTTCTTGTCTGGCGGTTTCCTCGGCAAGCCGCTGATAACGAGCCGCCCGTTGTGCTCGAGGCGTACCTTGGCCCGTTTGCCCGTGGTCAGCAGTTCGGCCGACTTCGGCTTTGTCCCTACCCAAGCCGTCACGGCCTCTTGGCCAGGCCAACGGAACACGTGCAAGTAGCCTGTAGTGCCCTTGGCGGTCCATAGCCCAAGCATCCCGCCTGAGAGCGGACAGCGCTGGCTGCCATAGACGGCCTCGCCGTGCCTGTCGAGCCAGGCGCCCATCGCGCGCAGACGCGCCTGCTCTTTTGCGCGGATACGGCCGTCCGGTTTTGGGCCGCAATTGAGCAGATAGTTGCCTTCGCCCGCAGCGGCCGTGGACAGGTTCTGCAGAAGCTGGGGGAGGGTCTTCATGTTCGGGTTGTTCTTGATGTAGCCCCAGCCGCAACTGTCGCCCATGGTCATGCACGATTCCCAGCCGCGGCCTGGTTTGGACGCGGTCACATGTTGCTCCGGCGTATCGAGATCCTCGTCGACGCCTGAGCGGTTGTTGATGAGGATGTGGGGCTGAAGCTTCCGGACTTCCGCATTGACCTGCCTTGACCCCCAAAAGGCCGGGACGTCCGTTCCCTCCGGGGCGTAAGGCAGCCATGCGCCGTCGTACCACAGCACGTCGATCTTGCCGTAATGGGTCATCAGCTCGACGACTTGGCGGTGGTACTGCTCGACCATCGCTTGGGCGCTTTCCTTGTACTTGACGGGATCGAAGTAGCCTGGGAACCGCCAGTCGAGCAACGAGTAATAGAATCCTACTTTGAGCCCGGCCTTGCGGCAGGCCTCGACATACTCTGCGACGAAATCTCGTTTCGCCGCCGTTTTGACGGAGGTGAAATCGGATACTTGGCTGTCAAACAGGCAGAACCCGTCATGGTGGCGCGTGGTCAGCACCATGTACTTCATGCCGGCCTCCGCGGCGAGCCCCGCCCAAGCGTCTGCGTCGAATCGCGACGGGTTGAAACGCTCCGCCAACTTGGCGTACTCGTCGCGCGAGATGCGCTCGTGGAACATTACCCATTCGCCCCGTCCCAGCAGACTGTAGAGACCCCAGTGGATGAACATGCCGAAGCGCGCCTCGTGAAACCACTTCATCCGTTGCGAGTAACTCTGTTTCGTCGCCATCGGTCTTTTGCTCCTTCCGCCCTGGCTTTCGGGATTGCTCCCCCTTGGTTTCACTGTCAGAACGTCATGTCCGAGAAACGCGCGGCCACCTCGTTTTTCCTGATCTTGCCCGTAGCGGTCTTGGGCAACGCCTCAACGAAACGCACAGCCCGCGGGCACTTATACGCCGCCAAATGCTCCCGGCAGAAATCGAGCACTTGGCGCTCGGTGACGTCGTGGCCCTCGACGCGCTTCACGACCGCCAGGATCTCTTGACCCCAGCGCGGTTCTTCAATGCCCACGACGCAGCACTCCTCGATGCCCGGAACGCGCGAGAGCACGTTTTCAACCTGTTGCGGATACACGTTCTGGCCGCCCCGAATGATCATGTCCTTCACGCGGCCGACGATGTAAAGGTAGCCGTCTTCGTCGAACCGGCCCAGATCGCCCGTACGCAACCACCCGTCCTGGAGCACTTCGGCCGTCGCCGCGGGGTTCTTGTAATAACCTCTCATGACGTTCGGGCCTGCCACAAGTATCTCGCCGACGCTGCCAAAAGGCGCATCAATGCCGTCTTCGCCGACGATTCGCAACGACGTGAAGCGCAAAGGGAATCCCACTGAGTCCCACTTGACAGGCGCCTCGGGGTCGGCGGCAGCGCTGGCGCAAGTAGCCTCGCTCAGGCCATAGCCGGCGATAAGCGGTCTCTTCAGGACCTGTTGCGTCAGGAGATACGTCTCTTCCGGGAGCGGCGCGGCGCCCGTGATGAAAAACCGCATCGAGCTGATGTCATGGCTTTCGGCCCGGGGCACGCGGCAGATCACGTTGTAGATGGTGGGTACTGCACTCATGACGGTGGTGCGGAACTTCTCAATCATGGGCAGAATCCCGAAAGGATTGAAATGCTTCATCAGCACCACTTGAGCGCCTTGCATCAGCGGGAAGAGGATCGTCACTACCTGGGCGTTCACATGAAACAGCGGCAGGACGCACAAGAACCTGTCGCTTGGATAGGTCGTCGGCCCAAAAAGGATCATCCGCGCGTTCCACAGGTAGTTCCTATGAGTAAGTACCACGCCTTTGGGCATGCCGGTTGTGCCGGACGTATAGATCAGTGCCGCGTCGTCGCGTTCGGTCGCCGCGTGACCGGGAACGTTCTCAACGGGTTTGAGGAGGTCCGAATACGGCTCGTAGCCTTCGCCCCGATCTTCCGTGAGCATGAATACGCGCTCGACTTTGGGCAAGGCCCCCCGCAACTGCGGCAACAGCGCGCCGAACTCGGGGATCGTGATGAGCACCTTCGCGTCGCTGTCGTCGGCAATGTAGCAGATTTCATCCGGCTTGAGGGTCGGATTGACCGGCACGCAGACCGCTCCGATCCGCCCTACCCCGAGAAATACGTAGAGGAATTCGAGACAGTTGCCCATCAGAAGAAGGATTTTGTCGTCCTTGCCGATCCCGAGCTGCGCGAGGTTGGCGGCGACGCGCGCGCCCCGCTCATGCATCTCGCGGTAAGACGCCTCTTCACTCTCACACTGGACAAAGACCTTGTCGCCCAGCGTGTTTGCGCGCTCCTCGAGCAGTTGGGCAATGGTCACGGGCGTCCCTCCGGGCCAGGCTCGATGGCTTGATGGTGCAAAACAGCCGTATCTTCAGTATAGAAAAAAGCGCCGCGCAGGTCGACATCCCACGCGGCACGGGAACAGAGGCTCTACAGTCCTGATTTCCTAGACACCGCTGCTGGCGCTGAGCTGATCGATGGCGCTTACCAGCGGCATAAACAACGCCAAGGCCAACAGAATAACGGCAATGCCGATGAGAACGGTCAATATCGGCACCAGAGCGTCGCCCAGCGTAGCTACCCGGATATTGACCTCTTCCTCATACGTATCGGCAATCTGCTCGCCAATACGGTCCAGTTGCCCGGACTCTTCGCCCGTCACCAGCATATCTGTTACCACCGGCGGGATAATCGGCGCAGCATCGCGCAAAGGTTCTTCAATTCCTTCGCCCCGCTCAACGGAATCGCGGACGTTCTGCATCGTGTGCGCCACGGCCCGGTTGTGGATTGCGTTGCGTACGAGGTCAAGCGTAACCATCATGGACAAACCGCTGCGCAGGAGCAACGAAAGCGACCGGGTAAACTCGACGACTGCCTGGTCGCGCAGGATGCCGCCTATAATGGGAGTCCGCAGTTTCCAGCGATCCGCACGCAGCCGAATCAGTGGGCTCCGCACCATCAACTTGTAGATGACGATGAGCACGGCGAGTACAACTACTGCGACCCACCACCAGCGGCCCGTAAAGTCCGTCACGGCGATAAAGCCCTTCGTATACGCCGGAAGCGTCACATCCAGCTTCGTAAAGAGGTCGTTGAACGCAGGTACAACCACCTTGGCAATGACGATCACCACCGCAACGCATGCAAGAAGCAAGATAATCGGGTAGAACATGGCGCCGCGCACGCGTTTCCGAAGGATTTCGCTCCGGCCCCGGAATTCGACGATGCGCTGCAGTACAGGCACCAGCGTACCGCTCGCCTCGCTCGCCTTGACCAGATTGACAAAGACCGGGTCGAAGTAGTGCGGGTGGCGCTCGAAGGCCTGCCAAAGCGGATTGCCCGCCTCGACATAGGCTGCAATATCCGTCACCAGCGAGCGAATCCCTGCTCGATGCCCGCGCCGTGCCAGCGTCTTCAATGAACGCAGGATCGGGCTCCCCGACTCGACAAGCATGATGAGCTGGCGCAGAAAAACGGTGATGTCGGAATGACGCACAAAACTGGTCCCGTATGAGAAAAAGCTTTGTGACGCCGGGCTGCTGCTTACGGGCCGCGGCGACTTGTCGCCCGGTCGGCCCCGTTCCGTTGTCTCTTCGCCGCTCGTCTGGACGGCCTCCTCGAGCGTCTGCTTCTTGGGGGCACGTTGGGCACGCCGGACACGCTTTACCCCCGGAGCCGGCTTATTGGCATTGCTGGCCATATTCGAACATCCTCCCTACTCTAGATTGGACTGCTTTTACTAGTTGCAGTTCCTTACGGCGCCTCACTCCAGTAGCAGATCACCGGCTGCTCGTTGGCCGGGAATGCCACCACAGCCTCAACGCGCGTCGTTGCCAATCCAAACGCGGTCTCGGGTCCTCCAACGCGCTGAAGCACTCCTTCACTGTGAATGCGGAAACACCGGGGCGCGAACCCCAGCTCTTCAGGCCAATCCCCTCCACCGTTGGACGACGGCCTGACATTAAACAGCTCTGGGCTTTTCCCAGTGGCCGCGACGACGTCGTCAGGCCCATTGAACGGACGGGCCGACGCGACATACTCGGCGGTCTCGATGTCCAGGTCCAGGACGGCGGCGAGGACCGCCGGCGACGCCTGGTTCAGATTGACATAAAGCCGGTTCCGCTCGGCGCCGAACACAGTCACCTGAGCCGGGTCGACGTTCGCGTACTGCTCGCCCGTAAGGAATGGGCGCAGGTCTTCAACTCCCCTAAGCGGACGCCGCTCCCGTCCGGCATTCATCTCGTCTTCGCCGCCCCGCGGAAGGCTGCTGCGGATCTGTCTGGCCGTATCGCCGTCCACGTTCAGAATGCGTTGGAGTACGCGCGTCGGCGCCTCATTCAGATTGACCTTCGCGCTCTCGTCAGTCCATTCGAGGTTCACTTGCTTGACGAGCGATTCCGCAGGAGAAAGCGGGGCTGTGTTGTCTTGGGCATTGTACCGGTAGACGGGGACCGCCAGACTATCTTGGCCCGCGGCGGCGGCAGCTCCTCCAACTGTTCGGTCCAGCGACGCCACGGCTGCGAAGACGCCTCCCCGGGCCGCTGCGCGGGACCGGGTCCCGTTCAAGTTGAGCTTCACCTCGTCGGCTTCGAGAGTCATGTAGCGGACCCAAGCCGTGCCAAGGAGCGCGAAGACGAGCAGGATGCCCAGCGCAAACAGCAGAGCCGTTCCCCGGCTGTTGTCATTCATCTCTACCCAGCGTCTCATGCCTTTTCCTTAGCTTACAAAAATGGGAAACATGGCGGCCCGCACCACCTCGGCATCGGGCCGGTTCGGATCCCGTACCACCAGACTCACCCGTGCTGCTTTCGGAAGCGCCGTGTCCGTCCATTCGTCCACCCATTCGCCTTCGTCGGTCTGGTACTGGATATCGATGCGTTGCACACCCTCGAGTACAGGCATCTCAGACCCGACCGGGGCGCCCTTGTGCACGTCCACTGGGACCCGCACCAGCACCGGCCCCCCTGGCGCCGTCCGATTAACGTAATACATCACCGCCAGGCCGGTCGTCCCGCCCTCGGGCGTCGGATTATACACGGTTATAATCACCCGGTCGTCTGCATTGGGCACACTCTCTTGCGTATACGCGGATACACCGATCAACGACATGAGCGCCAGGTCGGGCGAAATGGTCGATGTAAAATCCTTGCGCACTTGTTCAAAGGCCTTGTCGACGCGCCGGTCGAGTTCGGCGCGGGTCAGCATCGTGGTCCGCAGTGTCATCATTTTAGCGAACA
Source organism: uncultured Nitrospiraceae bacterium (assembly GCA_964493915.1). Taxonomy (GTDB): domain Bacteria; phylum Hydrogenedentota; class Hydrogenedentia; order Hydrogenedentales; family SLHB01; genus CAZBQH01. The sequence continues at coordinate 11,248 of CAZBQH010000196.1, forward strand.
TAACCGAACCGATGCCGGTCACGATGCCTAGTACCCCCAGCACGACGACCACCTCGATGAGCGAGAATCCTGCACGTCTCGATTTGCTCATGCCGCTGCCTCCAACTCGGTCATGGGCGCCGTGGCCGTGAGGGTCAAGGTCCGCGTGCGCTCCGCCTCGACCCAGCCCACCACGACCGTTACCTCGACATAGGGAAACGCGCCACCCTCGGGCCGCGCCGCAAATGCCTGCCACCAGAATTCCTCATAGAACTGCCGCACGGGTGCAGCATTTACGGGAGTTACGGAGGGCATCTCGCAAGGATGCCGATCCGCCGCTGGTTGCTCGCCTACGGGCGCGATCGGCGCCGTGCCGGTCTCGTCAAGCGCCTCCGCCGTTGGCCATACATACTTGTCCGGGTTTTGCAGCAGGTCGAGAAGCCGTTCTTCGGCGAGCGAAGCTGCGACGCGTTCGTGACGGGCGCCGCGCCCAAGCATCACGGTCATGGTGAAGAAACTGACGAGCATGGTCGTGGCAATGCTGATGACCAGCAACGCCGCGATGGTTTCGAGGAGAGTAAAACCTTCAACACTCCGCCCGCGCGCCTTGTGGAACATACGCTGATTCACCCCACTTGTTCCCTTTCGCGTAGCATGCGAACCGCACACGAAGAACACCCCTTCACTCACCTCGACGCCGTCCCCCGGCCGCACTTGCTTTCGCGCCGTTCGCACTTTTGGCGTTCAAACCACCATTATACTAGCCCTATTTACCATTGATGTCAACTAAATTCTGACCCTTTTCCCCTCAAACACTCAATTGCGAGGAACGCAGTGCTCGGCGCCTGTTCCTGGTCTCCGCGTCCCCCTATACCAACGGTTTTCCATCCCTTCCCGTTTCCGGTATAGTGTGGACGTGCTTCATGTACCATGCAAGCGGGGAGGTCACCCATGACAGTCGGGTCTTGGTTGGTTCGAACGGTTCTTGGCATTATGGTGGCGGGGCAGGGCTTCGCCCAAGCCGTTAACCTGGATGAAGCCTTTGCCCAAGAGCGCCGAGGCGTCACGGAAACCGCACGCTGGGCCGTCGCCTACGATTTCGTCGAACGCTTCGCCGACGCGGAAGTTTCAAACTCGACTGCGACGCATCCCCGGTCTGAACTCATCGACGCTAAGACGCGGCCAGGTATTTTCCAGCATCCAAATGTCGAGGCGGGCGGGCCTGTGGCTGAGCTTCGGTATCCGCAAGTGCATCTGCCCGCGGTGGCAGCGAATGAGAAGCTTATCCTCCACTTCTTTACTGCGTTGGCCGAGCGTATCCCCGCCGATGCGGCGTACGACGGCTGTGTCTTCGCCATCCGACTCGACGGCGAGACGGTCTTTCGAGAGCCGTATGCGCAGCGGGCATGGAAAGAGTGGGCCATCGATCTGACCCCGCTGGGCGGTGAGACGATTTCCATATCGTTCCTTATGGATCCCTTGGGCACAAGCAACTACGACTGGGCCTTTTGGGGCCGGCCCCGCGTACTCATCGAAGGGAGGAAGGCACAAGTGCGAAAGGGTCCGGAGATCCGTTTTCTCAAGCTTGAGGTGTTGGCCGGCAAGCCTGTCGAAAGCCGCATCGTCGAGATCAACGAAGACTCCGCGGCCTCGACCATCGTCGCCGCCATGGATACGGGCCTCGATCTTCCTGCGCAACTGAAGCAAACGGCCCGTGAGGCGGGGCTGCCGGGCGTCCGATTGGGTCCTGAACTAGCGGCGGGGGAAGGGCCGCACCCCGACAACCACACCGTGGTGCGGATACTCAACCGTTACGGCATTGCCGCGTATCAGTTTCTGGCCTATCCGCCCGCCGTGCGAGGGGGCGTATCGGTCAACACAGGTCGGACGCCTGGCGGGGAAATTGTCATAGTCGCGGCGCCGCTGACCGACCCGGACATTCGCGAGATCCGTCTGTTCAATCACTATGGTGGATTTACCAGCGGCTTCGAACCGAGCGAATCTTTCGCACCGCCCTACGCCGTGGCCGTGGGCGATTTCATGCCGGACAAGCCGGGCGACGAGATCGCCCTTATCAGTAAACGCTTGCCGGAGAAGAACCGCCTTCTCGGATTCTTTTCGCACACCGGCGGCCTGTTGCAGCAAGTGGCGCTTCCCGACGGTTATGAAGGGGAGGCCGCCGTTTCGCGGGTCGAGGCTAATGGCGTCGCCGCGGTCCTGCTCTACCTTATAGCGGAGAGGAAAGGGCTTATCTGCACGCCCTCGGGTATCGCGACCACGCGGGTTTTCGAAGAGCTGCCCGCCGGCGCCGTCGTCTATCCCTCGCCCTTCGATCCGGACGGATACCTTGCCGCCCTGCCGGGCAAGACGCAGTCCATCGTGATGGCGATCGACCCGGACGGATCCGTGCGTGAGCAGAACATCGCGAGACAGGAAGAGCTCTTCTGGTACCAGTGGTATCCCGCCGATGACGCAGGACCTGTCGGCGAAGGACGTTATGTCAGGCATTCCGAGTTCAGGCATATCCGCACGGATCTGGCCTCGCCTGCCCTCGGCACAACAGACCTGGAAGGCAAGCCGCCGGAGTTCTGGGCGGGGCAAGAAGTCCTGAGCCGTCTCGATAGCCAGGTCGCGTCCTACGACAGCGCTCCGCCGCGTCTTTGGGAACCGTGCTTCACCCACCGGATGCCGAAGAACGTGTTTCAGAAGTGGGTCGAGGTCGTCGATGAGGAGACCGGGCTGCCCCGGTATCCCATGCTGACCCGCAACAACCATATCGTCGAGTATGGCGAGTTCGATACGGTCGGTTTCTATGCCAGCACCTACGCTTTCGGTCTGCCGGAGTTGGATCGTCTCTATATCTTGCCATTGCGGCTGTTTCTACGCACACTCGCCGTCAAGTTTCGGGCGAATCCCGAGCATTTCGTCGCCCTCGAACCTAACCATGAACACGAAATCGCCGTGGACGCCGAAGGCTCCATGGGCGACTACAATCCCCGGATGATCGAAGGATTTTACACGTACCTGACGCACCTCTACGGTCAGGACCTGGAACACTTGAGCAAGGAGCTGGGCGTCGACTTCGGGGGCTGTTTCGACGCGCCGCGCGACTGGGATCGCGCGGATTGGGACCTGTACACCGACGAGAACCCCTTCTACCGCGCTTGGCGCGCCTACAACCGCTATATCGTCGATCGCCGCCTTGCGCAGACCTATCGGGAAGCCCTCCTGGTTGGATTCCCGCCCGAGACCATCAAGTCGCACCAGATCCCGGATACGTACGCCATTGGCGGACTTGAAGCCTTCAGTTTGGTCGTGAACCGATTCACGCCTATCGATTACGCCATGTCGGCCGGCGTGGGCTACGGCTTCACGCGCTACGGCGTCTGGTACAAGGACGAGCACAACGTCACCCAAGGCGCGCACTCTTCGGGCTTTGACATGACCAGCATCGGCGAGTACCAGGCCCTCACGCCGGACACGGAAGCCGCCTACGGCCAGCTCCGCTACATTTTCGAGAACGGCGGCTATTCCGTCCACTGCATGCGCTGGCCCGCCGCCTACGACAAGGGCTTCAACGCCGCCATGGACACGGCCCTGCGCAGGCTGGTCGCGGAAGATCCGCCCCGGCCCGGCGTGGCGGGAGGCCTCGGAAGCATCCGCTCCGCCCATGGAGACGACGGTCCCTATGGCATTGCCGGCGTAGGCGCCGGACCGGAACGGAACGGTCTGCTCAAGAGCTTTACTCGGGACGGCGCGACGCGGGGCAACGTCTATGTCGTGCCGTTTCACGCCCACATTGACGTCACGCCGCTGGATGCGGCGCCCGGCGACGGCCCAGGGGCATGGCGCATCGGTCCGCTGGACGGACTCGTCTCGGGGAATCAGGTCGAGGTCGCCTGCCGCGTCCGTGCCGCCGGCAACCGCGCCCTTGCCTTTGATGTGTGTCACGGGGATGTGCCCTTGCCCGGCTTGCAGGCAGCGGCGAGGGTGGGAACATCTTGGCGGCACATCCGCTACATTTTGCGCATTCAACTCCCCGTAAGCGGTCTTTACGTTTTAGTGAAAGCCGACGATCCCTCCATGGAAGTCGCCGATTTGACAGCTTGCCTCCACCTGGAACGGACTACTAAACTGACCGAGGGCATTTTTGAAGGCGTGCGTCACAAGGGCGGCGTGACGTTTGATGTGATCGAGGAATAGGCGGCGTACGGGAGGCCTGCCCTGAAGTCCTTTGCGTCCATCATGTCCTGTCCCTTTGCGCCGGCGCAGCGTGAACCTGTACCGTGCACACAAAACTAAGGAAACACGCCATGCACCTGTCTCCTTCAGAGCATCATCGCCGTCTTATGGCTGAAACAGTCCCGTCGCTTGCCTATACGGGCGGCGATGTAAAGGTTTGGCAGCGCAAGCTCCGCGCGAAGGTGCGGAGCTTGCTGGGCATGGGGAGCGAGGAGCGCGTGCCGCTGAATGTGCGGATTCTGTGGCGGCGCAAGCACCCCCTTGGGACTATCGAGAAGATTGTCTTCTCGGCGGAACCCTATGCCGACGTGCCGGCCTATATGTGCACCCCCCTGCTTGGTGAGCCTCCTTATCCGGCCATGATCTGTCTTCAAGGCCACACAACCGGTATGCACCACTCGATCGCCGTCGAGCGGGACGACGAGACGAAGCCTATGCATGTCGAGGGCGACCGGGACTTCGGGCTCGGGTGCATGGCGCGGGGCGTCGCGGCCCTCTGCATCGAGCAACGTTCATTCGGGGAACGGCGGGAGCGGAAACAGGAGCAGGTCTCGCCCCACGGTTGCCACGACGCCGCGATGCAGGCCCTCATGCTGGGCCGCACCCTCGCCGGGGAACGGGTCTACGACGTTGATCGCGGCATCGACTATCTGGCCGGACGGGGCGACATCGATGCGAGACGGATCGGCGTCATGGGCAACTCGGGCGGCGGCACAATCAGCATGTACGCCGCGGCTGTCCTGCCCCGGCTCGCCTATTGCATGCCTTCCTGCTCGTTCTGCACGTACCGCGACTCGATTATGTCCATTTACCATTGCGCCGACAACTACATACCCGGTCTGCTCCGCTATGCCGAGATGGCCGACGTCCTTGGCCTGTTCGCGCCGCGTCCCGTCGTGGTGGTGGCGGGAAAGGAAGACCCCATCTTTCCGGTGAAGGGCGTGCGCAGGGCTTTCCAGGCTCTCAAAGCTATCTACGCCGCTGCCGGCGCCGAGGACCGGTGCCATTTGGTCATGGGAAAGGGCGGCCACCGGTTCTACGCGAGCGAGGCGTGGCCCGTCCTGCTCCGGGAAATGACTAGTTGACCGGTGAAGGCTTTACGGCCTGCCGCACGGAGGAACGGTATAACCTCGAGGCAAGTACAACGGCCGCCTGTTCTGGGGTCAAGGTACTAACAATGCCCCGAACGCAGTACCGCAGCTCGTGTTCTGGGTTGGCGGTTGGATCACTGACTACGACGATTCAGGCAACATCCTTGATGAGTATCTCTATGAAGGGAATATGCTGTTAACGGGTCAGGTTGTCCCCGAGCCGGCGACCCTGTCTCTTCTCGGTCTGGGTCTTGCCGGTTTCGTCGTGCGGCGGATCCGCAAACGCGCATAACGCACGCTTGACCTGAGGCGGATTGTTCATGGGAGTGCGGGCCAGAGGCCTGCGCTCCCCTTCTCTTTGCTTTTCCGTGTCCTCTGTGGTTCAAGTCTTTTTTCCCTGCCGCGAGCGGCGCCGTCTCCGCGTCATGGTGGCAGGGCGGCGAAACTGATGCGCAGTCGGGAGGGTCTGAATTGACCAAAACCGGCTGTCAATAAACGAGCATGTCAGGCATACACTTGGTCATGCGTGACAAGATTAAGAACAGGTAGTTCAACAGGGATTTGTCGTACTGAGGCGGTTCAGGCTATAAGTACCCGAACCGCAAGGATTTAGCTTTTCGCGTTTTTCGCGGCGAGATTGGCGCGAATCTTGCGCCTTTAATCAGCGGTTTTTGTTGGGACCTCTCCCTTTGGGCGGCGTGGAAAACCTTCCCGGACCTTCCCAGGGGGCGGGACGGGTCCAATGTTTACAGTGGGTTGCGAAAAAGTTGATGCCTTGAAGGCGAAAGGAGAAGAAAGAGATGAGGAAGATAGCTTTGGTGATGGCTGTGGCCGTAATCCTGGCGGCAGGAACGGCTTCAGCCGAGTCGGTGCTGGATGCTCTAAACGATGGGGCTGATCGCTTGGTTAGTTTGCAGAACAACGACGGGGGGTGGGACTGGCCTTTAGACGATAGTGACCCGAATAACAATAGTCCGGTTAACACCATCGGACCCATCGGGATGGGACTCGCTCAGGCCTATGTGCACACTGGCGACGCGGACCACCTTGCGGCTTTTAAGGCTCCTATCTTGTCGCCATACAGACGTGGGGACGTACGGTTATTTCTACTTGGCAAGACCAACAATTTCTCGCCTTCAGATGGCTACCTTGCCTATATGCTGGACGGTGTGTTCGGTGGCACAACCTACACGCGTCACATGATGACAAACTTCTACACCCCCTTGGCGGCGGGGGAGTATGACCGAAATGGCGCAGGTACGCTCTATGATACAGACGACTACGTGAATCTGATACGCACCTCGCGGCAGACCCAGGGTAGTGCGAATCTCGCGGCGTGGGACGTCGGTATGGGCCTATACGCTGCTGGTCTTGTTGGGGCGGACACTGGGGCATGGATCGATGGCACGGAGGCAGAGATCGACGAGCTGGACGGGGATGGGGACTACGACGTCCTCGGTTTGGTTGGGGCGGTATTGGGTTTGGCCTCTGTGGGTGCGGACTACGACCCGACCGCCGGCGAGCATGAGGCCGCGTCAAGCGTTGCCGACCTGGCCGATATTCTGGCCGGGTACCAGCTGTCAACTGGAGGTTTCACGTGGAGCTCCCTTTATATGGATGAAAATGAGGACAACGAGACTATTCAGGAAACAGCCTACGCGGTGCTGGCTCTGCGTGAAGTCGATGTCCAAGGTTATCTGAGCGAGATCGTTGCTGCACGCAGCTATTTGCTGGCCACCCAACTTGCAACGGGAGGTTGGGAGAACTACGCTGACGGTGGGGAAAACAACGAGGTCACAGGTGAAGCCCTTTGGGCTCTTGCCGTGCCCGTCCCCGAGCCGGCCACCCTGTCTCTTCTCGGTCTGGGTCTTGCCGGTTTCGTGGTGCGGCGGATCCGCAAACGCGCATAACGGACGCTTGACCTGAGGCGGATTGTTCATGGGAGCGCGGGCTGGAGGCCTGCGCTCCCCTTCTCTTTGCTTCTCCGTGTCCTCTGTGGTTCAAGTCTTTTTCCCCCGCTGCGAGCGGCCCCGTCTCAGCATTTGAAGCGTGAGGCTGAGCTCGGGCACTCCGAGCGCGGCGCAGAATCCGAAATACGCCGCTGCACCTATGATCAAGGGCGCGCCCGCGACGATAAGCTGTTCTGTCAGCGCGTCGCCCGGGAACTCATGATAGAGACGGGCATAGGCGGCATACGTAACGGCGGCCATCATCAGGCCGGCGATGGCCATGCGGAGCAAGCCCCCTGCAAACGCTGCACTCCACAGGGTTCCGAAGCGGTTGCAGAGAAGGATGTAGAGCCAGACGAAATTGACTGTGAACGAGATGCTGGTGGCGAGGGCCAAGCCCTGGTAGCCCAAGGGCGAGACGAGGGCGCAGTTGAGGAGGATGTTGAGGAGCATGCTGACCGAGGCGGCTATCACTGGCGTGCGCGTGTCCTGGACGGCGTAAAACCCTGCCACGGCGACCTTGACCCACGAGAACGAGAGCAGGCCGAAGGCGTAGAGGGTCAGGGCCGACGCCGTCCGCGCGACTGTATCGGGCCCGAAGTGTGCGCCCTGGAACAGGACCCGGATGATGGGTTCTCCTAAGACGATCAGCCCGAGAAGCGACGGGAAGACGAGAAAAAAGGTCTGCCGGAGGCCAAACATTAGGGCGGCGCGAATCTCGTCCGTGTTCTGGCGCGAGGCCGCACTCGACGCCGCCGGGAGGATGGCGGCTGCCGTTGCGAACCCGAACATGGACAGCGGCAATTGGATGAGCCGGTTGGCATAGAACAAGACCGTCACCGTGCCCTCGCCCAAGAGGATTGCGAAGACGGAGTCGACCAGTTTGTTGACCTCGCTCGCGGCCTGACCGAAGAGCACCGGCGCCATGAGCCAGAACAGCCGTTTTACCACCGGATGATCGAGCTGGAAGTTTGGCTTCCACACGCCCGTCTCCCGTTTCATGGCCCAGAATTGCACGCCCATTTGCGCAAGGCCGCCGATCCATACCGCGAGGACCAGCGCCCATGCCGGTTCGTCGAGCCGGTCGTAGAAGAGCAGGCTGCAAGCGATGAAGGCGACGTTGAGCAAGGCCGGCGACCAGGAGGACGTCGCGTAGTGCTGGACGGTAAACAGGGCGCCCATGGCGAAGACGGCCATGCCGATGAAGAAAAGGTAGGGGAAAGTCCAGCGGCTGAGCGTGGTGAGGAATGCGAGCCGCTCCGGACTGATCGGCGCGCCCCCCGTCAAGGGCTCGAGGAGCGTCATGCCGTTGATGAGGATCGGCACAGCCAGGACGCCTGCGACGGTCAACACAGAAAGCAGGATGAGCATCGCTGAAAGCGCTGCCGATACGAGTTCACGGAACCTCTGCTGCGATTTCTTCTCGAGCGCGTCCGAGAACACCGGCACAAAGGCTGCGTTCAGGGCGCCCTCGCCGACCAGGTCGCGCAGCATGTTGGGCAGGCGGAAGGCGAAGATAAAGGCGTCGCGCGAGGCATAGGGGATGTAGCGCGCCCAGACCATGTCGCGGACGAGGCCGAGTACGCGGCTGAACAGGGTCCCCCCGGCGAAGATCGCCACGTACTTCGACAATTGCCCCTGAGTCGACGGCATGATGCCCCTTTTCCTCGCGAGCGAACGGCTAACGCCCGGCTTGCCGGTCCCGTCCCGATGCGGCCGCGCTCCAGACGATTAGGAGGACGGCGCCCGCCGCCATCAGCCATGGCACGAGCCGCGGGCCCTGATCCCACAGGCGGCGAGCGGGTTGCGCTATGGGCAGCACATCGCCCATGCGTTGCATTGTCGTGTGTTCCACTGCGAGGTTCTGCACGCGGCGGAAATGGTCCGGCGCCTCGAAAACACCTGAGACGGGCTTGAACCGGCCCCAAGGGTCGAAGACCCCCGAGATGCCCGTGTTGGCGCTCTGAACCAAGGGCAAGCGCGTTTCGATGGCGCGTACCCGGGCGATCTCGAGTTCCTGGGGGATGGCGTTGCTTGCGCCAAACCAGCCCAAGTTCGTGATCACGACCAACATATCCGCGCCCCGGCGCCGCAGGCCCTCGGCCATTTCCGGGAACAGCACTTCGAAACAGATGAGCGGGCCGAGCTTGCGGCCGGAAGCAGAGAGGACGGCCGCCTCGAAACCGGGCTCGACATTGCCGATGGCCGGCACGACTTTGCCGATAAAGGGCAGGTACTTCGCCAGCGGCACGTACTCCCCGAAGGGGGCCAGATGCACCTTGTCGTAACGCCCGGCGATCCCCTCTTCAGGGTCGACGAGCACGCTCGAGTTGCGCCAGTTGCCGGTCTCTGCGTCCCTGCGCTGCGTCCCCGTGAACAAGGGGGCGTCTATGTCCGCGGCAAGCGAGAGAAGGATGTTGCGGACGCGCGGGTCTTCCGCCTCGGTCATCACAAGGCTCTCCGGCCACACCAGGAGGTCGTAAGGGTCTTCCTGCGCGAGGATCCGGGACTTTTCCGCTGCATTCGCCACCATGTCCACGGTATATTCCGGATCCCACTTCATTTCGAGCGGGAAATCCGCCTGTAACAGGCCCACTTCATACGGGTTCTCGCCGTACTCCGGCGCGTCGAGCAGGGCATAGCCGGCCCCGTGGGCCAGGACAAGGATCAAGGCGGCGGTCACAGCGCGGCGCAAGCGGCCGGGCCCAACCACAATGGATGCAATCAGGGCATTCACGGCTATGATAATGGCGCCTATCAGAGGAGCGCCGCCCACGGACGCCAACTGGAGCAACATCAGGTCAGGGCCTTGGGAATAGGCGAGGGCGCCCCAGCCGAATCCCGTGAAAAGACGTCCTTGCAGCAGTTCCATGCCCCCCCATAGCAGGGCGAGGATGAGCCAGTCTGGCGCCGGATTGCGCCGGCTCTTCAGCCACCCCCAGAGAAAGCCCGTCAACGCCCAGTAGAGTGCCATGAAGGCCGACAGCGCCAAGTGGCCCCAGATGGCCCAGCCGCCCGCCCAGTACACATTTGCCAGCAGCCATTGGAGCAGGACCAGGTAAAACGCGAGTCCTGCAGTGAAGAAGGGAACAACGTACTCACGGGGGCGTGCACTATACAGATTAACCAGAAGCGGAACCAGTGCGAACCAAGCCAGCGGGAAGAGATGCCATGTCGGGAAGGCCAAGCCGAACAGGACCCCCGAGGCCATGGCGCATATGGTTCTACGCGACCTCATGGTTTGGGGATCATGCAGCAGTGCTTTGCCGCAATTCAAACGTGGGCATAGGCGTCGGCTACAACCCCACGTCCATAAGGGAAATCTCCTCCTCGATCCGGTCGGCGTTTTTCCACTTTTCTTTGCGCCAGAACTGGAGGGCCTCCTCGGCTTTCGGGTGGAGACTGCGGAGATCCACTACTGTCGGAGATACGAAGATCAGGAGATGGGTCGTGGAAGTATTTGTCGAGCGTCCTCTGAAGGGAATCCCGAGGAGTGGAAGACGCCCGATGATGGGTATGCGATCTTCTCGTTTTGTCGTGCTTCGCGTCGAGAGACCCCCGATCACCAGCGTTTGCTCGTTCGGCACGATGACGCTTCCGCTCTGTTGACGCGTCGAAAACACCGGGTGATTGAAGCCGCCGATTTCCTTCTCGCCAATCAGGTCGCTGATTTCCAACTTGGCGATATTGAGCTGTATCAGGTTGTTGGGCAGGACCAACGGCGTGAGTTCCATCGTGACGCCGACTTCTCGCCAGGACACGTTCAAGGCGGGAAGCCCTGCCTTGTTATAGGCCACTTGCTGATACGGCACTTCCTCGCCCGCATGCAGCTTCGCCACGCCGCCGTTTACAACCAGCATTTCCGGTTTCGAGATCAGGTCCACGTCGGCCCGCGTTTCTGAGCCGCGGACAATCCCTTCGATGGTTCCGCGACCTGCGTCGATAACCTCGAAGGTCAGACCCGCCCCGCCCATCGTACTGACCCCGGGATGGATCGCGTCCGGAACTAAGGTATTGCCCTGAGGCCGCCAGGGGTTCTGCGCCTCCGGTGAAAGCCGCACGTTGTCCACTGGATCCGGATTCATATCCGGCGCCGGGATGGTTACCTGGAAAGGATCCAGGCCGAGCACGTCCGTACGAACCCGCTCGACAGATCCAGTCGGTTCCACGCCCCGAATGAAGCGTTCGTAATTCAGATTGGCCCCAATGTCCCGCAACCCATCTTCGTTGGTCTGGCTGATCCAGACTTCGA
>CAZBQH010000197.1:0-2109 GCA_964493915.1 uncultured Nitrospiraceae bacterium
TTGCCGGACGCCGCAGACAGGGCCACGCAAGACACGAACAAAGGGAAGCTCCCGGTCATTCGATTACTCCTCCGCGATTGTGAAAACAGCCACGTCTTCCGGTTCGAGTCTTACGTCGAACGACGGCGCGGGTTCTAGTGTACGCCATGACGTCTCTTGGCCTCGTAGTCTATCATAGAGCCTGCCGGCGGAAGTGACGCCCATACGCGCGTCGAGGGTCACCGTAGCGGTTTCGGGCTTCTCTCCGGGATTGAACGCAGTCAGGTACACGGCGTCGCCCTCGCCGAAGCGTTCGAGCCAAATCCCGTCGTTATCGCTTGTGGCATAAGTCAGTGGACGCCAACCCGCCTCGGCCAACTCGACAAGGAAAGGCGTGTAACGGGCGAAGACCTCGCGATGGCGCTGTACAGCGACCGGGTCCACCCAATACCAGCCGCCCGTGGGTCCTCCCTGGTTGGACGGCAACACACCATAGAATAGGCAGCGTTTCAGGTAGCGCTCCTGTTGATCTACGTCTAGATCGGAGTATTGGAGCAGTAGATAGGGCTTGGATCGGGTCATGAAGTGGACGAAATTAAACTTGTCGTCCGCCATGGGCTGCCATGTCCCACCTAAGTTCCAACTCAGCTCGTTGCCCATCGCGTCCAGGTAAGGCGCCACAAAAGGCGTGTTGGGCGCGCAGTTCCCGAAAACGATCATGTCCTTCGGGCGAACCCACTGAGCGATATGTTTCGCGTAGGTCGCGTGCGAATAGACCTGATGCAGCGCCGGGGCGCGCCCGCAATCAAATGTTGGCGGTTCCTCCGCATACGGCCAGTGCGCCCGGCGGTAGTTCAGGTCCGCCTCATAGCACTCGATCGTGTCCAGATAAACGCCGTCAAGCCGGCACTCGAGAAGCTCGGCCTTTTCGAATCCACCGTTTGCAAGCAGATCCGGGGCGCCCCCCGTCGCGAGAGAGGCGTTGTCGAGCCAGAGAACCGTCGGGTCGGGCTTCCATGCCCCGGTTGTGGTCTCGACGCCTACGCGGATGGCCAGCGGGCGTTGTTGAGGCGCGGCTTCGACCGAAAAGCGTTTCCATTCAGCGTGAAGCCCGTCGAGCGGCGCGGTCTCGCTGCTCGACGTACCGTCCTGGTAGAGCAGCGACAGGCGCAGCCCAAAGCTGCTGCCCGTCTCAGGGACGTTCTCGCCCCGCGCGTCGATGCTGAACGTGAACGGCCCATCCGCATTGCCGTGGTAGTAGAGAACCTGATTAACCGCGCGCAGGTACTGTTCGAAATAGGATCCACTTTGGACGGGATCAAGTCGCAGCGACTGCCGGCCGTTTGTCTTCTGTTCGCGGTCGACGGCCGGGAACGGGTGCGCACTGGTCCGCCCGATGCTCCAGCTTTCGATCCAATACTGTTTCCAAACGCCCATGGTCTCCCGGATGACTTCCCGGTCCCAGCCGCCGAGGCTGAAATGTGCGCCGGGCGGCGGCGGGAGCTCGTCGTTCGGATTTACGATCATCATGTTCTCGTTGCGGCCTTTCGGGCTGCGGAAAAAGTAGCCGTCGGGCTGACTCCATTTGTCGGCCACATAGGCCCCCTCGTAGGCGGCATAGCGCCGGCGCATATCGAGGGGTAGGTCGTCACGTGCGGCGATGCGTCTTGCAACCGCGACGGACTCTGCCGGCAGAGGCGGGCCATGCACCTCGTCGACCTCGAGATGCCCGGGGAACTCGTGATGGTGAATCCACGGTTCCGCGTAACGCAATGAGTACATCCCTTGACGTTCTTCCCAACCCATATTGCATACAGCTTCGATGAACTGGAAATTGAAGTGCTGCCAGTCGCCCGGCACGGACGTGGGGGTCATGAAGGCCAGCCAGATCCCGGCTCGTTCAGCACGCCGTTCGAAGGCCCAAGGCAGAATCTGGTGGTACTTCTCCGTCGCGCCTCGGAAACCGTCGCGCGCGTCGAAACGGTAAAGATAGGCGGTGAAAGCGCCGCGGTTGGCCCAGCGCCCCGCGTCCGGGCTCATGGCGATGTCGAAGCGGATGCGCAGTTCGCGCAGAGCGGCGTCATACTCGACCTGGAAGACCCGGGGTTCGGCAACGCTCGTGCCGACAGC
>CAZBQH010000198.1:0-1612 GCA_964493915.1 uncultured Nitrospiraceae bacterium
CCTTCTTAACAGAATTGGGAAGCGCTTCGCTTCTGTCCAGACCCAAAGCGACGCACCCCGCGCCCGGCTTGCCTGAACCATCACTGTACTGGGGCACGGTTATGAGACAGCGCGTTGCGCTTGTCATGCCGCCATCTTAACCCCCGTGGCGGCTTCGGTTTCAAGGCCTTTCTGTTCGGCCCGGATCTGATTTGGCGTCTTGTAGCCGTGTCGCTGGCGGAGCCATGAGGCGTTGTACTCCGTTGCGAAGGCGGCCAGCGCCTGGCGCAGGTCTTCGACTGTCTTGAAGTGCCGCACCCAGAGCAATTGCTCCTTGAGGGTGCGGATGGCGCGCTCGGCCACGCCGTTGCCCTCGGGCTGGCGGACGAAGGCGGGCGAGCTGAGAATGCCGAAGCATCTGATCTCGTTCTGAAAGTCGTCGGCCATGTAATTCGAGCCATGGTCGTGGCGCAGGGTCAGGCCCTTGGCCACGTCCGGTCCCACACCGCCGAAGTGGCGGGTGACGCCTTGGCGGACCGGCTCCAGCGCCTCCCACCGGCTTGCGCTCGACGAGGCATGGGTGCCGATGAATTCGCCCGAGCAATGATCCACAGCGATGAACACATAGGCGCGTCCCTCCTGTGTCGTGACCGTCTGGGTCATGTCGGTGCCCCAGACCTCGTCGACCCGGTCGGTGACGATGGTGCCATCATGGGGATGGGCGTCCCGCTGAACGGGGCGTTGCGGCGCGAGGAGATCGTTTGCCTTCATGACCCGCCGCACCCGTCGAGGGGCCGTCCGCACACCCTTCACCCGCAGCCGGGCCCAGACCTTGCGATACCCCTCGCCGGAAAAGGGCGAGGCGGCCATCACGGCCTGGATGTGGAGCAGCAGCTCGGCGTCACTGCAGGCGCCCCTTGGGCCACGCCGTCGTGGTGGGCGCGGTGCATTGGCGACCCCGGCACCGGCGGCCGGACCGCGATGACGGTAAACCGTTGCCCGGGGCGCGCCCCAGATCCGACAGACGCGGGACAGTCCAAAGCGGCGGCAGCTGGAGATCGAATACGCCTGGCTCATTTCTTCGATCTCCGCCGGGCCAAAGGGCGCCCGCCCTCCAGCTTGTCGATCTTGGCGTAGAGGAGCTCGTTATCCATGGTGATCTCGCCCACCTTGGCCTGTAGCCGGGCGATCTCGTCATCACGGGCGTCGCGTTCGCGCTCCTTGAGCGCGCTCTCTGCCCCCAACAAGACCTTGTCACGCCACTCCGTCAGGCGGTGGACGGGAACGTTCTCCTCTCGAGAGACCGCCTCCAGGCTCTCCCCGCGAAGCAGCCGTTGCACCAGCGCCAGTTTGCGTTTCGCCGAAAAGCGCTTCGACCCACCGGCCACGGCCCCGCCGTCGCCAGCGTTGTGGGCGCGCGCCGACGGGGCCGTGGCCTCCGTCGCGCCAGATGTCGAGCTGTTCCTGTCGTCCATGGTCTATCCTCCGTCGATGGAAAAATAGCGCTGTGAACTGTCTCAAGAAACCGTGCCCCAACCCAGTTTCTCGGACAGCTGGTCAATCCCTTTAGGGCCCGCATTGAGGACATACTGTACTTCTCGACCTGGCCTGAAGAGCTCGACCAATCTCGGCT
>CAZBQH010000199.1:0-7682 GCA_964493915.1 uncultured Nitrospiraceae bacterium
TGGGACCGCCCCGGGCGCCGATTACCGTCAAGGACGCTATCGAGGGCGAAAGGCTTGTGGACAAGGCTGTCTCATCGGGCCCCGCTTTCCAGGCGCTGCGCTTCGCAGGCGCTTGGAGCGGCAACCAGTTCCTATGGTTTGTGGCCGGCAAGCCAGGCGCAACGATCACGCTCCCGGTAGAGGTTTCGAAGACGGGCAAGCACCAAGTAGCCGCCTACCTGGTCAAAGCGTCGGACTTCGGCATCGTGCAACTGCTCGTGGACAATAAGCCGCTCGGAGAGCCCATCGACTGTTACAACAACGAGGGAGGCGCGGGCGCCACGCATGTGATCCCCACCGGCGAGATCGATTTCGGCACCGTCGATCTCAAGGCTGGCCAGCACACTCTTAGCTTGGAAGTCGTGGACAAGAACCCGAAAGCGGCGAGCTACTTCGCCGGCGTCGACTGCATCGTCCTTAAGCCACTCATGTGACCAGAAGCGCCGCGCGCGACAAAGCCGGCAAGTGCCTCGACGGGCTCAGCCGAAAAGGGGTCGAGTATGTCGAGGAAACTGCGGTCCGTGCTGGATATCACAGCGCTGAGCGGCTTTCGCCCGTTACTGGTGGCGTTTGCCGTGGTCTCAAGCATCGATGCGCGCCGGAAGGTAGCTGAGGCTGTGCCAGATGGGCTACTGCACCGGCGTCACCGCCAGCCCGGGCCTGTATTATATGCAGGGCGCGAGGGCGCGCTTCGAGCGGACGCTCAAGGAGCTCCAGAACAGCGTGTACTTCGTCAAAGAACTGCGGTACGTGCAGCTCATCGACATCGCCAAACGCCGACTGATAGAGACATGGCGCCACGAGACAGCCCGGACGCTTATCCAGCGCGCGTTCCCCAGCTTCCAGGACCTGCGGCACTTCCTCAAACGTAAGGACAGAGGGCTGAAGCTCTCCGGTTATGGAGACTTGGACCGTTACGACCTCAGTCGCGTGCTGTCGCTGGCGGACTTCGAGGGCAAAGACGCGCTGCTCATCTCCGAAGCCCTGCCCATAGCCAACTTCCGCCGGGCATCCATGCTGGAGAGTGTGGCGGACGCGCAGGGCAGGCTTCGCCTGCTGCCTGAGATCACCGCAGTGAGCCTCACGCTCGTACCGGGGAACGACAGTGTGCAGAACGTGACATTGGCCAGAGTCGTCGCGCTCACTCTGGGACACTTTGCAAAACTGACGAGGTCCATAGGGTACGCGACCAACCCACATGTTCCGGGTCAAACAATGGCATCGCAGGCCCCTCTTCAAACGGAGGCGGCACAGGTCCTGCCGAGGAGGTGCCACAGGCAAAAACAGTCATCCCGCTTCCAGACGGCAGATGGTCCGCCGAGACCGCAATGTGATGCCTGCCGCCGCCAAGCGACGTCACGAACCATATCCAGCTCTCCTTCGCCGGCACAGACACGGCATTGAACGCGCCCTCGCTCGCGGACACAGCCGGCTGCGCCGTCTTGCCATCTACCACAACGGCGCATTTCGCATCCCTCACGCCAGGAGCGCCTTCCACGAGAACACAAAGCTGAACCGTGTCGGCGTTCTTGGTGACAAGCCGGCCTTCCATCGATGCAGACCCCTTCTGCGTAGAAGCCGGGCCCGGTGTCCACCGCACGTTGGGAGCTGGTCTCTTGGTCTGGGCAAATTTGACCGACGAGGCGTTCACGACTTCCACGATGGCCGTTTCGTACGGACCCAACTCAACTGAAGGAAGCGAGGCGCCTGCCTTCACTGAAGCAAGCACTGCACGACGGGGATAGACCATCCGCAGAACACGTGGACGGGAAGAAGAAACCCCGAGCGACGATGTCGGCACTGCCAAGGCCGTTTCCTCCATCCACGGATTGCGAAGGAAATGAATGTCTTTGGGGCCGGAATAGAAGGCATAACCGTAGGCCTGGCGCTGGGCAGGGTCACCGCCAAAAGGCAACGGGTCCTGAAGACGCTCACGCTCGCCCCGTGCCCAGGCAACCAACTCCGAGAAGAACTCCCATTCTTCCGGCTCCATGAATTTCGGATTGATGTAGCAGGAAAGGAACCAACGGCCGCGGGCTAGAGCCATGACAGCATGGTTCTGGAAAGGTCCCGGACACTGTATAACAATGTCCAAACAATCCAACGCTGAACTGGGCATAAGGCATACGTGGCGTCCGTTGCGAACCTCGATGTCGCGAGCGGTCGTGAGCGCCTCAATCCATTCCGGCGCCGGACAGCGACCACTAGGGCAATCATCGCCTTGAGGGCCAAGGACAAACGGCACATGCATCAGCCACCAAGGGCTTGGGTTATTGCGAACACACATTGAATCAAGGGCGATATCAGGATTCTGCGCACGCAGGGCATCGAATACCTCTATCAAGCCTTCAGTAATTGGCACGCACGATTCCGGACCGGCGGGATGGCCGTGCGTCGTTTCGTCGCAGTGAAGAATGCCGAAATCAAATTTCATCTGAGCCAAGTGAGCGTCACGCGCATGTGCAAGACAAGCTTTCTTGAAATCCTTCTGATATTTGGTGCCTTTTGCCATACAAGCGGTCAGTTCCTTTGTCAGATCCACGATACCGGGACCCATCGCGCTTGGGACAGGCGTCACCTCATACCCGTTCTCCTTAAGCCAAAGATTGTCTAGAGAAAATGAATATCCGCTGGACGGTGATATCCACAGGCCTGCATGGCTGTTCATCTGCTCGAGTTCGGAACAGATGCGGCTGAATCCATCGGGGAACCGCTGTTGGTCAACCTGCCAGAAGCTTTGTGGGTTTGACCAACCGGCGTCCATTGTGTAGGAATCAAAGAAGAAACCGGTGGTGTCATAGAGACCCCTCTTGAGAGAAGCGATGATCTCCAGGACGGCTTGTTCCGAGGACGGCGGAAACGGGGCGGTCCACCAGTCATTGTAGTTCACATGCATGTCTGTCGGTTTGACGCGCACTGTGTCGAGATACCGGAGGAAAGACCGGCGCAACGCCTCGTTGAGATCCGGTTCAATGTTAACCTCGACAGGCCCAAAGACGGCGGCTGGCACATTTGCCCAATTGCGGCCAAGTTTCAGGATGGTGGGTTGCGAGATCGTAAAAGAATCGCCATTTACCTCACACAGAGCGGTTGGATACTCGACGCCACCGAACACATCGGCCCCAAAGATCGGGAACGAGACCAAGTCAGCATCCGTCGGACCAGTCAATCGAAACGACTGACCCTTAACTTGCAGTTCAAGAAGCCCGAGACGGCCCAAAGTGACCGCACGCTCTGGCGCGCGCAGGCGGGTCCGGATTCGCAGGGTCCGTTCGTCGTCGCAAAAGGAGAACACCTGCTCGACGTCAATGCGGGGCTTAGACAGCGCAGTCTGGACAATCACAGCCGGGCGTCCGTCTATGTCTTCTTGACGCCAACGGCAGGATTCGACCGTCGTCAGGTCTGCACGCTGAAACGCGGCCCGGCAACATTCCATCGACGGCCCGCCTGCGTGTCGTGAAGTCCCATCCACAGGATATCGTTTTGAGAGACTGTAAAAAGCGCTTCGACGCCCTGTGGGCTGGCAAGCACCATGGCCTGTTCATTTCCTTCTGTTTCGGCACTCACGTTCACACTCCCGCAACACAGCAGCACTATCCCAACTTTCCACATGTATATGTTCTCCTGTTTGCTGAACCTATCCATGTCGTCCGTGCGAGGCTCCAAATCGCCTCACTGCTGCACTGCGTGTTGGGCCTCAATTGAGTCTCCGTACCTTACGGCATCACGGCATCGGCAATGTCTGACTGCGGACGTTCCACGCTGCAAGTTGGAGCGCGTCAGGAGGGTTTCCTCTTGTCCGCATCTGGACCACGCGCGTCTCGCCGCTCTCCAGCCAGAAGTGGTTGTCACTGTAGCGCAGTTCGTGGTCCTTCTCAGGACATGCGAGCCGGACCCGGTACGCCGGCCTGCCACCTTCGTTGGTAACGTTCAGGCGTGCGGTAAGGCCCTCCTCCGTCATGTGCCATTCGCGGCTCCATTCCGCTGTAAGAGACGTCGTGGCATTGCGGACGTCGCGAATCCACGGCCCTGCCTTCAGATAGGGCATCCGCATGGCCGGGGCGCCCACCCGTGGCGTATAGACGCTACGAGACAGCACGTTCCCGTCCCGTTTCTCACAGAGGTCGACAACGAGGAACAGAACCTGGTCCGGCGCCCCCTCAGGAACCGTCCATGTGAAGAAACCGGCGTTCACGGTCTCCCGGGCGCGCACACCGAGACTGACCCGATGGTCGGCAAGCTGGCTCAGCGAGATGTCATACACCCGCACAAGGACTTCGGCATCAGCGGACTGGGCCCATGTGTCGTTTGCCACGAAGAGCTCTGCGCGAAATACCTCGCCCGGCGCGGTGAAGAGCTCGTCGAAGACGGCGCCCACGTGTAGCGGCTCATATGCCTGCTTCTGGTCGTAGTAGGACGCCTTCGGCACGCCGAACCAGTCCACGTACTCCCATGTCATGGAACTTGGCCAGATCACGTTGAAAACCCAGCTCATGGTGGCCGTGCAATAGGGCCAGCGGGACCGCCAGAAGTCGATTCCAAAACGCGTTAGCATCCCCTGACTTGTCTGCGTGTACTCGACGAACTCAGCCCAAGTGTCCGGAACACCGCAGTCAGAGATGAATGGCATCATCACCTCCAATGCTCGACCGAGGTGGTCGTCGTGCATGCTGAACCCGCTCTCGCGCGAGCGAAAGAAGGGGTACCATCCGGGAAGGTCGAATCGGTCAAGCGCGTGGGGGCCTACGGGAGGCCAGTCAACAAGCTCCTCTTCCTGGACTATCTTCTTCAGCGTCTCCAGGCTTGGCGGCGAGGCCATCGAGAACTCCGTGATCGCGGCAGACAGGTCCCGCGTGAAGTATGTGTAGTTCGCCCCTTTGGCCCAGTTGACCTGGTACGAGTGGTTGTCGCCACCATAGGGACTGGCGCGGTGGAAATTACGGGACGGGTCGAGTTCCCCGCAAAGATTCTTGAGCATATCCACCACACCCTTATTCTCTTCGCAGTCCGGATCGAACTCGTTGCCACCACACCACATGACGAGTGAGGCTCGGTTCCGCAGGCGCTTGACGTTCTGCACGATGGTGTCGCGCCAGACGTTGCGCTCCACCGCGTCGAAGAACCCATTTGCGAGCGGGAACTCCTGCCACACACATATGCCCATACGGTCGCAGATGTCGTAGAAGTCGTCCGTCTCCAGGAGGCCGCCCCCCCATGGACGCAGCATGTTGATGTTCGAATCACGGGCGCGTTGCAGTAGCGCTTCGTAACGCGCCGGCCCCAGGCGCAACATCTGGTCGACAGGCATCCAGTTCGAGCCTTTGGCGAAGAAGGGTTCGTCATTGACCACGAATACCCAGTCATACTTCCAGCCATCCTCGGGCGTTGGCCTCATTTCAAGCGTCCGCACACCAAAGGTCAGTTCCAGCGAGTCCCTTCCGCTGGGCTCGGCTCCTTTGGAGCCTTCGACAACCTCCGCGCCAATCTTCAGCGTGTACAAGGGCTGGTCGCCCATCCCGTTGGGCCACCACAGATGTGGCTTCTCTATCGTGAACTGCACGTGGCGCCTCTGGGCGCCATGGAAGGGCCCCGCGGAGAAGCTCTGCTCCAGCGCCTCCCCACTCCCCCCCGCAGGCTCGATGCGAACGCTTCCTGTCAGGTCAAAGGGGTACATGGCATTGCTGCCGAGGGTGAAGCCGACGTCAACGACGGCGCCTCTCTCATCTATTGACCTCGTAACAACCTGCGGGTCCTTCAGGTTGATCGTGCCATATAGACGGAGCTTCACCGGCTGCCAGAGGCCGATGGTCACAATGTCCATGTTGAAGTGCCACCGCTGAAGGATGTAAGGCTTCACGTTGCTGTGCGGCGGCGAGGGACACGGCAGAAGACACACCACCACTTCGTTGTCCGCATCGCGACGGACCCGATCCGAGATATTGAAGGTCCGCGCCAGTTGCATGCCCTCGTGATATCCCAGCAGTTCTCCATTCAGCCAGATATAGCCGTGGTAGTCGATGCCCTCGAAAACGAGCTCGACGTTCCGCGAGGAGCAGTCCCCGGGCAGTGTGAAGGTTTTTCGGTAAACCCAACGTTGCTTGTCAATCCACTTTTGCTTCGGGCCGTTGCAGCCGTAGTAGGGATCGTCGATCTTCCCTGCCTGAAGGAGCGCCGTATGGACTGTCCCGGGCACGACGGCCGGAATCCACTCCTTCGGCCGAAGATCCGAGAGCTCCACCAGTACCTTCCGCCGAAGGGAATCCTTCGAGAAGTCATCGGCAAAAAGGGCCGCTCCCGAGGCGGTGTCTCGCATCTCGACACGCTCGATCCGGGCGCGGCCTCGACTCACCATAAAGCCTGCCATGCGCCCCACGAAGCGGTTGTCCGAGAAGCAGCCGATCTCCTCCCCGTCCAGGCACACCTTTACAGAACTCGACATGACGCAAATGCGGATCTTGTACGCGACATTGGCCTCTACTACAGACCCGCAAGGGGCCAGCAGTTTCTCCTCAACCCCGTCGGCCGTCACGTAGTTCGCCGTAACCTGTGCTCCCGGCGAGAGAACGATCTGGTAGTACGCGTTGCGTTCCTCGGAGAAACACACAACCACGCTGAGCGTCGTCTCGGGAGTCTCCACGCATACGCTGCTCTCCCAGACGTAGCCCTGTGCCGGCTCCACGTCAACCAGAATTTGGGCCGTGGCTCGACTTGCCCCAACCAGGGCGCCGCCCCGGACTTCCCAGCGGCCAAGGCGCTGTTTCCATGCGCATAGCACCGTCTCGGGCACGCAGCCCAGTTGCCATCCTTGCGAGAGGTCGATCATCTCATTCATTGGAAGGATGCCATGTTCAGTGCTGCATCCGTGCCACTACTTGGGCGGGCCCTGCGCCCTGATGGCGTCTACCAAGTCCATCTTCCACTCGCCGTCGAGCCGCCGAATGCCGGACTCTGCCCAAGGCGCATCACGCCGCGTGTCCTGATAGGCCCAGATCCACCAGTTCTTGATGCCGTACTCGGAGAATGTCCGAAAATGCCACTCGAGGAGTTCGGGGGCCGAGTACCCCTCGACGGAGAGTATGGTATGCGCGTACTCCGGCTCGTGCCCTGGCCCCTTGAGGTCCGTCGCTATGATCCGGGACGCATTCTCGCGTCCGAGTATCTTCATGATGTCCCGGAGGTAGCTGAACCCGTCAGGCGCGGGCTCGCAGCAGGGGTAGGCCGTGAAGAGCCAGTAGTCAGGCGGCATGCCGAGATCGTCAACGATCCATTTCTTGAGGTTATAGAAACCGGCGAGGCGCTCCTCTGGAGACTTCTCCATCCAGTAGGGATCGTTAGAGAATATACCGAACATGAACGGCGGCGCTGTCGGCCTTGTACCCGCGGACCGGAACACGGGCCAGACCCGCTTCACAAGTTGCTCCGTGCCCGCCAGGATCGCTGGATTTGAGTCATCCGGCCAAAGGCAGGGCTCCGCCGCGCCCAGTTGATAGTTCCCCGTCATAACCCAGAGAGCGATGTTCTCCGGGTGTTTCGCCTTCCCTTCAATGTACCGGATTGTCTCCCGGTACCATGTTGCCGCCCCACGCCACGGCGTCTCACCGGGCGCGGGCCAATGGCCCGAGTTCGAAATCTGGTGCTCCGGG
>CAZBQH010000200.1:0-76583 GCA_964493915.1 uncultured Nitrospiraceae bacterium
CTTTACAGGCGCGCAGGGGCAACGGGCAGGGCGTTTCGAAGAGGCGGCCGGCGGCGCCGTCTTTCTTGACGAGATAGGCGAACTGCCGCTTGCGTTGCAGCCCAAGCTGCTCCACGTGCTCGAAGACGGGCGCTTCCGGCGCGTCGGAGGGGGACGCGAGTTTGATGCGGATATCCGTGTCATCTCGGCTACAAACCGCAACCTCGAAGATCACGTAGCTGCAGGCGCTTTCCGCGAGGATCTTTACTACCGGCTGAATGTTTTCGCCATTACCTTGGCCCCGCTTCGGGAGCGCCGAGAGGACATCCTGCCTCTTGCTGAACGATTCCTCAAAGACACGAAGCTTCGGCTCAGTCCGGCTGCTGAGCGCGCCCTCATGAATCACGACTGGCCTGGGAACGTGCGCGAGCTGCGCAACGCCATGGAGCGAGCGACCATCATGGCTAGCGGCAGCCTCATCTTGCCCCGCGACTTGCCTGCAAACATCCAGCGCGCAAAACCGACGAACTCAAGCGGCAGCGTCTTGGTGGGCGACATGCAAGAGATCCAGCGCCGGGCTATTCTCGAAGCTCTTGAGAAAACGGGGGGCAATAAGACGCGCGCCGCCGGTCTCCTGAATATCAGCCGACGCAATCTGCTCTATAAGCTGCGGGAGTACGGTCTATAGACCTTCGTGGTCTGCTCGCATATTGCCCTTTTATAGTGTAACCTGGAACCGGCATGGTGCCTTTGGTCAGTTCCCCACAGGTTCTGAACCGGGAGGCCCTCTGAGTGAAAGCTGACGTGGTGGTGAACGAAGAAAACGAAGTACACGAAGAACACCTGCAAGACAACGCCGAGGTAGATCGTATCGAGGCGGATGCTGTCTGCGCCAAATGCAACTACACCAATCCCCCGGGAACGCTCATATGCCGTTCGTGCGGCAACGATTTGCGGCTGCAGCGTTTGACGCGGATTGCTGCCGCGCCGGATGAGATTCCGTCCAAACGGCGCAAGGCCTTCCGCCTTATCTCCATCGCTGCGTCTGTTTGCGGCATTCTCCTCGTCGTGGCCCTCGCACTGAATGTGAATCTCATCGCATCATGGCTTGTCGGGGTCGCCCCCGAGTCGGTGGCGCCCGAGGAGTTCTGGCATGGCGATGCAAGCGTCCTGTACAACGCCATTCGCCAGAAGCTTGAGACGGTGCAGTTCAACGAAGAGCGTGTGCGCCATAGTATTCAGAACGGTGTCACGCGCCGTGATTTGCCGGGTCTATATGTTCTCCTGATCCCGGATGCAGACTCTCGTATTGTCGGCAAAGCACTTGTCGTGGAACGGGAAAACGGCCGGCTCCATTTCGTGGCTGTACTTGAGAATGGCATGGAACTGCGGGGCGTCATCCCGCCGTCCGAGCACAGCACGCTATTTGAGTCTCAGGAGGTTGGGCTGCGAATCGTCAACGGCTACTACAGCGCGGGGGGGTTCGCCCATCGCCGGCAGGACGGTGCTTTTTCCTGCATAGGGATTACCACTGCGACCGCTATGAACAAGCGTTTCGGCGCCATTGCCTTCCCCTTGCCCTAGACGAGCGCGCAACAAAGTCAGCAACAGGGTCAGACCTGCCTTGTCTCCGCGTGCCCGGCCGTGGTAGGATTTCTGCGATTCCACTTGGCCTGTATTGCGCCCCTTCCATATCGCGAAATCTAGACGGAGCACTTGTTGATGGCTGAAACGGATAAGGGTTTCTTCACGCGTCTTAAAGAACGTCTGACAAAGACGCGCACGAACCTGGTTGATAACATCAGGCGCGTTTTGGCAGGCCGCACCCGCATAGATGCGGACGTTTACGAGGAAATTGAAGAGATACTAATCACTGCCGATCTCGGCGTCGAGACTTCTCTGGCCCTTATTGATGATATGCGCTCGAAGGCAGAGGAACAACAGCTCGAGGACCCCGAGGGACTGCTGGAGATCTTGAAAAACGACCTGCGCCAACTGCTCGAACCCGGCAATCATAGCCTCGAGCTGCGCGACGGCGACGCCCCGTGCGTCATTCTTGTCGTCGGCGTTAACGGGTCAGGCAAGACCACTACCATCGGCAAACTCGCAGCACGTTTGATAGGCGAGGGGAACAAAGTGTTGTTGGGCGCCGGCGACACGTTCCGTGCGGCAGCGGTCGAACAGCTCACAATCTGGAGCGACCGGGTCCATGCGCCGATCATCAAACACAAGGACGGCGCCGACCCCGCAGCGGTCGCGTACGATGCTGCCGACGCCGCCGTTTCCAGGGGGATGGACTGCCTCATTATCGACACCGCCGGACGTCTCCACACCAAGGTTAACCTTATGGAGGAGCTCAAAAAAATCCAACGGGCGGTCGGCAAGCGCATTTCTGGCGCCCCGCATGAGGTCCTTCTCGTACTGGATGCAACAACAGGGCAGAACGGCCTGCAACAAGCGCGGCAGTTCACCGAGGCGCTCAACGTGACGGGTATTGTGCTTACGAAGCTCGACGGCACGGCTAAAGGCGGGATCGTTGTCGCCATCCAGAAGCAGCTCGGGATCCCCATCAAGTTTATCGGCGTTGGCGAGAAGGTAGACGACCTCCAACCATTCGATGCGCAACGCTTTGTCGACGCGCTTCTGAGCGCATGACGCCTGCAACGAAAAGAAAGAGACCCGGCTGCGCTCCTCGAGAAGCCGAGCCGGGCCCTCCTCTGTAAAATGCCCCCTACTGCTTGGCAGGTGTGACCGCGTCCTTGGCTGCTTTGGCTACCCGGAACTTGAGCACTTTCTTCGCCGGGATCTTGATGGTCTCGCCGGTGGATGGGTTGCGTCCTGTCCGTGCTTTGCGGTTTTGCACGACCAGTTTGCCAATGCCGGGGATGGTGAAGCCTGCTTTGGCCTCCTTGTAGGCCAAAGCAGTCATCTCGTTCAGCACATTGCCGATGTCTTTCTTCGAAAGATTCGTCTTCTCCGCCAACGTGCTGACAATCTGGGCCTTGGTCAATGGTTTCTTGGTTTTCGTTGCCATGATGCACCTCCTGACTTATGTACCTGCAGTTTCCGCTCTCGCTTCTCGGCATCCGCCATGTGGTACGGCCCCCTGACGGCGCCTCGACACACGCTCATTCGGTCGAGGCACAATGCCCCAACTGCGAATGCCTTACACTTTAACGAGCCGTTTGTCAAGCCTTATTTCCAGACCTAAAACAAAATGTGACGCTGCGAAGGCGTTATTTCAAAGGGGCAAAGTGCATTGCACGAATATTGTCAGGCCCGAGCATCGGCGCCGAATGCCGCGTGTTGGGTCCTTCGACGGGCGCTGGATTGCACAGCTCTATCCAAGTATAGTGCGCACATCAGTCAAAGTGTGCATGCGTCAAAGAACGTCGGGCCGCGTCTTCCCGGAGGAATGCAACATGCTCATGGCGGCAATAGGCGACATCCACGGTAATGCACCCGCTCTTGATGCGGTGTTGGCAGCCGTCGACGAAGCGGGGATTCAGACGGTCGTGAACACCGGGGACATCGTCGTAGGCTTCCCTTTCTGCAATGAAGCAGCCGATACCATCCGAACGCGCGCTATTCCCAGTGTCCAAGGAGAGATGGACCGCCTCGTCGCTCGTTTCCTGCGCAAGGCCGAAAAGCTGCGGGAGACTTGGTCGCCTCACGAGTTCGAGACGCTCCAGTGGACCTATGATCACGTCCGCGGAGATGTGATCGAGTATCTGTCCGGGCTACCCCGGCAACTCCGTTTGACGCTGGACGGCATCTCTGTGTTTGTGTGCCATGGCAGTCCCGGCAGTTCTGTCGTTGCACTCGAAAAGAACGACAGCCTCGACAGATTCCGCCGGAACCGGGAAATCGCCAACACGAGCCTCATCTTCTGCGGCCGGACGCATGACCCTTTTGTTAAGCGCGTTGACGACACCCTCTTCGTCAACCCAGGCAGCGTCGGCATCCCAGGCGACAAAGGGCCTCGTGCCTACTACGCAATCATCAACACCGAGGAGGAACCCTCGAGCGCCGAGATAGCCAGCGTGGAATACGACATGGCGCTTCTTGATGAACGTTTGCGAGAAGTGGGCCTCCAGCGTCCCTAGAAAGACAGTAGCAGGGGAGGTAAGCCTTCAAGATAGACAGGCGTCCAACGGCGCACCGGAGCAAAAAAACCGCGCGTTGCGCTCGCGTTCGGATCGGCGGAAGAGGCCAGGGACTGCAGAAAGTGTTCCCATTGACGATGAGGCGTACCCGATGAGACGTGCTGCTGCGTTTAGCCTATCCGTTATTCTCATCGTTGGAGGGGCAATTCTTATTGCCGGACCACGCATGCTGAACAGTTCGCGTTCGACGAAGGGTGAGATTCGCGTCCCTCGTCACGTTGAGGCGCGCTATGTATTGTTCCCTGTCAAAGAGGGTAGTTCGAATCTTACGCACGAGATAGAGGACCTCTCATCTTTTGAAACCATCGCTGAGATTCCGTTTGAAAAGGAGCAAGAGCGTCAGGCATGGCTTAGACAAGAGGGTGCGTTTGCGGCTGTTCGCCTGCCTTTCTCGTTAACGCTCGAAAGCACTGAAGTCCTCGACCAACTTCCCGCCGCGGATCTTCTCGAAATCCGCTCAGAGCACGGCACGCAGCGCATTCCTATCGCGCAAGGCCAGCAAGTCGGACTCGGTCCTCGCAAGGGCAAGATCGTCAAGATAGGACCGTGGTCTGGATTGTACCGCACCGAGCATGGGATGCCCATGGCTGCCGTTGCACTCAGGAGCAGGAACGGCGGCCGCCGCCAACAGGTTCTGCTTGCAGGCGGGACCCGGGCCTCGCCTGCGCCGGACGTAGCGCTTCGCTTTGTCTGGGGCGCCGATGAAAAAGAAACACGTCGACTGGTTGCCGAAAACGTCCCCGGCATCGATACGGCGCGCTGGGGGGTGGCCGATGGGGAGTTGGTCCAGTGGTTCAGCTCGTTTGCGCCGGGCACGGGTTTGGACCTTCGCGACGGCCGTTGTGTGACCCTTGTGGATTATGACCCCCGGCGCACCGCCGGGGAAACTGAACGTCCCGCGATCTGCGTGCGCGTTCAGAGTGCTGAAGGCGAGCAGCGATACTGGGTCTTCGCAGGAGAGACCGATCCGCAGGGCCTTGTCCAGTTTCGCTATGAGGCGCTTGCCCGGTATGTATTCTGTCTTGGGGCTTGGCGCGAGGGTCAGGCGCTGGTCGCGGCCTTCCATTCAGGCGAGAAGATCGGCGATGCGGTCGTCGAGGCAGGACAAGACTGGCGTCCCGACAGTTCAGCGCCTGTCATCCATATTGAGCAGGTGTTAGCGTCGGCAGTCCCCGTCATGCCGGGCCAGGCGAATCTTCGGGAGACAGTTATCGAAATCGGGGGTCGCACATTACGGGTCCGCGAAGGGGAACAGGTCCTTTTTGAAGGGGTGTACCTCAAGTACCTGTACCGCGTCCCACCGCCTGTGCTTCGCTATCAACTCGAGGTCCAAGACGACCAAGGCCGCAGCGTGCGGGTCTTTGTGCTCGGGCCCGGAGACCGGGTGCAGGTAGGGGAGTGGTTGTTTGGTCAGGCACGTCCCGCCCCAGAACCACAATCAGTTGCTTGTCTTTCTGTGCAGCCTGCTGACGGATTACTGCTGGATGCGACAGGCGTTGCGGCGCTGGCTTGCGGCGTTGCCCTTGGAGCATGGACGATCAGGTGCGCCCTTTGTCACGCTTGACGCTCACACCGGTATGGTCTATGGATGCTAGAGGTGGAATCGCACGGGTTTTGGCATCCACCCGTGGATTGGAGGATCTGCCATGCGGCACGTTCGTAACGCCAGCAAGAGTGCTCCTCTCAGAGCCTCAGGATTGTGGCAAGGGGCAAGTTACCCCGCTTTCTGGCTGCCAGGAGCACAGAAAGGAACCAGCAAAACGCTTGACAAACTCGATCATGGGGGAGATGTTTACACCTAGCGGCGCGGCGCTTGAGTGCGTGCGGCAAACTGGTTCCCGGCATTGCGCCGCGTTGCCGTGAACACAAGTTCCGCCGGGGTTTCTTCAGAAGCGGGCTTTCCAAGGCCCGCTTCTGACTGTTGCCAGGGTGTTTCGGGTGGCGCTCCGTACCAACTGACGAACGCTTCTGCGCCTGTTCGCATCGCCGCGAAGGCATGGCTTATACTAGGAGGCCTTGGTCGAGAGACTGGCTCGGGAGGTGCGAGCCCCAAGCCTATCCAAGCATACAGGAGCGGTTGTTTGTCTGAAGACGTGCAGGAGAATCCGCAAGACGCGAAGCAAACGGGGGACGGCCGGGGCTCCGAAGCGGCCTTAACTGAGGACGAGGAGCTTGAACAGCGCTTGGCCGCTCCCGTGTTTGCGGGAACGCGCGGCCTCGATACAGCTCAGATAGGGGTGGCTGGTTTCCTGGTGTTGGTTGCAGGGATTCTGGCCTTCACCAATGCCCTGTCCGTGCCGTTTCATGTGGGGGAGCGCGAGCTCATTGTCGAGGAATCAGCGCTGCATCATCTGACGACGTTTTCTGAAGCGATGGAAGAAGAAAGCGGCCGTCAACCGCTGGTTCTTTTTCTGGATGCAATGAACTGGGTCATGGGCGCGGGCAACCCAGCAGTCTTTCGCGCAGTGAATGTGTTTTTCCATCTCCTCAATGGGTTGCTGGTGTATTTAGTCGCCCGGCGTCTGCTGCGCAATACGCCTGAAATCGTAACGATGCTTGCGGGAATGCTTTTCGTGCTCCACCCACTAACGACGGAAGCCGTTGTACATCTCGGCGGCCGGGGCGAGCTTATTTCAACTACGTTTGTTCTTCTCAGTCTTTTCTCATTTGCCTCCTACATTCCGTTGCAGGGGGCTGCGGACAAGGAAGATGCGGGAAAACCGCGCGTGGGCTGGCTTATCGTCTCGCTGACGTCTTTTGGGGTGTCGTGGGCCTTGTGCGAGCGCGCTGTGGTGCTGCCGCTACTCATACTTTGCGTGGACAGGCTTTTTGCGGACCGGCGGGTGTTCAAAGCGCGCCTTGCGGGTCATGTCGCTTTCTGGGGGCTTGGGATAATTCTTGTTGTAGCCCATATGGCTGTTATGTGGCCCCGCCCCGTTCTCAGTGCGGATCCATCCGTTGGTGAACGTATTCTCACTCAACTCGCGATGCTGCCGCGCTATGTGTACCTGACCATCATTCCCTACGACTTATCGGTCTACCATCCCGGCACGTTCGTTTCTGCTGCGGGAGGGCCGCCCATATTCCTGGGGGCGGTGCTTTTCGTGATTCTGATAGGTGCGGGCGCCATTTTGCTGGCGTTGCGGTCCATTGCCGGGTTGGCCCTTCTGTGGCCGGCAATAACGCTTGTATTGGGGGCGGCCCTGGTTCCCCTGAATGTCCCGATGGCCGAGCGGTTTGCATATCTATCGCTCGTTGGGCCTGTTCTGCTTGTACCGTGGGTTTTCACAAGGCTTGCGAGTCTGAAGATTGCGCGTCTGGCGGTCGGATTCGCCGCCGCCGCGCTGATCGTTACTTTTGGTTTGTTTACTTTTGGCCGCAACAACACCTGGGCGGAACCGATCTCGTTGTGGAAAGATGCGGCGGCTCACGCGCCAAATGCTGGACTTCCTGAGAGAGTGCTAGGTCTACTGTATCTTGACAGGGCCCAAGAGGCGGCCCAAGGAGCAGCCATCCTGGCTCTCCAAAACAAAGCGCGGGACGCCCAAGAGCTTCAAGAAGAAGCGAAGGAATTGTTTAGCGCGGCCCAGCCGCACATCCAGCGGGCTATCGAGCTGGATCCTAAGGATGCCGCAGCGCAGCATGGGTCAGGCCTAATACGGCAATACATGGGTGATTATGACGCAGCATTCGAACGCTTCCTCGAGGCGCTCCAACTTGACATGATCAACCAGCAATGGACGTTGGATGTTGCTGCACTGCTTGATGCCAGGGCTGCCCAATCGCACGCCGTCGAGGACATCCTACATGCAGTCGATTACTACCAGCGAGCCGAACGCCTGAAGCCTCTGCCTGCGGAAAGCCGTGCCCGGTATGCATTGGCCCTCGCAGGCGCCGGCTACTTTCAGGCAGCCGAGCAAATCCTCGCCGATATGGTGGGCGACGACAAGACGTCGCCCTTGGCGGGGCAACTTGAGAGCATCAGACAACGCACTTCACGTATTGCGGAGATCGAGGAGAGTTTGAGCAAGGTGAATCCTGCGAGCCTCGAGGCCCTGAGACTGCGCGCTCAAATCCTGATGATCCGAGAGCAGCATCTCGAGGCAAGCTACCTTTTGAGCGCTATCCTCGACTCGAACCCGGCGGATGTGGGGAGCTGGCTGCTCCTTGGAATTGCCAAGGCCCAAATGGATTCGGCCGAGGCCTTTGCGAGGGACTGGCCCGTCGCGCCCGGAGGGGTAGGCGCCTGGCGCCAAGTGGCCCGGCAGTGCGCCCTCAATGGCGATATGGAAGCAGCACTCACCTATCTCGAGGCCGAGGTCAAAGCGGACGGTTCCGGGGGAATTCCGAAGGTGTTGCTGGCGGGTATTCTGAACGAAGTGCAGAGAAATCAAGAAGCCTCGGAGTACCTTCATCAAGCAGCGCAAGAGCATCCTGACAGCCCGGTTCCATGGTTGCACTTGGCCGACTTGGCCCTCGGTCGCGATGATTATGTAGCCGCTTTAGGCTATATTGGCGAGGCGGAAAAACGTGGGGCGAACGCCGGACAGCTTGACGAGCGGCGCGACCGAGCCGAAACGCTCAGAAAGGAAAGAGACGAAACCGGCGCTGAAAGCATTCTCCGCTGATGCATGCCGGACCTGAACTTGACGCAGGAGCCTGAGGATGATCCCATTTTCTGATGTGCCGGAGGTCATGCTCAAACTGGCGGTGGCCGTGTGTCTGGGCGCAATCCTCGGCGTCGAACGGGAACGCAAAGGGCGCGCAGCGGGTCTCCGGACTCATACGCTCGTGTGTCTGGGCGCTGCCCTGAGCATGATCCTGGCGCGGTACCTCCCGGATGTCTGGAGCGGCCCCAACGGCCCCATCACGTTTGATAGGGGACGGATTGCCCAAGGTGTTTTGACCGGCGTGGGCTTTCTTGGGGCGGGGACGATCATCACCGTCAGCGGTATTCAACGGGGTCTTACAACGGCTGCGACCATTTGGTTTGTTGCAGCATTGGGGCTGTGCGTCGGCGCGGGGCTTTTCATTGTTTCCGTTTGCGCGGTCGTAGTAGCCTTTGTGGTTATCGTCGGCTTCGAGTACGTCGACCGGAGAATACCAGCTAATCAGCTTTTCACAATCGAGATCGCAGCCCATGGAGGTTTCGATCGCCTCAGGGAACTCGAGGATTTCATCAGACGGCAAGGATTTGACGTGAGGGCAGTGAAAAGCCAATTCGACAGCGATTCCTGTCGCATGACGTCTACCTTTGCCGTCAACGTGCGGTGGCGTCAAAGCATCGAGAGTCTATTGGACGTGCTCTCAGACCAAGTCGAAGGGATGCAGCACATTGTCTTTACGCGCTAGCTTTCACTTGGCGGGTGCGTTGTCAAAAAAGAGGCGCCAAGCGGCCCGGTCCGTGTCTTGAAGCTCGCACCTTAACGTTATGACAGGCCCTTCACCCGTTGGAACAACAGGCTGGTTTCCAACTGACCCCTCACGAAACGTGTACGAGTCCGGCGCCAGGATTTTCAGTGCGGAGGCAGTAGCTGCAACGCCTTCGAAGGCGCCGTGAAGCATCTTGGCCTTTGAATCCCACCCGAGTGCAACCGTTTCCTGAGCTCCGCCTGTAAAATGGCTGTCCATAGCCAGGAGCATGGGTCTGTCCTCATAAGGGCGCATAATAAGCAATCGGACCGACGCCGCAGGGACCGCCACCGTAAGCTTGCCCTGCGCTAAGCCGCAATACGCTGCATCCCCAAAATCGTAGACCGTGTAATAAGCCTCCGGGTCCAGACCCAGCCGGGTCAGGGAAAACGAGATCTCCATGGTTTCGGAAGCTTTCCAGTTGAAAAGACCCACGGCGCGCCATTCTCCTACGGGCGTTTTCGTGGACAGAGACCAGATGTGGGGCCGGGCTTGTTCGAATAGGTCTACGGGGCGTGCAGGTTGGGGCGATGCAGGCGTCAGTTTGCGAACCGTGTCCTGTTGTTCTGCGGTGAGGTCCTCAGCGGGCACTGTCAGCCGGATCGTCCCGCCCATCATGGCGAGACCCGTAAGCCAAGCGATGCTGTGATTCGTCGTTCGGACCGCCTCGCTGTTGGGAAGGGCTACGCAATCGGCGCTTGGTCTGAAGAGGTACGGGTAATAATAGTAGCGCTGGGCAAGACGACTTAGGGCCTCAACACAACCTGACGCATCAGCTTCCACACCCTCCCCAACTGAGAACGCCGGTTCGGCAAAGTGCACCCCGTCGCAGAAGGGGGCGGCTGCCAGCAACGGTTCGTCCAACTCGAGGAAGACATCGGGGCCTAATCCCTCGCGCAGCGCGGCGGCGCCTAGCCGCAGAGCCTGCACCCGGGTTTTTGTTGAGTCCGCATAGGAGTCTGCCAGCATTAGTGCAGACAGCCCGTTGACTTGTACAGACTGGAAACCCCAGTCCCGGCTTATCCTTGCTGCACGTTCCCGGATGAAGGCGTAGACCTCAGGCATCGTCAGGTCCAGGAGTAGACGGTCTGTCCCGAGCGTGGCACATCCTTCCGCGTTGGGTTCGCGCAACCAGTCCGGGTGCTCGCGGACCATAGCGTCGCCACGGTTGATGACGAACGGCGAAAGGATAAGACCCGGGCGCAGGCCGCTCTTTCGTATCTCTGAAGCGAGCGATCCTAAGCCGTTTGGGAAGCGGCTTCCTTCCGGTTCCCAACTGCCCGGTCTAGCAGCCCAACCATCTGCTAGATAGAGGGTCTGCCACCCGTGGCCTGGGAGATGCTCGCTGAGAGACGACAAGGCGTGCAGTACCGATGCTTGGTCGTAAGGCCTTTCACCGTCTTGGCGGCCGGTTTCCCAACCATGGGCCGGACGGTTGTCTCTAGGGGCTGTTCCTGCAACGCGCGCGACGGCATGAGCGTACCGTTCAAGGCCTGTGAAGGGGTCTCCTTCGGCGATCGCCAAGTAAAGCACTTCGGAATGCAGCCGTTCGCCGGGCATCACTTCGACAGGCGGATCATAGATGCAGGCCGCGCTGAATATATCAAAGCTGTCAGGAGCGGCATCCGGGCTGCGGTCGACCTGTAATCGTGTAAACGCGGCGGCTTGCGTCAAAAAGCCGGCTATGAGATGGCGTTGCGGACCCGCGTTCGATACAGCCAGGCATTCGGCGCTCGATGCTGCGCCGCGCCCGAGCTTGGGGATGGGAACCCCGGCTAGTGCGTCCGTCTCGTAAGACAGAACCGTTGCGCCGGCGGCGTCCGGGCCCACCGATACGCTGCCCTTGTCGAGCATCCCGATGCTCCAGGGCGCCAAGGCGGCGACGCGTACGGGCTTCTTGCCATTGTTCACATAGGCGACCTGAATGGTCAAGAAGGGCTGCGTGATGTAGGTGTTGATCCTCCATTCGCAGTTTCCCAGGGCAAGCATAGTCCCCTTGCCTTCGCCCAACGCGTCTTGAACCAAGGTCCGTTGGCTTGCCCGCCCGGCGATTTTCAGCCGTTCCCATCTGTCTTTTCCCGCAAACCGAATTGCGGGCAAGGCATTGTCAAAGACCGGAACGCCTGACGAGAAACAAACGTCAACGCGCCCGTTCTTTTGGATGATCACCTCGTAGGCAGGCGTCGTAATGCTGCGCCATTCCTGGGCCGGCCTGTATAATGCACAAGCCTGCATGCTTGCCAGGAGAAGACCCGCACAGACCGCAGCCCGTTTCACCCGACAGCTCCCTTGTCCAAGTACTGGTGCGAGTGGGCGTGACGCCGAGACTCAACGCGCATCCCCAAGGGGCTCTTGACGTTCTTACGCAAGCGCAACACGCTTCCCGGACGCACTGGCCTTGTATGCGGCTAAGGCGACCTCGAGCGCATTGCGGCCGGCACGACCGTCCATGGTTAGCTTCTCATGACCCTGCACAACGGCCATCCACCGATCGATCTCGACATCCCAGCCGCCGGCTGCCGGTTTATCGTCGATGGTGCGCCACTCGAGCACACTGTCCCGACCCGCCGACGCCTTGCCGCCGCAGAGCTTTAATCCGTTGTGATAGTCACAGACAAGCGATCCCTCCGATCCGTAGATCTCGAATCCTGTGAAGCCTGGTTTGCTCGTCCAGCCTACCTCGATATAGCCGAGCGCGCCGCTCTTGAACTCGAGCATCAGTATGGCATTATCGTCTACCTCGATTTTCTTCATGAGCGTCTTGGCTTGTGCGTCAACGCGTGCAATAGGGCCGAGCAACCATAGGCACAGATCAATTGCATGAATGCCCATATCGAGCATAGCGCCGCCGCGGGCCATTTCTTTCTTATAGAACCAGTCCGATTTCGCCCAGCCGGGGTACGGCCCGCCATGCGCAAATCGCACACGAATCATGAAAGGTTTGCCGATCTGCTTTTTTTCGAGCATTTCCTTGCACCGGGCCGGTCCCTCCATGAAGCGGTGCGTAAAGCCGATCATGAGCTTTTTACGGGTCTTCCGGGCCGCGGCAATCATGCGATCGGCCTCTACAATGCTCGTAGACATGGGCTTTTCACAAAGCACGTCACAGCCCACTTCGAGCGCATCGATAGTCTGTTGGGCGTGGTGCTTGTTTGGCGTACAAATGCTGACCACGTCCAGTCTTTCCTTGTTGAGCATCTCCTGATGGGTCTTGTATCCCTTCATATGGGGATAACGTTCCGACATCTCAGCGTGTCGCGCCTTGACCGGGTCGGCGAACGCCGCAAGCTCTACATTTGCATTGCGGGCATATCCCGGAAGATGGCAGTGCTGCGCGATGGCCCCCGCTCCAATGACACCGACCCTGTATGTTTTTCCGTCGGCCATGGTTCGGTTCTCCTACCCAATCTTGCGTGGTCCCCTCAAAGTTGGGCCAGTCTACTAGGACCCCGATTTCGCTTCAAGTGCCTTGAAACGCAGCGTCCTTGGACTTGCTCAGCGTTGCTTTGTCCACGACAGAGTATCCTCGTCTTTGCGGTAGGGACTGCGCACGAGTCCCCAAGAAGGCTATCTATGCGTTGCGCGGGTGTGGAGTGCACCAATCCCCTTAAGCCAATGAAGGCGCTGCAGAATCAGCGGACAAAAGAAACGCGCCGCTCCTTTCGCTTTACTTCTTGCGCTTGAGGAAAAAACATCAACCGCGATGTCAGGGGCCGCGCTCCACCCGCAGTCCGTGGGCCTGTCCTCTTAGAAGAGATCCGGTATCTTTGTCATGTCCACCTCGGGAGTTTCTGACACGGCTTCCTCGGGTTCCCGCGCCGGAATGTGGTCGCCTGTTATCATCTCGCGGTAACCCATGCCGGGACCAACCATGGGGTAGACTTCTGCGTTCGGGTCGATCATGACTTCGAGGAACGCGGGACCTTGATAGGCAATCAACTCGCGCAACGCCGCGGGGATGTGGGCCTTGTCCGTAACACGCCTGGCGAACAGGAAGCCGTCGGCTTGGGCTGCTTTCACAAAGTCCTTTTTGTGAAGCGATTTGTCCGTGCCGGAGAACCGCTCCCCGAAATAGAGGTGCTGCCACTGGCGCACCATGCCGTCGCCCAGATTGTTTAAGAGGACAATCTTGACAGGGACGCCGTAAGTGGTGACGGTTTCGAGTTCGCCGAGGTTCATTCGCATGCTGCCGTCGCCGTCAATGTTAACTACCAATCTGTCCGGGCAGGCCAGTTGCGCGCCGATGGCCGACGGCAGACCAAACCCCATGGTTCCCATACTGCCGGAGGTGATCCAGGAACGCGGGTGTCTGAAGTCGAAAAACTGCGCTGCCCACATCTGATGCTGACCCACGCCTGTGCTCACAATTGCGTCGCCCTTGGTCAGCTTGTTAAGCTCGTCAATAACGTACTGGGGCTGGATCAGGTTGCTGTTCCGATCGTAGTTCATCGCGTGCTTTTTCTTGAGCTCTTTTACAGCCTCCACCCATGGGCCAAAGTCCTTTCGGAACTCCTTGCCGCCGCTGAGCAAGCTCTTGAGTGCCTTCTTGGCGTCCCCCACATGGGCCCAGTCCGCGGCTTTAACCTTCCCGATCTCTGCGGCGTCGATGTCTATGTGGGCAGTGTACTTGGCTTTCGACGCAAACTCCGAGACTTTTCCTGCAACGCGGTCGTCGAACCTTGCGCCGACGGCAATCAAAAAATCGCAGTCCTCAACAGCATAATTGGCATAAGCCGTGCCGTGCATCCCCAGCATGTGAAGGCAGAGGTCGTCCTGGGTATCCATGCTGCCGATTCCTGTCAGCGTGGTTACGACGGGGATCTGGTGCTCATGGGAAAATGCCCGCAATTCCTCTGCTGCGCCGCTTGCAATAATGCCGCCTCCAGCGTAAATGAGCGGGCGGTCCGACTCGCGGAGCATCCGGTAAAAGGAAGCCACTTCGTCCCGCGTCAGGCGTGCTTCTTCGATGGCGGCGACCCGCTGATTCCATCCATGGAATTCGAGAAGACCTTCCCCCTGAAAGGTGCCCACCCAGTTCTGCATATCCTTTGGGAAATCTATCACGACCGGACCCGGCCGGCCCCGCCGCGCGATCTCAAAGGCTGTTCGAATGGTTTGCTCGAGTTCTTCCCCCTTTGAAATCAGGAAAACATGTTTTGCACAGGCGCTCATTATGTTGTAAACGGGCGCCTCCTGGAAAGCGTCTGAACCAATGGCTGCACGCGGAACTTGGCCGCAGATAAGCACTACAGGGATTGAATCCGCCATGGAATCCCGGATGGGCGTCACACTGTTGGTAGCGCCCGGACCGGAGGTAACCATGAAAACGCCTACCTTGCCGCTCGCACGCGCGTAACCTGCCGCCATAAAGCCGGCCCCTTGCTCGTTTGCCGGTACGACAAGGCGAATCTGATCCTTCTTCTCGCGCGACTGATTAAAACGGAAAATGGCGTCATATGTCGGTAGAATGGCGCCGCCGCTGTAGCCGAAAATCGTGTCCACCCCCTCGTCTGCAAGCACCTGCATAGCCATCTCCGCGCCGCTCATCTGCTGTCCGGCGAGCTGGTGCTTGTGTTTCTTGCCTGCGGTCATCAACATCTCCTCGATCTGTCAACGGGGTTCAATGATTGGGTCATGGTACGGAAACAATCTCGTATCGGCGCCGAACCAATACGTGAGAATGCCTGAAAAGGCTCAAAAAAGTAAAACAAAGGGTAAACTGGCCGCCCCATCTCTGTCAATTCCTTGTGTCCTGGCGTTTTCAGTCTAGAATGAACACAACTCACACAAATAGGAATGCGCTCTAGGGGTGTGGGCACATGAATTGCCCGCCGCCATCCCCTGCCACTTGCTGGTCACGCATCTCCTGGGCGCACGTGTTGTGTTCGAACACGCTCGTGAAGACGGACCTTTCCTCGCTTTCTTGGGGCCATTGTTTGCAAATTGCGCATAGAGAAGTTGACGTCGGTTTTACATAGTTCTATGATGCAGCCTTAACCTGAGGGGGTACACGTAAATGCCTAGTACAAAAGAGATTCTGGCGCCATGCTAGCTCGAGTCCATGCCAGCGCCGTCATCGGAATTGACGGCTTTCCTCTCGCCGTCGAGGTCGACAATTATCCCGGCTCCGTTCAGTTCACTATGGTCGGATTGCCCGACCTTGCCGTGAAAGAAAGCAGGGAACGCGTCTCTTCAGCCATCAAGAACTCGGGTTTTCGCTACCCCCGGGGGGTAGTCGTGGTAAACCTCGCACCCGCGGATATGCGCAAGGTCGGGAGCGCCCTCGATCTTCCGATAGCAATGGGGCTTCTCGTAGCGAGCGGACAGTTGGACGGTACCCGGCTTACCGAATACGGCTTGATTGGCGAATTGGCCCTGGACGGCTCCATTCGCCCTATAGCAGGTTCTCTTTCGATGGGCATCGCCTTGTGCAACCAAGGCCTGAGGGGCCTGGTTCTGCCCACGGCGAACGCGGAGGAGGCCGGCGTCGCACCGCAGGTCGAGATCATCCCCGTTGCGACCTTGAGCCAGGCCGCAGCCTTTATGGCTGGACGCGAGGATATCGAGCCTTTCCGGACGGATGTTACGGCTGTCTTCGCAGATGCGCGGCGCTCGATGCCGGACCTGTCGGAGGTCAAGGGCCAGGCCCATGTCAAACGGGCGCTGACTGTGGCCGCAGCGGGAGGACATCACCTCTTGATGATTGGTCCGCCGGGCACAGGCAAGACCATGCTCGCATCGCGTCTGCCGGGCATCCTCCCGGACATGACATTCGAGGAAGCCCTGGAGACTACCCGCATTTACAGTATCGCGAATGGCGTTTCGGGCGCCCGCTCCCTGGTGGTTCAGAGGCCTTTTCGCGCCCCCCACCACACTGCGACGACGGTCTCGATATGCGGCGGCGGGACGGGCGGCCAGCCCACGCCCGGCGAAGTCAGCCTTGCCCATAACGGCGTGCTTTTTCTCGATGAGTTGCCTGAATTCTCACGCAGCAGCCTCGAAGTTCTTCGTCAACCCCTCGAAGAAGGCTTGGTCCACATTCGCCGGGCCATGTACAGCGTCACGTTGCCCAGCAGATTCATGCTGGTTGTGGCCATGAATCCATGCCCCTGCGGCTACAGAACGGACCCGCGCCGCCAGTGCCACTGCTCGGTGGGGGAAGTTCAGCGGTATCTGCGCAAGCTGTCGGGCCCTCTGCTTGACCGCATCGATCTGCACGTCGATGTGCCGGCCTTGAGCTTCGGCGAATTGACTGACAGCCGGCCTGGCGCGCCCACGAGCGCGGAGGTTCGCCAAGTAGTTCAAGCGACCCGAGACCTCCAACGCAGGCGCTACGGGAATACGTATGGGTGCAACGGGGTCCTTGACGCGAAAGGTGTGCGAAAGTACTGCACCACCACGCCCAGCGCCCAGAAACTCCTCGAGCAGGCGATTGACCATCTTGGATTCAGTGCCCGCGCTTACGACAAGGTGCTCCGCGTTTCGCGCACCATTGCTGATCTCGAAGAGTCGGAAACAATCGCCGAGCAGCATGTTGCGGAGGCTATCCAGTACCGGTCGATCGACCGGGAGCTGTTCTGAGATGTTGCCGGATCTCGATCCCAAAGAGGGGAGGACGTTCTCTGGCCAAGGTGGACCTTGGTAAAAAGGTGAGAGGATACTACAAGGCGCTGCTGCACACGACGGCGAGCATGGACGTGGGGAGCATGCGTTTGCGGCCCGCGCTTTCGCCCGAGTCCGCCTCGCTGATCAATCTGTCGCTTGCGTATTGCAACCTTTTTCACAGCTTAGGCATAATAGGTCTGAAAAAACCTCCTATGTTTTGACACCCATACGTAGTGGTCAGCGGATCGCCGTCGCGCGCACCCGCGTGAGGTTTGGATTGTTGCAATATGACTGTATGAAGGAGCTTGGCGCATGCATTGGACCTTTTTGATGCGTTGCGTGGCTGTACTTTTGATGCTGGGCGTCAGCGCCGCAGCTTCGGCGCAGGAACAGGGCGCCCCCAGCGATTCCGGATCGGCTGGGCCGTCCGCCGTTTCTCCCGCAAAAACAGCGGAGCAGATGACCATGAAGCAGATGCTTCAGCAGGGTGGGTTTATCTTGTGGACTATCATTCTTCTGAGCGTTGTCGCTTTGGGAATGGCCATCTACCTTTTCCTGACACTGACCCCGGCCCGTGAAGCGCCCGAGAGCTTTCTCCGCCGTGCCGTAGCGCAGATTCGCGCCGGCGATTTGCGCGGCGCCTATCAAATGTGCGAAGGACGCGACGAGCTGTTGGCGAATGTGCTCCGCTCGGGCCTTAGAATGTCCGGCCACGAACGTTATGTGGTCCAGGAAGCCATGGAAAGCGAGGGCGAGCGGGGCGCAACAGCCCTCTGGCAGAGAATCTCGTACTTGAACAACATCGGCGTGATCGCTCCCATGCTGGGATTGCTGGGGACGGTTTGGGGCATGATTCAGGCTTTTGGGGGCATCGCTTACGATGACTCGCAAGTCAAAGGGATCATGATAGCGGCGGGTGTCGCCCAAGCGATGATTACGACCGTTGCGGGGCTTTCACTGGCCATTCCAGCCATGCTTGTGTACTTTTACCTGCGTGGCCGCGTGGTGAAGATCATTGCCGAAGTCGAGGCGCAATCGAGCGAACTTGTTGAATTGCTCACACGGAATGAAGGCTGATGCGATTTGGACACCGCGGCCCAACGGAGGCCGAAAACATCCCCTTGGCGCCCCTCATTGATATTGTGTTCCTGACCTTGGTCTTTTTTATGACCACCTCCGTCTTTTCGACCCTCGAAAGCGAGATTGATATTACCTTGCCCACTGCGGACAGCGCCGTCCAGACGGAGCGCTCGCGGGGCGAAATCTATATCAACGTGCGCCAAGACGGCCAGATCGTGCTCAACAATCGCGAGCTCACCATCGATGAGTTGCAGGATGTTCTGAACCGCGTAGCGGCCTTGGTGCCGGGCGGCGCAGTGATTGTGCGGGGTGACGAGAAGGCGATGCTGGGCCGTATTGTCGCTATTCTGGACTGCTGCCGGAAAGCCGACATCCAGAACGTGAAGTTCGCTGCGCTTAGAGCAGCCCCGGAAGACACGGAGTGATATGCAAGCACTGCGCTTTGGAATCGCCGTATCGTGTATCTTGCTTGCAGTGCAGAACCCGGCGATTGCCCAGGCGTCCTCGCCGGAACAGGACCAGTTTGACTTTGCGAGCGCTCTCTTCCAACACGGTTTTTTCGACCTGGCGGCCCAGGAATTCCACAGTTACATCGAGCATTTCCCTGACAGTCCGCAAATCCAGACCGCCCTGTACCGTCTTGGCGAGTCCGAATACGCTCTGAAAAACTACGAGGCCGCGCTTTCCGCTTTCTCGAAAGTGCTCGAGTTGAATGTCGGCCCGGAGACCCGGCAGCGGTCGCTCCTGCGAAAAGGCGAGATTCTCTACCGGCTTGCCAGGCACGCCGAGGCAGCGGCAACGCTCGAGCACGTGACAGGGGCTGAAGTCGATCCTGAGATACGCAGCGGCGCCTTGTACTATCTCGGCAGGGCTTTTCTCGATGCAGGCGATAGCGCGCGAGCGGCCCAGGCCCTCGATACGCTGATCGAGGCGCTACCCGACAGTCCTCTCGTGCCTTACGCACGGTATCAACTGGCGTTTGCGAAGCTTGCGCTTGGCGAATCCGAGGCAGCTGCCCTTCAATTCTCAGAGGTCGCTTCGTCCAATGCCGAGGCGGCCCTGTGCATCGCGGCGCGTTTCCGTGCGGCGGAAACCTACGACAAGATTGGCTGGTACGATGCAGCCGCCCTCGCCTATAAACAATTGCTCGACGAGTCTCCCGAGAGTTCCTATGCGCAGCGTGCCCTGTATGGCTATGCGTGGGCGTTGTACCGGGGTGGCAAGTTCTCGGAAGCGGCGGAAGCAGCAGCCGGCTATCTAAGCAAGTATCCCGACGCCCCTGAGGCAACCGGCACGCTGTACCTGCAAGCGAATTGCCTTCAGGAGTTGAAGCGCTATCCCGAGGCGCTGGCCCTTTACCAAAAGGTCCGGGAGAAGCAGCCGGATTCTGAATTCGCAGTGCGCGCCGCGCATCAGACGGCCTGGACCCTCTACTTCAGCGGGGATGCCACCGAGGCAAAACGACTGGCGACGGCCTTTCTAAAAGACTATAAAGAAAACAAACTTGTGGGAGACGCGGCTTTCTTGCTTGGCACAATCCTCATCGACGAGGGCAACTACAGCGACGCCTACGATGCGTTCCGGCTGGTGGCGGAGAAGTATCCGGAGAGCAAATTCGGACCCGAAGCCCTGTACAAAGCAGGGGAATGCCTTGCCCAGATGGGACGCACCGGCGAGGCTGCCGAGCTTTTCGAGAATTTCGTGAAAGCCTATCCG
Source organism: uncultured Nitrospiraceae bacterium (assembly GCA_964493915.1). Classification (GTDB taxonomy): domain Bacteria; phylum Hydrogenedentota; class Hydrogenedentia; order Hydrogenedentales; family SLHB01; genus CAZBQH01. Next base: position 19,959 of record CAZBQH010000200.1, read on the forward strand.
TCCAATCCTCTTGCAGAGGAGGCTATGCTTCGTGCAGCAGACGCGGAATTCTTCTCGGCCGCTTTCGACGATGCCATCGCCAAGTACAAGCAAGTGCTCGAGTCGAGTCCCGATCCACAGGTGGAGCGCGATACACTCCATCGGCTCGCGGCAACTTACCACAACAAGCGCGATTTCAAGGCCAGTGCGGCAGTATTTCAGACGCTGCTGGAAAAGTTCCCAGAGAGCCCCTATGTGGCTGAAGCCCATTTCCGCATTGCCGAATTCCAGTTGCGGGAACAACAGGCGCCGGTGCCAGCGATTGAATCCTACCAGAAAGCGTATGACTTGGACTCCTCAGGCCCCTTTGCAGGCAGGGCGGTTAAAGGCCTTGGCCTGGCCCGATACGAAACGAAGGACTACGATGGAGCAGCCGAGCATTTCCTGAAAGTGATAAGGGAATTTCCGTCCGTATCGCTTAATGAAGAGGCCTATGCATGGCTTGGCCAGCGGCTCTATGACCAGCAACGTTGGAACGACGCAGCTATTGCATTCGGCGCACTCCTGAAGACCAGCCCGAACTACCCGAATCCGGAGAGGGTACAGTTCAAGATAGCCCAATGCAGCGAGCAAGCCGGCGAGCTTGATACCGCTCTCAAACGCTATAGCGAGGTAGCGGCGACTGCCCCGCTAAGCGCCTCCGCCGTCGAGGCGCGCTTCCGCATGGCCAAAATATACGAGGCGCAGAATAAGGCCGACGAGGCCATGAGGCTTTACGAGCAAGCCGCCAGCACGAACACGGGCGACATTGCGGCGCGTGCCCGTTTCAGGCTCGCCGAGCTGTACGAACAGAAGGGCGACTTCGAGCAAGCGGCAAAGAGCTATATCCTTGTCGCCATACTCTTTTTGCATCAGGAGTTGTCCCCGGAGGCATACTGGCGTGCGGGCCAGTGTTTTGAGAAGATGCAATCCGTCGACTCCGCGGTAAAGGCCTATCGTGAGCTTGTTGCGGAGTTTCCCGACAGCGCTCAGGCAGCCAATGCTGCGCAGCGCCTCGCCGAACTGAACAAGGGTTGACAGCATGTTCAGCAAGAGAGCCATCCTCGCAATGAGCATTGCGCTCTCGGTGGCCTTTCACGGAGCGCTTCTTGCACTCGCGCCGCGAGTCACGCTGCTGCCTATGGCGGCGTACCCTGAGCAACTCGTCCGCCGGTTCAATATCGAGCTCTTCAGGCCCGAATCTGTCATAATCGAAGAGCAAATTGTGGAAGCCAGACACGCCGGTCTGATCACCCGTCCAGACTCGATCGAGGACCTGCTCAGACGCGACAACGAGAAGGCCAGGACATCCGAAACGCTGCTCCGCCAAACGGTCGAGGTCCCGCGCCTCGCTGAACGCGTAGCAGCGGAAGATCTCGATCGGGAGCACGACCTGACCCCTGATCCGGACCTCCTCAGCCGGATGGACGCCCGCATCATCGAGATTACCGAGTCTGCAGCGCGTCGTGACGTCGAGGTCCCGCGGCGGCTTGTTCGGCCCAGCCCTTCCCGGATCCTCCCGGCGGATGCGTTCCCGGTCCTTCGCTCTTCACAAGAGGAAGGCCTCGTCGACGTCATGCTCATTGATTCACCAGCGGGGAGTGGGCAAGCAGGGAGCGGCGGCCCCGCCGCGAGCAGCGTCGAGCCCGAGGATGAATCCGCGCATCCTGTGCAGGTTCCCGACGAAGACATCCTGAAGCCCGCGCCTGCGGAACGCAGTCTGCCTGAGTTGCCTGCTGAGCCTGTTGTCGTACGCGAGGCGGTCCTCGAGGAGGTGAAAAGAGAGCGGCCCTACGAGTTCATGGACGAACTGGTCGATATCAAGGTCGATTCCTACATGCCTTCCGGCGACGAGAAGGGCTTTTTCAAACTGCGCATCATTCCGAAGGCCAAGTCCAACATCGAGGTCTTGCCTAAGGACATCACCTTTGTCATCGATGCATCAAGCAGTATTCTGCAACGAAAACTCAATCACACTACGGCCGGCCTCGAGCAAGTAATAGCAGCCTTGAGACCGGAGGATCGATTCAATGTCGTGGTCTTCCGGGATGCGCCACAGCAATTTCAGCCGGCGCCTGTGTCCGCCACCGAAGAGAACAAGCAAGGCGCTCTCGGTTTCATCTCGAACCTTGAGTCTTTCGGCGAGACCGACGTGTACCAGGCTATTCGTCCTGTCGTGCTTGAATCGCCCCGGCCCGGTGTCCCCGGGATTGTCGTTCTTATGTCGGATGGACGCCCGACAAAAGGCGTGCGCGACGGACGCACTATTATCAATGCCCTTACCGCTGAAAACGAGGGACGCCAGGCGATCTTCGCCTTGAGCGGCGGAGGCGGCGTGAACCGTTATCTTCTCGACCTGCTCGCCTACCGCAACAAGGGGGCTTCCTTTGTCACGGGGACCATAGAAGAGATCCAGCAGGCCGTGCCCCGCTTCCTTGGGCAGGTCAGCGATCCTATCCTTGTGGATTGCGAGGCCGACTACGGGCGCATTAACCAGGACGAAGTCTTTCCGAAGGAAATCCCCGGCTTTTACCGGGGCCGCCCGGTTACAATCTACGGACGCTTCGATCCTGCTAAGGACCATAGCCTTGTGATGCGGCTCAAAGGGCTCGCGGGCTCACGCGAAAAGGAGGTAGTGTTTCAGACGGATCTTGCCGCCGCAGCGACAGGCGAGGCCGAGATCGCACGAAACTGGGCGTTCCACAAGATCTACTACCTCATCGGCGAGATATGCCGGATTGGCGAAGACCCGGCCCTCTTGTCTGAACTCCGGCATCTCAGCGAAGAATACCGTATCAAGACAAGTTATGATGAATAGAAAAGGGGGACCCGATGATCACTCTTGGGTGTTTTCTTCTAGGCGCTCTGCTTCCCGTTGAAGGACCAAGCGATGCCGAGTGGGATCATGCCCGCTGCATCCTCGAACCTCTGCCGGACGGGGCGATGATCATCTATGACTTTACAGGGAATGTCACGAGCTGTTGGGCGCGTCGTGTCTATGCCGAGGCCCGGGACCTGACAGCCCACCAGTACCTCACATTCACCGTCCACGGCGAAGGGACCGGATTGCGGCTCTCAACTCACATCATTCGGCATGAGAACGGCAAGGAGCAGGCGTTCGCCAGTCCGGCCATCGAGTTGGATTATGCAGAGACCCGCTCTTTCAGTGTTCCGTTGCGCGCTATGGTGCATAGCGGCAGACTGATCTCCGACGAAGAACTCCGGGACATCGACCAAGTGAACTTTGGCCTCAATCGGGTAGCTTCAGGCCGGGGACGCCTGTCCGTCACAGACATCGCATTTTCTGATGCGCCCCGGGGCGAGGTCCTCGAACCTTCTCTCTCGAAGGCCGCATTCGCATCCGACGAAGACTTTCTGGCGGCGATTGACTGGCCGGCGGGCGTAGAGCGGAGCGTCGAAGGTTTTGGGACACATCTAGCCCGTCGGGGAAAGCCGCGTTTCTTCTTTGACGGACAGGATCCGGCCAAGCTCCTGGCCGTGTTGCGCGCCCGATTCCCCGGCGTGCTTCGGGCTAAACGCCGCGATGCCGATGAGCACGTGCTCCCCCGGCGCTTTGTGTTCGAAGGCGACGCGCGTCAACTGTCGGATCCGATTCAATGGCATCAAGGTCCCGTCGAATGGACGAATATTCTCAACCGTCTTCAGTACCTCGAGTCTCTCTGGGTCACCTATTGGGATACAGGCGATGACCAATATGCTGAGGACTGCGTGGGTCTTCTGAATGACTGGATCGACAACAACCGCCCCCCGGACCTCGTCGGCAATGAGGGCTACCCCGAGGGCAACCCGTGGCGTTCACTCGAAGTGGGCGTCCGCTGCGATACGGTCGCGCGGGCGTTTTACGCCCTTGCCGGTTCGCCGTCTCTTTCTTCCACTATGCGGGCAAAAATCGCCCGATCTCTGGCCGAGCACGCCCGCTACCTGGTCGCTATGGAAAAGCGGACGGGCTACAGCGGCGGGAATTGGCAAGTAGTCGAATGCGCCGGGCTTGCGACCGTCGGCATGCTCTTTCCCGAGTTCAAAGAGGCGACGGAATGGCGCGAAACAGGGCTTCACTGGCTTTATGAGCACATGAAGCGCGACGTCTATGACGACGGCGTCCACCACGAGGTCACACCCGGTTACCATGGCTGGGTAACGGAACGGTTCACGACTGTGCTGCAATTGGCCAGACTTAATGGGTATGCCCTGGACGAAGGTTTTACCCGCAAACTCGAGAGAATGTACGACTTCGACCTCAAAATCGCGTCTCCCAGCGGACATACTCCAATGAACGGAGACTGCGGCCGCGCCTCACTGCGCGGACGCTTGGCAACTGGCGCACTTCTCTACGACGACCCGCACATGCGCTATCTGGGGGACCCGGCGCCTTCCCTTGACGCCGTTTGGCTCTTGGGTCCGGGTGCCGTAGAACGTTACGACGCTATGGCGAAGACGCCGCCGTCTTTCACGTCGGTCCTTCTGCCCGACAGCGGTTACTGCATCATGCGGACGGGTTGGGGACCCGACGACCTGTGGTTCTTCTTTGACCTGGTCCCCTATGGCGGCGGCCACAGCCACCCCGACCAACTCTCCTTCGATTTCCAGGCGGGGCCAACGCTCGTCATAAGCGACTCGGGCCGGGCCAATTACAACCATCCGCTTCATGCCGGCTACTTCCGCACGCCTGAAGCCCACAACACCTGCTCGGTGGACGGCCGCTTTGCTGATCCACAGAAATCCCCGAAAAGACTCGAGTGGCAGGTGGGCGCGCGATATGCCGTTGCGCGCGGGTCTATTCCCATCGGCGACGTGCTGTGGGAACGTGGCGTGCTTTGGGTCAAACCGGACCTCTGGGTGGTCCGCGACCTCTTCAAAGGAACGGGTCTCCATCGCGTCGTGCGCCGGGTGCATTTCGCTGCTTCTTATCCAGAAAACCCTGAGCTGCCGTTCCCCTTTACCGACTGCGTACGGATCGACGACGGGCAAGTCCGCGCCGAGGATGGTTGGTTTGGGATCAGCGCCTCGACGCGCTATGAAGCGCCGACTCTCGCGGCGGCGAGCGAGATCCAGTTGCCCGGCGTCCTGTGGATGTTAGTCAGCCCCGATAGCGCCCTTCTCAAAGCCGTCTCGGTCCGATCGAATGTCGAAGACTTTGCTCTCACAGTCCCCGGCGCTTGGGAGGTGCATTGGCGCTGGCCCGACGGGGAAGGCCCCAGCGACGTAGTCTGGACCAGGGTAGGTGATGCGTCGTGACTTTCTGACGCCGAATCAGTGGATGAAAGCGCTACATACGCCTGCGGCGGCGAGGCAGCTCTCCGCTGTCTACGGCCCTTCGAGCGAGGTTTTGGCTGATCGGGTCCAGCTCTTGCGGCGGGTACTGGACCAGTTTGGCGCACGCTTCGGCGATGTGCCCGTCCGTGTGTTCCGATGCCCAGCGCGGGTGAACCTGCGCGGCATGCATGTCGACACCCACGGCGGATTCCTTAACCTGACGACCCACCAGCGAGAAACGGTGATTGCCGCGTGCTCTAGTGGTACCCGCCAAGCCGTAGTTGCCAATATCGACCCTCAGTACCCGGAGACGCTGGTCGATCTCGACCACGAGACCCGCCGCTCCATTTTCACGGGACCTTGGCTTGACTTCATTTCTGCACCCGAAGTAACAAGCGAGGTGGATAAGCGAAAGGGCGCGTGGAGTAACTATGTCAAAGGCGCCTTGCTGAGCGCTCAACACCGATTCCACGATGCGCCGCTCTCTGGCATGAATGGGGTCGTGGGCAGCGACATACCTCAAGGGGCCGCCCTTAGTTCGTCTGCGGCCCTCTGCGTTGCTGTTATCCTGAGTTTCCTGGGCTGCAACGGAAAAGCCCTTGGCGAACTGGAATTGATCCAGGCAGGCGCCGACGCGGAGTGGTACACAGGGGCACGGAGCGGCCTGAGCGACCAGGCCGCTATGGTGCTCGGCGATCTCGGCGAGATGATCAATGTGGCGTTGTTCCCGCCGGCGCCTGACCTGTCTAGCTGTCGGCGGCTGGTCTTTCCAGAGCAACTGACCTTGCTTGTCATTGACTCGGGGACCCGGCGCAGTCTCAGCGGTGCTGAACTCGCGGCCTATACGCGGAATCGCTTTGTTTACTCGCTGGCGTTGGACGTCGCCCGCCAGGAACTTGCCGTACAAGGAGCGCCTCCCGGTCTTGTGGACCGGATCGATCGGCTTCCCCATCTCTCTCCTGGATTCCTCGAAGAAATCGGGGGGCTCGAAGCCGTCTACAGGCTTCTGGCGCACTTGCCCCTCGAGATCTCCCTGAACGGGCTAAGGGAGCGATATGGTCTTTCCTCGCTGGATGCGCACTATAGACGGTATTTTGATACGGTACCGCCTGATCTCAGACCCCAAACCTTCAGCATGCGCGGTCCCTTGGCCTTCGGCATCGCAGAGTCCGAGCGTGCCCGCCTGTTTATCGACTTCATGGCCCGCGGTAATTACGAAGAGGCTGGAAGACTCATGTCGATAGGGCATGACGGGGACCGCCGCGTGGACAGGGCAGGGCGGGCATACGAAAACACGTTGAACGATCGGCGCCTGACAATCCTCGCACGGTCCCGCAAGCCCATCTACTTAGTACCCGGAGTCTACGGTGCGAGCAGCCCGGTTCTCGACAGCATCGTGGACGTTGCTCTGGATGCGGGGGCATTGGGCGCCAGTCTAACGGGCGCGGGCATTGCGGGGACTGTTGTGGCGTTGTGCAGGGCGCATAGCAGCCAGGCAGTTGCCGAGGCCCTGCGGCATTGGCTTGGTTCGAGGGAATACGCCGCGTTGGCAAGACGCCGGACCGCTTTCACGAAGGCCGAAAGCGCCGCTGCCGTCGTCGAGAACCATGTCGTTGCGCCGGCATGTGAGCTGACAATTTAGTACGGACTGTGCGCGCAATTGTGCCTGGCATCCGGCAAAACGCTGCCAGAACTGACGAACTTTTTCATGTATTCACCCCTCATAAGGGTTCATTTCCTGCTCTTTATTGATTGAAAGTGAGTTTTATCAGTATATTATCTTTTTTCCGATTTAGGCATATATCTTGCTCACCCAATGGCCAGAGCATATGTACTTGGGTGACACGCAAGCCTCCGGGCTTGACTTTCAAGGGATTCAGCGCCGTGAGCAACGACGAAGTACTTGTTGATTTGATGGAGCACGCGATAGCAGGGGACTGCCTCAGCAGTCATTCGGCGGCCGTCCTCGAGGAACGATTGGAGAAAGGCGCTGGCGACGACCGTGCAAGGGCTCAGCTTCTGGGCTACTGGTTTCCACGAAGACAAGGTTCTGAGTCGGCGCGTTCGTCCCATGACGCACAGGTGTTGTGGCTGATCGAGCATACACCGGACAGCCCTATCCTGGCGCTGCCTCAGGCCTATATCGTTGCGCCCGTCGAAGACACGGAATACGAGCGCATGAGGACCGCGTGGCTGCGGCAGGTCCAGGTTCATGGTTCCGATCCGGCGGTGTTGGGCAACGCTGCCCGCTTCTTTATTCTGCATGACCCCGAGCTGTCGGAATCCCTTCTAAAAAAAGCCCGCACACTTGACCCTCTCGAACACGAATGGGCCCAGCTCTTGGGGCAAGTCTATACGCTGCGCTACCAGTCCTCATGGACGCCGGAAGAAAGACACGAGGCTGCCGCACTTGCTCTCGATGCACTTGAGGAGTCCCTGCGTCTGGCAGATGAAGAGGTGGAGCGCTCCGATCTGCTGGACGAGGCGGCCAAGATTGCCCTTGCCGCCGGGTCTTACGAGAAGGCTGCTGTGTATGCGCGGGAATTGCTCACATACGCCCTGTCGGAGGATTGCTGGGAGAAAGGCAACGCCGTGCATGACGGCAACATGGTTCTGGGATGTGTTGCCCTCCGAGCCGGTCAGACTGCCATCGCAAAGGCCCACCTGATGGCCGCGGGACGCGCGGAGGGCTCGTCGCACCTCAATTCCTTCGGTCCTAACATGACACTTGCCAAAGAACTGCTCGAGGCCGGGGAGCGCGCTGCTGTACTCAAATACTTGCGCCTTTGCAGACGGTTTTGGCCTGACGAGATCCTTGGTCTATGGATTGAACAGATCGAGAGAGGCGCAATACCTGAATTCGGGCCGCATCTTTACTTCTGACCGTGCGGCCGTGTTCGCCTCGATCCGCCCGAGCAACGTCCCGATTTGCCTGCACAGCCCCTTTGCTGATATCCTTAATCGAAGGTTCCTCGCCTGGTTCTTCACCCGTTCTCCTGGTCCAATGCACGGGAGCCTGCCGTGTCGCAAGAGCGAACAGAAGCCATCGTATTGCGCGGGGTCGACTTCGGCGAGACAAGTCGAATCGTTACCTTTTTCTCCCCTGAGCGGGGACGGCTGACGTGCATCGCCCAAGGCGCCCGGCGGCCGAAGAATCGGTATGGCGCGGCGCTCGACACGCTGAATCGCTTGGAGTTGGTGTATTATTGGAAAGATGGGCGGGAAGTTCAGAAACTGGGCGAGGTAAGCCTGCTGGAAGACTTCGGGCAACTAAAGGCAGACCTCGACAAAAGCCTGTTCACGATGCTTCCCGTTGAGCTGGTGTATCGAATTGCCCATGCAAACGAACCCTCGTCTGAACTGTATGGGATGCTCATGCATGGACTGCATGAGATGACGGCATGGCGCGGCGATGTCCGGACGCACGCTGTGTGGCAGGCAGTTCAGTTGGTTTCGGCGGCTGGTTTCCGGCCGGACCTCGGCGATATCAACCGGACGGGCGAAGGCGGGCCCTTCGCATATGCCCGGGGTCTGGCCGATTCGCAGGAAACGGCCGGCTGCAAGTTGGAAGCGGACGAGGTCCGCGCGTTGCGCGCGCTGGTGCTTGAGGAATCGCGTTGCCCGGACCTTGTGGTGAGTGGCGCCTTGTTCGAAGCCCTGTGCGGCTATTTCCGGTGGCAGCTCGATACGGATTTTCGAAGCTTGCGCGTCATCCGTGAAATGTACGGTTCGCGCAAAGGACGCGCTACGTAACGCGCGGGGCGCTGGCAATGGAACAAGATGGCAGATTCCCAAAGTAAAACGCGTAATTTCTGCATCATAGCTCATATCGACCACGGCAAGTCGACGCTGGCGGACCGTATCCTGCAGGAGACAGGGGCTGTTGATGAACGGACGCTCAAGGAACAGACCCTTGACACCATGGATCTTGAGCGAGAGCGGGGGATTACAATCAAATCTGCGACGGTCCGGCTGAACTACCGGGCTGTCAACGGCCAGGACTATACCCTGAATCTCATAGACACCCCGGGCCATGTGGATTTCTCCTACGAAGTGTCCCGAAGTCTAGCTGCATGCGAAGGCGCCCTTCTGGTGGTCGATGCGGCGCAGGGGGTCGAGGCCCAGACGCTGGCCAACGCATACAAGGCTGTCGAGCAGAACATCGAAATTGTCCCGGTGATTAACAAGATCGACCTGCCGGGCGCGGATGTTGCAAGTGTACGCAGACAGATTACGGAAGTGGTGGGCCTCGATGGCGACCATGCCCTCCTGACCAGCGCCAAGGAAGGCATAGGAACCCAAGACGTTCTCGAGGCGATCGTGAGCAGGATTCCCCCGCCGCAGGGCAATCCAAGCGCGCCGCTCCGCGCCCTGATTGTGGACGCGATCTATGACCTGTACCGAGGCGTGATCGTCTATGTGCGCGTTGTGGAAGGTCGCCTTGTGAAAGGTATGAAGGTCCAGATGATGGCTACAGGCGCCCGGTACGACGTGTCTGAGCTGGGCGTGCAGACCCCCGAAATGAAGCCCATAGACGAACTGCAGGCGGGAGACGTTGGCTACCTGATCTGCAACATAAAGACCTTGCAGGATACCAAGATCGGCGACACGGTCACAGGCGCGCACAACCCCGCCTCGAAGCCTTTACCGGGCTACAAGGAAGTCAAACCGGTAGTGTTCTGCGGACTGTATCCGGCGGTAGCCACGGATTTTCAGGAGCTGCGCGACGCCCTTGAACGGCTGCAGCTCAATGATTCGTCTTTCCAATTCCACCCTGACAGTTCGGACGCTCTGGGTCTGGGGTTCCGGCTTGGTTTTCTGGGTCTGCTCCATATGGAAATTGTGCAGGAACGACTCGAGCGCGAGTTTGGCCTGACTCTCGTCATCACCATGCCGAACGTGGCTTATCAGGTAACGGACAGGGACGGGACCACCGTCACGATCCAGAACGCCTCGCAAATGCGTCCTCAGGCCGAGGTGGAACGGATTGAGGAGCCCTACATCGAGGCGGAGATTATCTGCCCGACCGAGTATTTGAGTCCGGTCATCGAGTTATGCAAGAAGAAGCGCGGCGTTCACGTCCGGGTGGACTACATTGACGCCAAGCGCTGCATGGCGGTATATGAGATGCCGCTGGCTGAGATTGTTATTGACTTCTACGACAAGCTGAAGACCTTCACCCGGGGTTACGGGTCCCTCGAGTACCAGATTATCGGTTTCCGGGAGAGCGATCTGGTAAAATTGGACATCTTATTGAACGGCGAGCCTGTGGACGCGCTCTCGACGATTGTTCACAGGCAGCGTGCCGAAGGGGTAGGGCGGCAATTGGCGTCGAAACTGCGCAAACTGATTCCGCGCCAGCAGTTCGAGGTTGCAATACAGGCCGCTATCGGCAGCCGGATTATCGTGCGCGAAACGGTTAAGCCATTGCGCAAGAATGTGACGGCCAAGTGCTATGGAGGGGACATCACACGCAAACGCAAACTGCTTGAGAAGCAGAAAGAAGGCAAACGTCGGATGAAGCAGATTGGTGCAGTCGAGGTACCGCAGGAGGCTTTTATGGCCCTTCTGCGCGTTAGTGAGGAGTCGGATTAACCCATTTTGACCCCCAAGAATGAAGCCGGTAAGAAGCAAGACACAGGCGGAAAAGGGCTTAGCCTTATTCGCAGTATTACAGGTCCATGGACTTGGGAGAACCTTTGGGGATGGCTGAAAATAATCCTCATCGTCCTTGTCATCCGATGGATCTGGTTCGAACCCTACAGCATCCCGTCCGGATCGATGGAACCCACCCTCCATGGAGATCCACGATTTCTTCGCGGAGACCGGGTCGTAGTGAACAAGTTCTGGTTCGGTCCTCGTATCCCCTTTACCAATAAACGCTTGTTCCGATGGCACGAGCCTGAACGGTGGGACATCGTCGTCTTTAACTCACCCGAGCCGGACGCGCAACACAAGGTGCTCATCAAACGCGTCGTGGGCCTCCCAGGAGAACGGGTTCATATCGAGGGAGGCAGAGTCTACGTGAATGGGAAGCCCCTCGAGTTGCCCGAGGATATACAGCATGTGAGCTACACGTCTGCGCCCTCTATGAGGTCATTCGAGCGGTTGAGCGGCGGCGAGCTTAGGCTTCTCATGCTCCAGCATGAAATGCGGTACGGGATCCTGCCGGACGAGCGTTACAGCGTCGTGCCAGAGAACCATTACTTAGTGTTGGGCGACAACAGCGCCGACAGCAAGGACGGCCGGTATTTTGGATGGGTCCCCCACGAGAACCTGATAGGGCGGGCCTTTGCAATCTGGTGGCCTCTGAGCCACCGCCGCGATCTGACTGGCTTCACCAACACTTGGTGGGGCATGGCATTGCTTCTCGGACTCCCCGCACTTTTGCTCCTCTATGAGGGATCTCGCGCCTTTTTCTGGGCGTCGTGGCGCGTCTGCTCCAACGATTTGCCGGGGGAGCTCCGCGAAGGCGAGCATATCCTCGTCAGTCGTATTGCGTTAGGTTTGCGGCTGCCGTTTTCGAGGCGGCGGATTATTCCGGGCCGTGGTTTACGCAGGGGGGAGACGGTGGTACATGTTTCAGAGCAAGACGGTTCGGGGCGGTCTCTGAAACTTTCGCGAGTCATTGCTGTTCCAGGCGAAACAGTCAATGCTCGACTTGATATGCCCTGCGTCGAGCGCAAAAAAAACTCCCAAATCGTCCGCGACGGATACTATCTCGTAACCGACGGCAATCCGGCTGCCGGAACGGGTTGCGTCTCGAGCCTCGACCTGGTTGGAGTTGCACAGCTTGTCTGGTGGCCCTTGCACCGGCGTCGAAAGCTTGCAGCGCCTGGGGCTGCTAATTCCACACGGACTGCCTAGCGTGACCTGGAAAGCGAAGAGCGGCAAGCGCCGGGCGGCTGTTCCCAGAACGGGGCGCCGGGGCTTGGTTGTGCAGCTCGGTTGTGGTTTGCTCTTGCTCGGGGTTTTGTTCTGGTACTCGCGACAACTCGAAACCATCGAACCGGTTGAATTGCTGACCACAATTCCCCTAGCCGTGTCTGTCGCCTTCGTTGTTCGGTGGATCGCGATCGAGCCATACAAGATCCCTTCCGCTTCAATGAGGCCGGCCCTCGAGCCCGGCGACCGCATTTTCGTGAACAAATGGGTCTATGGGCTCCGCTTTCCACTTAACGGGATGCGCGTCCCTTTTACGACGCGCGGCGTCCGTTATGCGGCCCGCCGCTTGTGGCGGGGTCGACGGCCGGAACGGGGAGACATTGTTGTGTTTCGTACGGTGGAAGAAGGGGAAACACACGACATCTTGGTCAAGCGGGTCGTCGGGAAGCCGGGCGAACACATACTTATTCGAGACGGACGGATCCATGTAAATGGAACGCCTCTCGAGACGCCGCCTTCGATTGCCCGCAACTACTACACGGCGCCGCGCGGCTTTCCCGTCATGCACTACGGCATTTCCGGCGGGAAGACCTACTCGCTTGTCCCGCCGGACCATTATCTGCTCCTTGGCGACAACAGCGCAGCGAGTCGGGACGGCCGTCTCTTCGGCTGGGTACCTGATGAACATATCTTGGGGCGCGTCTGCGCTATCTGGTGGCCTATCCGCCGGTGGCGCCGTTTGTGATGATTGGTGTTTACATCCATATACCCTACTGCCGCCGCTTGTGCCCTTATTGCGACTTTGTCCGTCAACAAGTGTCCGGCGACCCTCCCGAGGCCTTTACAGACGCTCTGTGCCGTGAGATTGCGTCTTTCGAGGGTCCGCGAGAAGCAGGGACCCTGTTTATCGGCGGCGGCACGCCTTCAATCATGCCGCCAGACGCGCTGGCGCGCATTTTCAAGGCGTTGGAAAGGCGTTTTGCGTTTTCTGACCCTGTCGAAGCGACCATCGAGGCCAATCCGGACGACGTTGCGCCGGAGTTGGCCCAAGCTTGGGCAGATCTCGGCATCAATCGCGTCAGCTTGGGTGTTCAGAGTTTCAGCGATGCGGCCCTGAGCTATCTTGGACGGCGGCACGACGCGAAGGCGGCGCTGCGGGCCTGCGAGACCGTCGCAGAGCACTTCGCCAACTGGAGCATGGACCTTATCTTTGGTGCGCGTCCGATCGAGGCGTGGGAGGAGACTCTCGATACCTGCCGAGCGCTGAGGCCTCCCCATGTCTCGGCCTACGGCTTGACGTTCGAAGAAGGCACGCCCTTCGCCCGGCGGGCCCATGAGGCCGTTGACGATGAGACCTACCTCGACTTATACAGGCTCGCTGCGGCGGTGCTCGACGCATACGAGCGCTACGAGATCTCGAACTATGCCTTTCCCGGGTACGCCTGTCGTCACAACCTCATCTACTGGCGAAACGAGGAGTATGTCGGCTTTGGACCGGGGGCCTATTCGTTTATCGACGGAGTGCGCGCCCGGAATACGCCTGAACTTGAGGTCTATTACGACGGCCCTGGACGAAAAACAGAGTCCCTCGATCTGCCGCAGCGGGAGGTTAAGACGGAAACGCTCATACAGCATTTCCGGCTCGCTGCGGGCATTGACAAAGGGTACTACAGAGCGCGGTTTGGTTCTGAACTACAGGTGGACTTTGGCGACAGACTTGCAGGACTGGTTGACAGGGGTCTACTGGTCGAGACAAAAGACGCCTTCCGTCCCACGGATGTTGGGTTTGAACTGAACAACGAGATCGGCCTTGCCCTTGTTGGCGATTCCCCCGCCGGCCATCAATCAGCCTGAAAGGATAGGATTAGCGCCTTCTAAAGGCCAACGCCCCCGCGAACGGGCGCAGGGGCGCTTACACTGCCGCGATCTCTGGTGCACTTTAGAGCTCGCCAAGGTTCCTGAAGAGATACAGACCCTCTTTGCCGGGGGCGATAATGTCCTTCCAACCGTTGCCGTCGAGATCCTCGACCCAGAAGTAGATCCCGGCCCCGCTGCTTTTGTCTGGCTCGCCGTAGTCGAGGGTAATCCGCTCGAACGCACCACGGTTGATGTTGAAATAGTAGATTCCGACGGGGTCGGCCGCGCCAGGGTCATGTCCCTGGTGAGCCCGGTAGCGTTTTCCGGTGATCAACTCGACCTCTCCGTCATTGTCGATATCGACGAGTTGCAGGTCGTGGTACTGGCTCCGGTGCAAGTCGATGTCGTGCTTGATCCATGTCCGATTACCGCCGCCATCTTTTTGCTGCTCCCACCAGAAGAGTCCGTAGTCGTGGCCCATCCCAACGATGAGGTCGTTGAGACCGTCTTTGTTAACGTCGTAAACCAGGATCGGCACGCTCGCGGTGCCGCCCAGTTCGAACTCCTGGTGGAAGGTCCACGCCTCCTCATAGGGCCGTTGAGGCGCTTCCCACCATCCGTTGTTCAACACGATGTCCATTCTGCCGTCGCCGTTGATGTCGCCAAACCCTAGGCCGTGCCCTTGCGCGCCCGTCGTGATGGAGACCTGCTTGAACGAGGCGGCCGGTTTGCCGCCGGCGTCGCGCTCGAGCTTGAAGATCGACACGGGCTCGCCGGGGCAATTGGGAATGACCTCGATTTCGCCGTCGCCGTCAATGTCAAAGAAAGTCGGCCGCTCGATGTTGCCGATTTTTCCAATGTCATGGACCTTCCACTCTTCAGCTGATCCTTTCGGGTTTTCCCGCCAACGAAGCGTTTCGTCAAACCATCCGCCGGTGATGATGTCGAGATAGCCGTCGCCGTTCACATCCATAGGGTAGTCCGAGAAGTCGTCGAAGTAGTCGCCCACCGCCTTTACGCTGCAGATTTTGTGTTTTGTCTTGAAGTCCGGTCCTTCGAACCAGTACTCGCCCGATACGATATCCAGAATGCCGTCCTTATTGACATCAAACGCTGAGGCAGCCTCATAGGTGACATCCCCGATGCGCGTCTTCTCGAACTTGAGCATGTCGTGTTCCTCCGTTGCTATACTAAAAAGGGTCATTGCCGCAATGCACACGGAATACATGGTTTTGGTCCTCCGAAAGGCGCCAAGTTATGGTAAATTGCATAGTACCATACCATATGGCGGCGAAGCATGTTCGAGGTTTTGAGCCGGTCGAACGCAGTGTAGTCGACTCCACGCAAAGGCTGTCAGTTTGCGTTACGTCCTTCAGGCACGATATGATCGCATGCTTTCACGTTTCCCACTCCTGCCGTTGACGGCGATTTCCGAAGACTACAAGGACTGACAAATATATGCCGGCCATAGACCGGATTCGCAACCTGGCCATTATCGCCCATATTGACCACGGCAAGACGACACTGATCGACAGCATCTTCCGTGCGACCCATGTGTTTCGCGACAACGCGCACGTAGCAGAGCGCGTGATGGACAGCAACGAGCTCGAGCGCGAGCGGGGCATCACGATTCGCGCCAAACACTGCACCGTCGAATGGAACGGTTATCTTATCAACATTATCGACACGCCGGGCCATGCTGATTTCTCAGGCGAGGTCGAACGCATCTTGTCTATGGTCGATTCGGTCTTGCTTCTAGTGGACGCCAACGAAGGGCCGATGCCGCAGACCCGTTATGTGCTCATGCGTGCACTACGCCTCGGCTTACGTCCCATCGTTTTCGTGAACAAGACGGACCGGCCCAACGCCGACCCCCACGACGCCGTTGACAAGACCTTCGACCTTTTTGTCGAACTGGACGCAACCGACAGCCAATGCGATTTCCCGATCCTTTATGGTTCGGGACTTCACGGTTGGGCGACGCGCCATCCTGGGGACCCGCGTGAGGGCATGGAACCTCTGTTCGAGACGATCATCAAGGAAGCGCCGGCGCCTTCCGGAAAAGTCGATGCGCCTTTTCTTATGCAGATAAGCACTCTGGGATGGTCGGACCACATAGGCCGTACAGGTGCTGGCCGCGTGTTGCAGGGGCGCCTCAGGCGCGGCCAAATCATTGCGCGAACAGCCACGCGATGGAAACAGGCCGAATGGCTTCACCACCACGATCGAAGCCGCCGGGAAGAGTGGGAGGTCACCGGTGTCGAAGAGGAACGGGCAACTTATCTCTGGACCACGCGGGGCCTGACCGCCGTGGCGTGCGACGAGGTGAGCGCGGGCGACATCGTCACAATCGCGGGTCCTAAAGACTTGGCCATCGGCGATACCATTTCAGCGCCTGGTCTCGAGAATGCCGCCCTTCCGCCTCTCGAAATCGAAGACCCCACGGTGTCCATGTTGTTTTTGGCGAATAACGGTCCCTTCGCAGGGCAAGAGGGCGCGGCAGTCACGCTCCGGCAGATCAGGACACGCGTCGAACGTGAATTGCGCACCAACGTCGCCCTTCGAATCGAAGACGCGGCCCGGAGGAACGCGATACGGGTTTCAGGACGCGGGGAGCTGCATCTGGCCATTCTTGTCGAGGAAATGCGGAGGGAAGGGATGGAATTGTGCGTGTCGCCCCCCGAGATCATCACGCACCGGGATGCCCAGGGCCGCCTGCTCGAGCCCTTTGAGGAGCTCACCATCGACCTTCCTCTCGAATATCAGGGTATAGTCATCGAAAAGGTCTCGCATCGGATGGGAAGACTCCTGAACATGGAAACACACGGCAATACCGTGCGCCTCGGCTTTGAAATCCCTACCCGCGGCTTGATGGGTTACCGCAGTGAGTTTCTCACCGACACGCGAGGCCAAGGCGTCATGGCCTCCCGGTTTACAGGCTATGGCCTCTGGTCTGGAGAAATCTCGATTCGCGGTCGTGGGTCGATGATCAGCACGGACACGGGCGAAGCCACCTCCTACAGCATCGAGAATCTGCAGCAACGCGGGGTCCTGTTTATATCCCCGATAGATCGTGTTTACGAAGGCATGATTGTCGGAGAACACGCCCGGCCCGGTGACCTGCCCTGCAATCCCACCAAGCGCAAGGCCTTAACCAACCACCGTGCGGCGAGCAAAGACCACACGGTTCTTTTGGATGTGCCCCGTGTGTTGACATTGGACAGCGCCCTCGAATGGATTGCGCCGGATGAGCTTGCCGAGGTGACGCCGAAAAGCGTCCGTGTGCGCAAGGCGACGCTGGCCGCCGAAGACCGCAAGCGCGAGATGAAACGGCGCCTCGCGGGGTAACAGCGCTCGGGGCCGCAGAGACCCGTCACAGGAATCCGGAGCAAAGACCCTTGCTATCGGTTGCGTCGCTCCATCCGGGCGGAATGTTGCAAGGTTTGCGAACAGGCTGCGGGTTTGGGAACGCTGCCTATTGCCTGAGGAGGGCGCCGCGTTATAGGATCGGGGCGTTGATTCTATGAAAGCGTTGTAGTGTCGGGGATAAGACGGGCGGGCGTGTGTTCAAAATTCTTGCATCTGCAAGCTTGACATACGGAAAGAAGTTGCATAAACTGGCAGGGCTTAACAACCGTTTATGCCGACCGTCAAGCTGGGCTTCTGCCGCTGTATCCAAGGAATCCGTCCGCTGCGTTGTTAGCGGCAGGGTTCAGGCAGGTGCCTATCGGGGCGCCCGGCCGCTATGAAACCGGAAAGGAGTTGCTCATGCCTGAAGCTGATGTCGCCAAAGAAACGACCAAGAATTTTTACGAAAACATTCCAATGGAGACCCCGGGCTTCTTCTTGCGGGGTTCAGGGTCTTACGATTGGGGGATGAAAAACCGGCTTGCGCGTGTCTTTAACCCCGACACAGGCCGGACGTTGATGCTGGCAATCGATCACGGGTATTTTCAGGGACCGACCACGGGGCTCGAGCGCATTGATCTGAACATCATGCCTCTCGCGCCGTATGCCGACGCGCTGATGTTGACCCGGGGCATCCTGCGCAGCACTGTTCCTCCGGCGTATAAGAATGCGATTGTCATGCGGGCAAGCGGGGGCCCGAGCATCCTGAAAGAGTTGTCCGACGAGGAGATTGCAGTGGATATCGAGGACGCCATCCGCATGAACGTTTCGGCTATGGCGATTCAAGTCTTCATCGGGGGGGAGTTCGAGACCCGTTCTGTGCACAACATGACCCGCCTGGTCGATATGGGTTTGCGCTATGGAATCCCGGTGCTGGCAGTGACCGCTGTTGGCAAAGACATGGTACGCGACGCCAAGTATTTCCGCCTGGCCTGCCGCATTTGTGCGGAATTGGGCGCCCAGTTCGTGAAGACCTACTACGTGGCCGATGGATTCGAGACCGTGACAGCCTCGTCTCCCGTACCTATCGTTATGGCCGGCGGCAAGAAACTGCCCGAGCTCGACGCATTGCGCATGGCCTACAACGCGGTGCAAGAGGGAGCGGCCGGCGTCGACATGGGACGCAACATCTTTCAGTGCGACGCGCCTGAGGCCATGATTACGGCCGTCAAACGGGTGGTCCATGAGAACCTGAAGCCCGAAGAGGCGCTCGACCTGTACAAAACGCTCAAAAACGAGAAAAAGAAGTAGCGAAGGGGAGTCAGATGCCAGAGCCACGCGCCCTTGACCGCCTGCGGGCCGTTGCCCCTACTATCAGTGCGGGCATCCTCACGGCCGATCTACTCAAGCTGGGGCAGGAGATAGCGCTCATCGAACAGACCGGGGTCCAGCTTGTCCACGTGGACGTGATGGACGGGTGTTTCTGTCCAATGATGACGGTGGGACCGCCTCTCATCAAGGCCATTCGCACCACCATGCTCAAAGATGTTCACTTGATGGTCGTCGACCCAATCGACAAGCTGCATGCGTATGTTGGTGCCGGCGCCGACATCATCACGGTCCATGTCGAGGCGACGCATCACGTGCACCGTGTTCTTCAGATACTCACGGAAGTAAGGAATGCCAACGACAGCGAGCGCGGCATCGTGCGGGGGATTGCGGTCAACCCCGGCACGCCCATCGAGGTTGTCAGGCCCCTTCTCGACGAGGTCGATATGGTTACGGTGATGGCCGTCAACCCCGGTTGGGGAGGCCAACCATTTATACGCAACGTCAAGACACGCATCGAGGCAGTGCATGACATGGCCCACGACGCCCAGCGCGACATTCTAACCGCCGTCGACGGAGGCGTGAAAAAAGACAACATCGCCGACGTCGCAGCTATGGGGGCAGACATCATCGTGACAGGCAGCGCGGTATTTGACGGCAAAGACCCCGCGGGCAACGCTCATCTCATGCTGGAGGAGGTCGCTCGCGTCAAAAGACGCTGAGCAAGGAACAGAATGACAGGGGAAGGTGATGGCCATGGATAGGCTCACGGCGGAAATCGTGGTGCGAATCCGGCGGCTGCTTGCAGTCGAGACAGGCGACCCCGATCTACCGCTTGCCTTGCCCTTGTTGTCGACCTTTACGGACGAAGACGCTGTCGCTTACGCTGGCGGCGAACCGGGCGCCCAAGCTCCCGCGCTCGCGGCCGCTGCCTCCGCTCCACCCCTTTTCCTCGAGGGGGAAACACCTGAGCTCGATAGGGCTTTTCGAGCGTACCAAGAGGCGCACGGGAGGAAGCCGGAGGTCGTCTGTCTATCCGGGAGGGGCGTTGTTTGTGTCGCGTCGCCGGCCAGCTCGAAGGGTGGCCCACTCCGCAACAAGGTGGCGGTCGTCACCGGCGCAGCGGGCGCCATCGGCCACGGGGTCGTGCGCGGACTGCTCGACGCGGGTTGCGCTGTCGCCGCAACCGACCTTGCAGGACCTCAACTCGAGCAGATGCTTTCGCACTTCGAGGACGGGGTTCGCGACCATCTTATAACTGTTGCGCTTGACGTGACGGACCGGGCCTCTGTCGCCCGGGGACTCGATGCGGTAGCTGCGCGCTGGGGCGGCATCGACATCGCCGTGGTTAATGCGGGGATCGCCCATGTGGCCGCGCTGAACGAGCTGGACCTTGAGACCTTCCGCAAACTTGAACGGGTCAACGTGGAAGGCACGCTTTTGACCATCTCCGAGGCCTCGAAGCTCATGATCGCACAAGGCGCCGGCGGCGACATGGTGCTCATCTCGACAAAGAACGTCTTTGCACCGGGCGCGCGTTTCGGTGCCTACAGCGCCACCAAGGCGGCCAGTCATCAGTTAGGCCGGATCGCCAGTCTGGAACTGGCCGAGCACGGGATACGCGTCAACATGGTCTCGCCCGACGCCGTATTCTCGGATCGGGATGTTCGATCAGGGTTGTGGGCGACTGTCGGTCCTGACAGGATGCGCGCGCGCGGACTCGACGAAAAGGGCCTCGAAGAGTACTATCGGAGCCGGAACCTGCTCAAGGCGCGGGTAACGGCCAAGCACGTGGCGAATGCCGTCCTTTTCTTTGTCACGCACCAGACGCCCACAACGGGTGCGACCATCCCGGTCGACGGGGGCCTGCCCGATGCCGCTCCGCGATAGGGCATCCCTTAACCATAGGGAGTGACCTTGACTATTCGCCAGATAGCCCTTTCTACGATGTCAAAGGCTGCATTCTAACAGCGCTGTTGCTCTCCGGCCGATGTGGCCGAATGGACAACAGCGCTTGACGCCCTACAAGAAGCGGCTTGGGTCCAGGTTATCTATCCGCGTGCAGCCATATCGCTGCAACCGGGAGCATCGGCCTGGTTGTCGGCCAGTTTGACGAGCCAGTCAGGGTATCCGCCTTTCGCGTCGCTTTCCGCTACCTTGAACAACGAGCGTGCCACGTCCGGATGCTCGTTAGCGACATTGCGGACGAAGGGATCTGCGGCCTGCAAATCGTACAGAAGAATGCCGGTCCCATTGACCTTGCTGTTAAACCACCAGCGGTCGGTGACAACAGTCGGGGTCGAACCCCAGCCGATGGTTACGTGGTCGCGCGGACCCGGCTTGCCGCTCAGAGCGTAATCGAGGAACGAGGCGCCGTCCATTTCAGGCGGGATTGTTGCGCCGGCGGCGTCGAGGATGGTCGCCGTGATGTCCGTGTGCTGGACAAAGGCGTCGCAGGTCTTGCCGGCATGTTCCGCCTTGGGGAACCGGAGCATGAGGCACGTATCGTAGACCTCCGGCATCGAGGGATACCCCCGCTTGCCCATGTAGTGGCGGTCGCCAATGCTATGGCCGTGGTCGCTGGCGAAGATGACAAGCGTGTTGTCCAGCAAGCCAAGAACGCGCATGGACTCCATGAAATAACCAAACCACCGGTCACATTGCGACACTGAGCCGCAGTAGTTGGCCTGAGTCCGTTTCAGCAGAGACGGGTCGAGTCCCGACACATCTGCATAGCTTGATTTCACCTGTTCCTGACCCTCCTCCGGCAGATACATCTTACGATAGTGGGAAGGTATGAGCCATGGCTCGTGGGGGTCAAAGGACTCGACTGTTAGGAAGAACCTGTCGGCGTCCTGATTCTGTTCAAGCCAGCGGGCCGCCTCGCGCAAGACGCGCGGGGAGAAGTAGTCGGCCTCCTCGTGGCGGTCGCGAATATTCGTGATGCAACGCTGGATAAACTCAATGGTCGCCTCATTCTGCAGTTCTCTCGGCAGCCAGTAGTCGAGTTCTTCCTGGGTGAGTCGCGGACCCGAGAGATAGGGGTCGTTTTCCTGGCCCCGCAAAAAGGTCCACTGGTGGAACCCACGCGTATAGTTTTTCGACGGCTTGAACATGTGGTAGAGGTCGGCGATAAGACCTGTCCGGTAACCCGCTTCGCTGAGGAGTTCGGCCAGAGTCGGCTGCTCCTCGGGAATTGGCCCCCAAGCCGGCGCCCCGACAAAGTCGCCTTTAAGCCGGAAATCGCTGTTGTGGAAGGGGTAGCACCGTCTGCCTGTATAAAGGGCCCGCCGCGCCGGCAAAGTCGGGAGCGACTCCGGATAGGCCCGGGTCATAATCAGCGATTCTTTGGCAAAGGCGTCGAAGTGAGGAGTCTTGAGGGGCCACCAGGGGGCGGGGCCATACGCGTTCATGCAATCCTTACGCAGCGAGTCAAATACGACGAGGACGATGTTCATTGTGGTTTTCCCCTTTTCGTTTGTGTTGCGACATTGTGCCCAATTGTAGCAACCCGCGTCTAGGATTGGTAGAGTGCGAAGAGGACTCCCTCGCCTGGTCCCGTGCGAACGGGGAAGGTCGTAAAGACGCCGTCGAATGTCCCCGGGACCGTTACGGCGCTGCCTATGCTCAGGTCGAGGATGCGAGGCCAGTGGCCGCGCACGCTTACGGAGGTGAGACCCGGCTTTTTCAACTCGAGGCTGGTGACGAAGAGCAGCAGATTGCCGTCCGGCGCTTTGCGCAAGACCAGTTCGTGATCTTGTGATGGCGAGTAGACCGCTCGAGCCGGATATTCCCGCGCCACAACCCGGCTGAGCAGGCCGCGGTCGCTGTTAAAAACGTCTTTTTCATAGCGCACGAGCCTCCCTTCGCCGTGCTCGGCCTCGCGGGCTTGCGCCCATAGGATGACCTTGCCCTTGTCGGCCCGTTGATCAAAGGCGCCCAAGGGTTCGCCGTCTTCATCAATCGTGCCCAGCGCACCCTGCCAGACAAGCGTGCCCCCTGCGGCAACCCAGTCGAGGAGTTGGGCCGCCAGCCTACGCGGCAGCACCCTAGCAGGGGGCACAACAATGACATGGAAGGCCTCGAGAGGCACTGACCCGTCAACAATGCCCGCTTCCGGAAGAAACAAGGGGAGCCAGTGGTCGGCGAGAAGCGTACGCGCAATGACGTTTCCCCACCACTGGGTCGATGCAGGATTGTCGTCGCCTAGGAGGGTTGCCGTCGGCACCAGTACGCCGAGGCCGTCGTTAACAATTTCTGTTGGGTAAACCATTGGTGCGAGCCGGTCCAGTTTTCCCGGCAGATGGCCGAATACGCCCGCTGCGAAGCGTGGAAACACCATCCCTGAGGCGCGGTTAAGGATCTCGTTGTTCCAGTCCCCTTCAATGTCCGTGTCCCACAGCCCATCCCAGACAAAGAGTTCGAGTGCCCGTTTGCCCCATGCGAACTGACGCCAGATGCCGCTGCGAGCAGCACCCCACAAGGCCTCCTCGCCGGCATCACGGCTGACCCAGTTCGACCAGATGTATTCCTCGTTCCACAGCGGCTTGTCGGCCCAGTGAGCGACGCTGTAGGTGAAGGCGGTCTCGAAAGCAGGTCCTTGCCCGGGCCAGTCATGAGTCGAATAGAAATCCCAGTTCGCCTGCGCGAGCAAGAATGGGTCCAACCCATGCCTGGGTCCCAGGAAGGACATGGGGAGGAATTGGGGTACAACGGGGTGGTTGGGGTCGGCTGTTTTAAGGATATCGACGAGTTTCGCAAAAAATGCTGCGTGGCTTTCGCACCGGAACCGGTTAAAGTCGCTGCGTGCTGGAACGCTTGGATTTGGCAATTGGGCTGTACCAGGCAAGACGACCTCGTCGAAGTCCCCGTAATCTGTTTGGTATCGGGTATTGAGAGCAGCGATGGTCCCGTATTGGGCCCGGAGAGAGTTCTGGAACGCCTCCTTTGCATGCTTGCTATAGCCGCCGGCGTGGCGCGGCAAGGCCTGGCCCTCCGGCGGATTGGCGGGGGCAAATACGAGATCGGGCTCTTCGAACAATTCATAGCACAGGACGTTTGGATTGGCCACGAAACGTTCGCCGATACCTCGTAAAAAAGACTCGAGCGCTTCCACGACGGCCGGATGCCAAAAGTTGGCGTTGTTGTGAATGCGTGAGCGTGAGTAGTATGTGCCGTCTGCCGCGTGCAGGTAGACCTCGGGTCCATGTTGCCGCTCCAGTGCTGTGATGACGTCGTCGGGTTCGATCCAGATGCTCGTCTTGAAGCCTTCCAGTGCATTCCGTGCGACCAGCGCCTCAATGCGCGACACCCGGTCGGCGATCACCTCGTTTACAGAGCCGGAAGGGACGTGCCCTCGATAGCCCCACGCGCCTACCCAAGGGCAGACAGCATCAAACCCAAAGGCTCGGAGCAAATCCCAGTCGCCGTCGCCGTTGTAGAAGTCCAGTTTGCCGGAGATGATGACCGGAAAAACCTGGAAATGAGCCGCAAGCGACCTTGTTGGAGCAATTCCTTTCGTCCGCTTATCCGGCACTGTCTCTGCCTCGGGCGAGACGGGCAGCAAGCTTGCTCCTCTATCCCGGTCCGCTCTCGTACGGGCAACAGCAACGGGCAATTGCTCAATTGCCATCTGCAATCGTTTCTCTTGAGATGGTTCAAAGACTGCCGGCGCATCGCAGTCCGTATCGAGGATTTTCGAGATTGCTTTCTCTGTCTGCCGGGCTTGGTCGAGACCCTGCTCGAAGTCAGAGTCAAAGCGACTGCTCCACTTGAGGTAAATAGACAACCGTTCTATCTGGTCCACCAGGTCCCGCAGTTCAGCAACCTCTATGATCGCCCCGGCGTAGGCTTGGGCACGGGACCGCAGGGCATTGCTGGGAAGTGGGGCCTCGGTTTGAGCATCAGCATCGTTAGCCGGCGCAAACGTTGTCAACAGCGTTACAAAGAGCAGCCATCCAGCAGTCATGCCGATACTCATCGGCGCCTCCAGGGAACGAGGGCCGTCTTTTGCGGAGCGTAAAGCTCCTTGGGCGCCCAGCCGGGGCTGGCGTTCAAGCTCGAGTTGATAGGTGGTCGGTCTGAATCTTCCCGATGCAGTACAGGCAACAGCCGTCCCCTCAAGGCTATGGACGGATCTCTTTTCCTCTTCGCGTAGAGTAGAGGAAACTGGATGCGGGCAAAACACGGCGCGTAACGCACGGACCCATGGCGTTACTGGGTTACATCTTGGAGCTTCTCGCCGCCGCGTTCGATGTCTTTTCCCATGCCGCGGATTGTGTGGCACCCTCCAATGCTGACAACCACCATCACTAGCGCCACAGCAATCAGGACAATCTTCTTAACTCCACGCATTTCCTTGCATCCTCCTAACGACCATGGGCGGAGAGTCTATACTGAGCCTCGAGACAAGGTCAAGATACCTCGGATGTTCCCGTTGGCCGTCCGGTTTTGTAAGACCTTGCAGGGCAAGGATATCCGTGCGACAGGGCTAGAACCCTCTCGCTGCCTCTTTGTCCAGCTGGCCAGTTACGGCCTCCGTTCCGTGGCCAGCATCAGTAATGCCGTCGCGTGTCCCAACGGCGTTGCAGGCGTGAAACGTCGCTGTATGGGTCTGGGGGTCTTGGCTTCGAGACGAAGAAGCGGTGCGTGAGAGCGCCGAAAGCGAATCCTCCGATGTGGGCCCACCAGGCGATACCTCCGCCCTCTTGGGGCGACATCAAAGACAACGATCCGCTGATGAATTGGGAGAAAAACCAAATCAGGATGAAAACAAGCGCAGACAGCTCAAAAAACACGGGGAAAAACAGGATTGGGACGACGCAAATGACCTGTGCCCGGGGATAGAGAAAGAGGTAAGCTGCCAGAACGCCAGCGATGGCGCCTGATGCGCCGATCGCCGGCACGGTCGACAAGGGAGTTGATATCATGTGGATGATGCCTGAAGCGATGCCGCACAGCAAGTAAAACAATAGGAACCGCAACGGCCCCATGCGATCCTCCACGTTGTCGCCGAATATCCACAAGGTCCACATATTTGCGATGATGTGAAACCAGCCTCCGTGGAGGAACATGCTCGTCAGAAAGGGCCAGTAATCATCGGCGGGAAAGCCGGCCCACACAGCCCAGTCCGGGTGAACATACCGTTTGGGCACGATCCCAAAAAAGTGCACAAGGCGAAGGAGTCTTTCCTGCGGAAGACCCAATTGGAACACAAACATAAATATGTTGACGCCGATCAGCGCCCACATAGCGACAGGCAGCCGCCGGCTCGGCACATTGTCGCGAATTGGAAACATAACCTACTCCCGGCCTCGTCAAGGTTCTTATGTTGCAGTGCGCTGTTAGAACCCGTAGGGGCTGCTGCCGCCCGAGCTGTCGCTCGAGCCGCCGTATGTTCCGTACCCCCCGCCCTCGCTGTAGTCCGGGAGAATCGGCTGGGCGTTCGGATGACGGCTCTCATTCGAGCTTGTGACACGAATGGCGGGTTTGTCTTCGAAAGGGCACTTGTTCTCGCAGATGCCGCATCCAATGCACAGGGACGGGTCTACATGGGGTTGCTTGACTGTTTTCACGCTGCCATCGCGCATGGGGACCTGCGCCTCGATAAAATAGATGGCCTTCGTCGGCAGGGGGCAATGCTCCTCGCAGACAATGCAGTCTCTGCCGTATGCGTAGGGCAGACAACGCGACGTATCAATAGACGCAAGCCCCAGCTTTACCTTCTGTTTCTCCTCCATGGAAAGGGGCTGGATGGCTTGCGTTGGGCACACTTGGCCGCAGAGGTTGCATTCATACGCACAGTAACCGATCTGGGGATCGAGACGCGGCGTCCATATGCCTTCAATGCCCGCCTCGAAAAGCGTCGGCTGCAAGCCATTGGTTGGGCAGACCCGCATACACAAACCGCATTGTATGCAGCGCTGGAGAAACTCGCGCTCTCCCCGTGCGCCAGGCGGGCGGATTAAATCCTTGTTGTAAGTTCGGGCTTGGGCTTGCGGGCTCAGCCGAAAAGCGAGCAGCGCTGCCAATCCCCCTGCCCCCGACGCGAGCATTGCGCGTTTTCCGAGGTCGAGCTTTGCTTTCGTGGGCGACTTAAACGGCGACCCGAAACCAAAAGCCAACCCTTTCTCCGGGCAAGACGGCACGCAGTTCCAGCACATAAAGCATTCGGACGGCTGCCATTTGCCAGGCTTTTCCGGGGATGCTGCACCTTGGCAAACGGCGGCGCACTCCCGGCATCCCGTGCAGGCGCCTTCGCCAGGCTTCAACCGAAGTACGGGGCGTCTGGCGACAAGACCCAGCAATGCCCCCAGGGGACAGATGTATCGGCACCAGAACCGCCTGCGAACAAGGTTCAACCCAAGTATGCCGATGAATACGCCGGCAACCAGCAGCGCGTTGCGAAAGGCTTGTCCCTTGACTGCAAACACCTGCTCGCGGAAAAAGCCATAGACCGGCTCCGTGATCGAGGTAATGTGAAAAGGTCCGATTGCTGGGTCCGATTGAAACACGGCAGTGGACCCGTCTTCAATGGCGTACTGTGCAGCCGGGAGCACAAAGAACGTTAAGCTGCGATAGGTCAACGAAATGGGATCAAGCACCCCAAACCAATGGACCCCGAAGACCGCCATCACGAGCAACGCCACGAGTAGATAGTACTTGGCTCTTTGCCACTTCGAGAAACGCTCGATTCGCCGCCGCCGGAACCAGCTCATCATGGTGTTCAGCGTGCCGAGAGGGCAGACCCACCCGCAGAACACCCGGCCGAACAGAGCGGTAACGGCCAAAGTCAGCACAGCGAGCAGCGCCCCTATTGCCACGGTGTGGGCCGATAGCAGCGTTCCCAGCACGATGAGGGGGTCCGCGTCGAAGAAAAGCTGCATCCCGCGGCTGGCTGTAGTGGAATCGTTCCTTGCTGCCCCTACGACAAGCCAGAAGAACAACAGGAGGAAGCTCCCTTGGACGAGGCGCCGAATCCATCTTATCCAGACTGGGCTCACGCGAGCGCGATTTCCTTATAGCGAAGCTTCTTGTAATCGATTTGGCCAAGCCCTGCATTGTGACCGGACACGATGGTTCCGATTTCCTGAGGGTTGTAGCCCAAAAGAGACGCGCCGAAGGCGTCGAGCGCGACGATATCCGTCCCTGCAACGACCGTATCCGCTCGTTTCACATCGGCCAGGTTGCCTCCTGTGGGGCCGTTGGCCGTCAACAGCCGGATGGCGTCAAGCACACAGAGTCTTGGCTTCATGAACAGCGAGATATCTGTAATAGTGGTGGGGAGATCCTGGTGGAATTTCGCCCGGTTGTCGACAACGCCCATGTAGTTTTTCATACACAGCGTAACCGTTGTGGCGCTGTGATGTTTGGCAATAGGCACGTTGATCACCAGGTCACAGTCCGTGATCTCCGTGTAGACAGGGATTGATTTGAGGCCCTTGCCGCCGATCTCGGTCTCGCGGAAGCGGCTCGGGTCGATATAGACCACCTCGGCGCCGGCCTCTTTTGCAGCCTGCTCGATACCGCTACGGGGGTAGGTTTTTGTAATCTCATTGCAGGGGTGATCGCCGACCTTCACGTTTTTGGCACCCGCCTTGTAGCACAGCTCGACAAGTGCTGCAACAACGGCCGGGTTGGTCGTGGCCGCTTGTTCAGGTCTGCGATCCCACGCAATGTTCGGCTTCACCCAGACCACGTCGCCCTGGTTTACGAAACGCTTCATCCCGCCCAGCGCGTCCATCGCCGCTACGGTCAGCTTCCGGGCCATCTCGGCGACGCCCTCATCTTCTACAGATGCGCCTTTCCAACGGCAAACGGCCATGTCAAGGGGCGCATCTACTGCTTCCTGAGCGGATACGGCCTGACTGGCCAGAGTCATTGCACCGCTCGCCGCGACCGTCTGTTTGAGGAAATCCCGTCGTGTTTTCCTGGACATCTGGCGTCTCCCATTTCCTTGTAGTTCAGGAGGTTAATCCCGAGCCTTCTTCTTTCTCGAGGGAAGAATACAGTTCTCCCTCCTGACCAGCGCCCGTATAAATGCGCGTTGCCCTTACCTTCCACTTACCCATATTCTAACCCATGCCCAGGGGGCCGTTTCAAGGGCGGCAGAACAGGCAACAGGCAGGATCTCAATTCTTGTTGCGCAAATCAACTTGGCGGCCTGCTTTGCTCGGTGCGGTTGCGCAAACGCTTACTGGCGCGCCGCTGCAACCACATGCTATCGTCGTGAATGGGAATGCAACGACCTTGACACCCTACGTAAGCATACACAACGGCCGACAGACCGCGCTGGTGCACCATTCATACGCGGAACACGTCGCGGCCGCTTTCTTTGAAGGAAAAGCATGCATTCCCGTGCGCAAGGGCGGGCGCAATGCCCTTGTTTTTCGATTTCCACTCGGCAGCGGCGAAACCGGGATTATCCGGACGTGCAGACGGGGCGGGCTCGTGCGCCGTTTGTTCAAAGACGCCTACCCTTTTTCTAACCGCCCCTTGCGCGAGTTCCGCGTTCACCTCTATGCCTATAGCAGGAAACTGCCCGTTCCTGAACCCTTGGGCGTCTTCTGGGAGCGAAAAGGGATCGCATTCCGAGGCGCCGTTGCCACCCGGGAGATCGAGGCAGTAACCTTGTTTACTGCTCTTAAGCGTCTGCAGAGCAACGCCGGCCGTTTCGAGCCGCTGCTCATTCACGCTGGACGCGCTGTCCGCCACATGCACGAGCTTGGCATCTGTCACGCCGACCTTCAGCTTGGCAACATTCTCGTTACGCACACCGGGATCCATCTTATCGACCTCGACAAGGCCCGCGTTTTCCCGAAACTCTCGACACTGCGTCGGGCGCGCAACCTCTTGCGTTTGCGCCGATCGCTCGGGAAAAACGGTTTCCCGCCGGAGCTTTTTGAGCGCATTCTCGACGGTTACGGTGCCGATGTCATTCCTCATTGGCTCGATGTGGCCTATCGCGTTAAGGGCATGCTCTCCGACGGCATCACAAGGCGGAAACGGAGGCGGAATGGTCGATGACGCTATCCGCGCCGAGCGCGCCGGGGGATGGCTTGTATACTATCGAGCCGATTGCTCCCTGGATAGGATCTTTGCTGCAGCAGCATCCCCAGGCGAGGTGTTGAAACAGTCTTCGAAGACGCGAACGCGTCGCGTCGGGGAGTGGGTGGTGAAGGAAAGCCGGTTCAACTGCGGTCGCGGTCTCCTGAAACACACCTTCAGACGCGAGCGATATCGTCGCGCTTGGCGCGCCGCCTTGTTCCTTCACGCGCACGGCATCAGCGTGCCCGCCCCTGTGGCGCTGATCGAACGCAGCGCGGGCCCCGTTGTCCTGGGTAACGTCTTCATTACCGAATACCTTGACGGACACCACAACGTTGAAGATTATGCCCGAGGCCTGTTGGGCGCACGCCAGGGGGATGTCGACGTCTTTCTGGCTGGCATCGCGGAGGCGGTGAACGCCCTATGCGCATCCGGCGCCTATCATGCCGATCTTTCCGGCAAGAACATCTACACCAAAGACGGCAGCCGCTTCTGGTTTATTGATCTCGATGAAGTCGTATTGAACCGGCCGTATACCGACAAACAACGCCTCGAAAATCACGCCCAGTTGTACGACTCTTTCTGCGACATCTGGGACTCGGATGTCCTTGAACCGTTCATAGTCCGGATGCTGCCCGCGTGCTATGATGCGCAAGCATGGTTGAGCAGAGTCCGCCGCGCCCAGAAACAGAGGCGCGACCGTCAGATTGCGATCTGGCGCAGACAGGGCAAACCTAGCTTCTGAAACCGTACTGGTTCTTGCGAACTACACATAAAAGGCGCAGCATAGACACCCGCGGCCTGGAATGACCCTATGCTGGACAGCGGCTTAATAGGAGATGCGAAATGCAGATAACAGTCCAGAGGAATCATGTTGCCGAGTTCACTTTCGAGTCCACTGCGCAACATAGCGACCCCTACAACGAACTCGACCTGGACGTTGTGTTCACATCGCCGTCCGGCCGCGAACTGCGCGTGCCGGCGTTCTGGGACGGCGGCGGTTTGTGGAAAGTGCGCTTTTCGGGCAGCGAGCTCGGCGTCTACCGTTTCGAGTCGGTTTGCTCGGATCGGGATGACCGTGGCCTTCACGCGCAGTCCGGCTCGCTTAGTGTGGTCCCATCAACGGGGCAATCCGATCTCATGGGCCATGGGCGCATCCGTGTGGCGGCTGACAGACGGCACTTCGAGCATGCGGACGGCACCTCCTGCTTCTGGGTGGGGGATACCTGGTGGATGGGGCTGACAAAACGCCTTGACTGGCCTCACGGGTTCAAAGAACTTGCGGCGGATCGGGTCGCCAAGGGTTTCAACACCATCCAGATTGTCGCGGGACCGCTGCCCGATATGGATGCCTGGGATCCTCGGGGCGAGAACGAGGCGGGCCATCCCTTCGAGCGGGATTTCCTACGGATCAACCCCGCCTTCTACGACCTTGCCGATCTGAAGATTGCGCACTTGGTTGAGGTCGGGCTGATGCCTTGCATCGTGGGCATGTGGGGCTATTATCTTCCCCAGATCGGCGTCGATCGCGTCAAGCGGTTCTGGCGTTACCTCATTGCGCGTTATGGGGCTTATCCGGTTGTATGGTGTATCTGCGGAGAAGGGAAAATGCCTTACTACCTCTCCAAACAGCCCGAGAAAGACGCAACCTTCCAGTTGAAAGGCTGGACGGAAGTCATGGCTCATGTGCGCGAGATCGACGCTTACCACAACTTGATCACCATCCATCCTACGCAGTTTGGACGGGAACAGGTCGAGGATCCGGGCCTTATGGACTTCGAGATGCTGCAGACGGGCCACGGTGATTTTGACAGCATCGTGCCCACGATTCAGTCTGTGCGTAAGGCAGTCGAGGCCCAGCCGCGGATGCCTGTGGTGAATGCAGAGGTGAACTACGAGGGGATCATGGGGCGCGCGTGGCAGAACGTGCAGCGCTTGTGCTTCTACCATTCTGTTCTGAATGGAACGACGGGCCACACTTATGGAGCCAATGGGATTTGGCAGATGAGCACCAAGGAACAGCCCTACGGGCCGTCGCCTCACGGCCGTTGCTGGGGCAATACCCCCTGGCGTGAGGCAGCACAGTTGCCCGGATCGCGGCAGATTGGCTTGGGAGGCCGTTTCATCCGGCGCTTCGCGTGGTGGGAATTCGAGCGGCATCCCGAATGGGTTAAGCCGCCTGCCAATGGGGATGCTGCCTATGCATCGCTTGCCGTCGGTATCCCGGGGAAGTTGCGCATCGTCTATGCGCCTTTTGTTTGGGATCCGCCAATTCTCACGGCCTTCGAGCCGCACGTGAAGTATGAGGCAAGTTACTTTGACCCGATCCGAGGAAGCGATATTGCCTTAGGCGCTGTGGAACCCGATTCGAACGGATTGTGGTGTCCGCCCCTGCCCCCTGAAATCCATGACTGGATTCTCGTAGTCCAGGCTTCTGACTGAAAACGCGGCTACCCGGATAACGTGACGGCAACCACGAGTTGCCCCGCGTCGAGATTCAGACCCCCGAGCAGCAACCGGCGCCCCGGGGCCACCAAACTTGTTGTGTCCAGCGCTTTGACGAGACGCACCGGCGCTTCCGAGTTCTCGCTCCGTCGCGGCGTCAAGGGGCGGTACCCAAGAATAGGCGAGCTGCTGCGGTCTTCAGCCGTATCCTGGGTTTTCTTGCCGATCCGAAGCTGCAAGCGCGGCCGCTCCCAGCCTTTCTGTTCCTTGTCCTCTCTCTTCTCGACGATACGCGACTGGACGCGGATTCGCCCATCCGGAGCCTTCGCGACCGGCGTTACATAGAGCGTGTAGCGCCGATTGATGGGGAATACGGCTTGCTTGCCGAGTACCGTGCGCTTGCGGTCAGATGCGATCTTACGGTAGGTGTCATAAGAGGCAAGTTTCCGGGTTGTATAGTCTCTGGGTTGCTCGAGCAGCTCCTCGAGCCACTCGAGGCCCGGGGCGTAGAACTTGGCCGGCCGATTCTCCTGAGTCGCCTGCACGGCCACGACCTCGACCGTGACCGGCTCTCCATCCCTTTCATCATCAGCGCCTGTCAACGTGAGAGCAAGTGTCAATAGCACGAGCGTTTTCATTGGATGTCTTTTCCTGTGACATTCACCCAAACGACCGCCGTGCCGTCTTCAGTAGAGTATGTATCGACGGTAGCCCCTTCGAGGTCCGTGCTGTACGATTCGACGACTGTGGCCTTCACAGACTGCGGCCCGCCGGTCATGATCAAAAGCGTTGCAGAAGCCACGATGATCGAGGCTGTTACCAGGGAGACTGCAGCCCACATGCCGGCCGAGCGGCGGGGGGGCGCCTCGAGCCGCTCGCGGATACCGTGCATGAATGCCGGAAACTGGGCATCCTGAATCTCCTCGCGGCGGGAGACGAGGCGAACACGTTCACGCAGAGTTCTCAGGCTTCTCAAATAGGAGGTGCAGTGGGGGCAGGACGCAAGATGCTTTTCTATGTCTCCGCTCTTGCCGGCCTCTTCACCGTCAAACCACTTTTCGATCTGTCTCGTCCAGCGGCATTTACTCATCGGAGTAATCCTCCGCAATCCCCCTCTTCAACAGAAAACGCTGCACTCTTTTCCGGGCATGATGAAGTCTGCTCATCACGGTGCCGGGGCCGCACTTCATCACCTTTGCCATTTCCTCATAGGACAATCCCTCGAATTCCCGGAGTACGAAGGCCGTCCGGTGTTTTTCTGAAAGGGTCCGTACAGCGGCCGAGATCGCTTCGCCTATCTCCGAGGCTTCCAACTGTCTTCGTGGGTCGAGTCCTTGGCTTGACACGTGCTTCGTTTCAATAGCTTCATCAAACGAGACGGTCTCGACTC
This sequence comes from uncultured Nitrospiraceae bacterium, assembly GCA_964493915.1. GTDB lineage: Bacteria > Hydrogenedentota > Hydrogenedentia > Hydrogenedentales > SLHB01 > CAZBQH01. The sequence continues at coordinate 53,551 of CAZBQH010000200.1, forward strand.
GCCGTTTCTTCAAAAAATCCTTTGCTTGATTGGCGGTAATGCGCATCAGCCAGGTCTTGAAACTCGAGTCCCCTCGAAAACGTTTCAGCCCTCGGTAGGCCTTCACGAAAACATCCTGGGACAAGTCCCAAGCTTCCTCGCGATTCCTCACAAAATGATGGGACAGAGCAAAAACCTCGTTCCGATAGAGACGGACAAGCCCCTCGAACGCCCTGGAATCCCCCTTGCGGGCCGCTGCGACCAAGTCGGCAACCTCGCGTTCCCGCGCCGCCGATGGGTCGCTGACCTTGCCGGCATTCTCGCCTTTCCCGTCGCGAGAGAGGGCCGACTCAAAGGTAGCACTCAAGGGCACAACTCCTCACTCAAGAAACAAGACGAGGTAACAGCTGCCTTTATTCGCTTTGTCGCGACTGGCGGGGTCCGTTCTTGCCGGGAGCACGCCCGACCAATGCATGACTCTCCCATGTCCAGCGTCGCCTGCCTTGCCCTTCTAATACCCGCGTACCACAACAAATTCCGTGAGCCCCAACATCGAGTCCCGATACGTGGAAGGCGGGATTCGGTCCAGGGCGACGCGGGCCTTCGCCGCATAGTTGCGTGCGAGGGATTCCGTTCGTTCGCGGGCTCCTGAGCTTTCGACGAGTGTCGCCACCCATTCCCGATCCCCGGCGCTTAAGGTGGCCCCGTTGAGCTTGTCCAGGTGCGTCCTGTTGCTCGAGTCTAACCCTTCACGCAAATACGCTATCGGCAGCGTCTTCTTCCCCGCGACAAGATCTCCGCAAGCAGGTTTGCCAAGAACGCTGTCGTCTTGCGTCAGATCGAGCAAATCGTCAATGAGTTGGAAAGCCACGCCAAGGGCCATGCCGTACTCGTGAAGCGTATCGCGGTAGGTTCTGTCGGTCAGCAGAGCCGGGGTGCTGCACGTCACGGCGAACAGGCTGGCTGTCTTCTGGCGGGCAAGGCTGATGCACTGTTCCGGGGTCGCGTTGTCGGGCCCGAAACCAAAACTCTCAAGCTCGCCCTCAGCCATCTCGCGTACGGAGTCTATTGCGTTGACAATCACGTCGCAACAGTCGTAAACGCCCAAAAGTCTGATCGCCCGCGCGACCAGGTAGTCGCCTCCCAAAACGGCTGCATGGTTGTCCCACCTGGCATGCAATGAGCGCACGCCGCGCCGCATCTCAGCCTTGTCAATTACGTCGTCGTGCGCTAAGGCCGCCAGATGCAACAGCTCCATCGCTGTAGCCATCGAGACAAATCGCTCGAGGTCCGCACTTCCTGTCGCCCCTGCAGACATAAGCGCAAGCGCTGGCCGCAACATCTTGCCGCCCATCCTCGGGGTCTTCATGCTTTCCCCGTGAACCAGCCGCAATGCTTCCGCCCAGAGTTCGCCCACGCCGTTGCGAACTGAGACAAGCTCCCCCTTCACGGGGTTGTAAAGCTCGGCCAATGTGACAGTTGTAGTCATTGAGGCTGATTTTAGCACAGCAAAACCGCTCCAATCGAGGGGAGTCCTGTCTTCAAAACGCACAATACGCGGTCGCTTCTCTTTCGCGATCTCAGCAACTCATGACCATCCGTTATCTTTCAAAAAAGCGTCAGGGTGGCTTTGTTTAGTTCTGCCCCGGCCACTGGAATTTGCGTTGGTGGCGCGCTACAATCGCCGCGCAAGCGTCGCTTAATCGCCGTGTCAATACACGGCCAACAAGAAGGAAGAAGGGGTTTTACCGTGCTTCGCGTATGTGTGATCGGTTTAGGACCAATTGGCAATTTGCATTGCGATCAGTACCGAACGAGCCCGCTCTGTGAACTCGTCGCGGTCTGCGACATTATCAGGGAACGTGCGGATGCCGCAGCGGAAAGACTTGGCGTTCCAGCGTTTTATGACGTCCAAGAGATGCTAAAACAGCTTCAGCCAGACCTGTGCGGGATTGCCACCGGCGGCGACGAGTACGCCAGCGACCACTACAAACCGACCATCCAGGCCCTCGAAGCGGGATGCCACGTATTGGGCGAGAAACCCATTTCAAACAATATCCAGGAAGCCGAGGAAATGGTCGCGCTGGCCAAAGAGAAAGGGGTGTGCTACGGCGTCAATCTGAACCACCGTTTTACGCCTCTCGCACGCAAGGCCAAACAATGGATCGAGGAAGGGCGACTGGGCCATCTGCTCTTTGTCAACATGGCCATGTGGATCAAAAACCCCCGGGAAAGCTCTCCTTGGTTTCAGATAAAGGCCCTGCACCCTCACACAGTCGACATTATGCGGTATTTTTGCGGCGACATTGTCGCCGTTCAATGCTTCGCCACCAAGGCCCCAGGACGCCGCATCTGGAGCACGGCCCACTTCTGCTTCAAGTTTGCCAATGGCATGGTGGGGGGTCTGACGGGGAGCTACGACATCGAGCGAGGCCACCCGATGGAACGATGCGAAGTAGCAGGGACCGGCGGCCGTTTCGTCCTGGACGACATGTTCTACGAATTGACGCTATACCCTGCCGGAACAATGGAGAAAACCGTCATCACCAACACGGTTTTCGGCGACATCGCCGAGAAGACCTTCACCGACACGTTTCGCAATCGCATCCACCGCTTCGTCGAGCAAGTTGCTGAGGGCGCCCGACCCGACCAGATTGACGGCAGCGGGGCAGACGGATTGGCGGCCCAGAAGGTGCTTGCTGCGGCCATCGAGTCCATTCAGAATGAGACTGTCGTGAAGATAAGGTGACTGGAGCTCTTTCCGCTCAGTTTTGTGCAATGTGGCCCAGAATGTCGAGACCCTTCAGGATGGTCTCGTCTTCGGCTGCGAAGCTGATTCGGAAATGGGTTTTCCTCTCGCTGAACACGCTGCCCGGGATTACGAGGAGATTGTTTTCAATCGCCTTGGCCACAAAAGCGTCGCCATCGCCGCCAGGTGCTTCTGGGAAGACGTAAAAGGCGCCTTCAGGTTTGACCACGGTGAAGCCGCGTTCCTTGAGTCCGTTGTAAACGAGGTCCCGTTTGCGCCGGTATTGTGCGACTTTCGCCGAGGGGTCCTGTTCCAGCGCGAGGACGGCAGCCTTCTGAGCGAAAGAAGGCGCACAAACAAACGTGTACTGCTGCAGCGTGTTCATTTTCTGGATGAGGTCCTCGGGACCGGCGGCAAATCCGACCCGCCAACCGGTCATCGCGGCCATTTTTGAGAAACCATTCAGAATCAAGGTGTTGCCGTAGATCCCGGCCAGCGATGCCCGCACGCCGTCGTAACTCAGCACCTCGTAGATCTCGTCGGATATGAGAAGGAGATCGTGCTTGCGCGCGACGCCCGCGATCGCCTCAAGCTCCTCGCGGCGCAACGTTGTCCCGGTGGGATTTGAAGGCGAATTGAGGAGCAAGACCTTTGTTCTGCTCGTAATGGCTTTCTCGACTTGCCCGGCTTTGAGTTTGAAGTCGGGATAGGTGTCTACCATAACGGATTTGCCCCCGAGCAGGCTCACGAGATGCTTGTACATCACGAAATACGGGTCTGCAAAGATGACCTCGTCCCCAGGATTGATGGTCGCAAGGAGAGCCAGGAACAAACCGCCGGATACTCCGGACGTGATCATTACATTGTCAAGAGGCGCGCCGAAATGACGCTCGTAGTAAGCTGAGCATGCCGCCCGCAGCTCGTCGATTCCCCAAGTCTGGGTGTACTTGTTGTTGCCGGCGCGAATCTCTGCAATTGCTGCTTCTTTAACGGCGTCGTCTACGTCGTAGTCCGGTTGGCCGATGCTCAGGTTCACAGGGTTCCGCAACTTCGAAGCCAACGCAAAAACCTTCCGTATGCCGCTTGCGTCAATGCGCGCCATTCTGTCCGCGATGTAGTTCATTTGGCACTCCTGTCGTTGTCAGAGCGGGTAGGTGTGAACAGACCCATTCTACAATGCGCGCGACCTATACGGCAACGCGCTGCGGCGTCGGAGACAGCACTCGCCTCGATGCTCGCGCCCCTTGCCGCCGATTCGGTTCGAGCCGACGCGTCGCTTTCTACTCGAGGATCGCCTTCACCATCAGGTCCACAATCGGGCACAGCAGGTATGGTTTCAGGCGCCGTCCTCTTGATGGATTGCTCCGTTTGCGATATCATAGTAGTTCTCAAAAGGGTATGCGGGGGCCGTCGGCATGAGACCGGCGATCCAGGTGCGTCAGGCGACACTCCCATTCAAAGAAAACGAAAGGCTATGGGGTTGTACGGAGCCAGATTTCTCAAACAAGCGGTCCGTTTCCCTTTCGAAGTCGGCGCAATCGCTGCCAGCGGGAAGTACCTTGCTGAGGTCATCACGAATGCCGCGGAGGTCGCACAGGCGTCGGTGGTCGTCGAGTACGGACCGGGTACAGGCCCTGTCACGGAGGTCATCCTCCGCAAACTTCAACCGGGAGCGACCTTCTTCGCCATCGAAGTGATCGAGGAGTTCGTCGTTGGGCTTCGGACGCGTTTCCCCAATCTGACGGTCTACCATGATTCGGCCGCAAATATCCGGACCTACCTCGAAAAACACGGCGTGCCGGCCTGCGATACGATTGTCTCGGGTCTGCCTTGGACAGCGTTCAAAGAGAGTCTTCAGGACGAGTTACTGGACGCGACCCTCGGCGCCTTGCGAAAAGGCGGGCGTTTCACCACGTTCATGTATCTGCAAAGCCCTTTCTTCCCGAGCGGGAAACGCTTTGTTCGGAAAATGTACGCCCGGTTCTCGACGGTCGATTGCAGAACGATCGTCTGGAGGAACGTGTTGCCGGCGGTCGTCTTTAGTGCGCTCAAGTGAACGCGGTTTGCGGTGTTGCGGCGGCTGATTGAAGAATGCAATCTGAAAAAACCAGGGAAGGAAGCAAGGGATGAAGTCTGCATTAATGGTATGGGGCGGCTGGGAAGGCCATGAGCCCAAACAATGCGTCGAGCGTTTTGTACCTGTGCTGCGAGCTGAGGGCTACCTGGTTGAGATCCATGACAATATGGACATCTACACGAATGAATCCAGAATGAAAGCGTTCGACCTTGTCGTTCCGTGCTGGACCATGGGGGAGATATCTGCTGAGCAGTCAAGAGGATTGCTCGATGCCGTAAAGAGCGGCGTCGGAATCGCAGGATGGCACGGCGGAATGTGCGACGCCTTTCGCACGGACACGGAATACCAGTTTATGACGGGCGGCAACTGGGTCGCACATCCAGGGGGCATTGTGGGCTACGAGGTACACATCATCAAACCGGACGATCCGATTGTTGCCGGACTCAGCGATTTCTCGATGCGGTCCGAGCAGTACTATCTCCACGTTGACCCGTCCAACGAAGTCCTTGCGACGACGACGTTCTCCGGGGATGCTGTCCCTTGGATCGCCGGGACCGTTATGCCCGTCGTTTGGAAACGGCGATGGGGCGAAGGGCGGGTCTTCTACTCGTCGCTTGGCCATGTCGCGAAGGACTTTGACGTCCCGGAGTGTTTTGAAATCATGAAACGCGGCATGCTCTGGGCCAGCCGCTAATAGGAAGGCAATCGGGAATGACACCTGTGAAAGTAGGCGTGATAGGATGCGGCAACATCAGCGATGCTTATCTCCATGTCATGAAATCGCTCGAGCGTGTCGAGGTGGCGGCCTGCGCCGATCTGATCAGGGAGCGTGCAGAGGCCCAAGCCGCTAAGCACGGCGTTCCTAAAGCCTGTTCGGTGGAAGAGCTTCTCGCAGATCCTGAGATAGGCATCGTCCTGAACTTGACCATACCCCTGGCCCACGCCGAGGTGGCCCTGAAGGCCCTCGACGCGGGCAAGTCCGTCTACAATGAGAAGCCCCTCGCCGTAACGCGTGAGGACGGCAAGACCATCATCGACCGCGCCCGGCAGAAGGGACTGCGCGTGGGGTGCGCACCCGACACATTCATGGGCGGCGGCATTCAGACCTGCCGCAAGCTCATTGACGACGGCTGGATCGGCGAGCCCGTTGCTGCGACTGCTTTCATGCAGTGTCATGGGCACGAACACTGGCATCCAGACCCTGACTTTTACTACCAACCCGGCGGCGGCCCCATGTTTGATATGGGACCTTATTATCTTACGGCACTGGTGGCTTTGCTCGGCCCCGTCCGGCGCGTGGCGGGCTCGGCCAGAATCACCTTCGCCGAGCGTCTCATTACCAGCGAGCCAAGGCGTGGAACCGTCGTGAAGGTCAACACCCCTACGCATATCGCGGGAACCATGGACTTCCGCAGCGGCGCCGTCGGCACGATTGTGACCAGTTTTGACGTATGGGTTCACACGCTGCCCTGCATCGAGATTCACGGCACGGAAGGCTCGCTCAGCGTACCCGACCCGAACACCTTTGGCGGTGTGGTTCGCCTTTTCCGCAAGGGAGGCAAAGACTGGGCAACGGTTCCCCTCAGCCATGGTTACACGGAAAACAGCCGCGGAATCGGCCTCGCTGACATGGCCAACGCGCTTCAGTCCGGTCGTCCTCACCGGGCGAGCGGCGATTTGGCCTATCATGTGTTGGACATCATGCACGCCTTTCTGACCTCGTCGGAGAAAGGAGCTTATGTCGAGCTCGATAGTGCCTGTGAGAAGCCGCTGCCCGTACCCATGGACTTGAGACCGGGCACACTTGACCCGTAAACGCCCGGCCGGTTTCTGCTAAAAAGTCAAGCCCCTGCGCGAGCGCCTCGGGGGTCGTTGCACAGGGGCTTGTGAGTTTCTTTTCGCTGGGAAGGTCAGAAGCGTATCGATACGCCGACAAACGGGCCCTCCATGGTGAGATCGGCTTCCTTTTCCTCCTCAGCTCCAAGAAGTTTCGGAACTAACGGCAGGTCGTCGAACTCTCCAAAGCGGCCATTGATAGCAAACCAACGATAGCCTCCTTCGATCGCAAAATGGTCCCCAAATGGAAGGCGCAGTCCCGCTTCAGCGTCGAAGAGATGGCCGTAGTCTCCAGCATACATCCCCGCGAATTCCCCAAATACCTCGAGGTACTTGGTGGGGCGGCCGTTAAACCCCAACCCGACTACCGGAAGCCCAATTGTTCCATCGAAGCTGTGCTCCTCGGGCACGAAGTAATTCCACACGTCATAGTGTTTGGCCGACGCATCGAGACTGAACACCGCGGCATCCAGAACGGTGTCGAGGTGAAAACGTTCTGTAGGGTCTCCGATAATGCTCCATCGCCAGCCGACACGTCCATAATGCAGCTCGATGTCGCTCTCGACGTAGCTCGCGAGCCCGGCCAGCTCTCCTTCGAACAGCAGGGGCTCGACAACAGTATTCTCACCGCTGAAATCCAGATAGACATAACGAAACACAAGAGCATGGTTGCGGGTGAGCTGCAAACGGATCCGTGCGTCGAGACTGTCTTCATCATCGATGCCGAGCTTCCGGTCAAGGTCAAGCCGGTCGCCTATAAGGTTGGTAATCAGACTTGTATCGCCGTCAAGGTTCGCGCGCCAACCTCGAACAGTAAGCCCAAGCCGTTGCAGACTGCCCCCGTCTTCAGTCTGAGCTATAGCGCTTACACCGGGCGCAATCAGCGCCAACACAACAAGCCACAAACGCATATTCATGCACATGGGACCTTCCTCCCTTTGAACGTCTCTCGACCCTGCCTTGCTTCCGAGCAAGGCAGGACTTTTGTGATGCGGGCCGTCCCGCATCTGGTCTGAACGCTTTCTAGAATAACTACATCGAATTGTAGCAGGGTATTCCGCATTCGGCAACCATGGATTCCCCGATTTTGCCGTCGGGCAATGACTGACTCGAGTGTACTCACGCCGCTCACGTCAGCTTTTCGTAAGGCCACATGTCGGTGCCGCCGTCCAACACGCGCACATCGGGAAAGTCCGCAGCCTTCAGAATCAGGGCCGCCTCGTAGCCCCGAAGCGAGATGTTGCAGAACGTGACGATGGTCTTGGACTTGTCTAGCTCGTGGAGACGCCTGCGAAGCACTCCCAAGGGAATGTTAATCGAGTTGGGAAGCCTGATCTCCTCGAACTCTTCCTGCGACCGCACATCCAAGAGAGTCACGGCCGTTCCGCCGGCGATCATTGCGCGATGGACCTCCATCGGCGTGATGCCCGTCAAGTAACCGTCAAGCTTGTTGCGGGCCACGTTCGCGGCCGTAATCAGGTTATCCATGGCCGGCGAGTACGGAGGCGCATAGCATAGGTCGGCGTTGGCAAGCTGGTCCACGGTCATTCCCGCCGCAATGGCCATAGCCGCGACATCGACGCGCTTGGCGCCGTCGCCCGGCCCCGTCACCTGAGCGCCCAGCACTTTGCGTGTGGCCGCATCCACAACAAGTTTGAGCATGAGTGGCTGCGCATCTGGCATGAAGTGGGCTTTGTCGGGAGCAGGGACCAGCACGGCGACGGCGTCGTAGCCGAGTGCCTGGGCCGAGGCCTCGGTCAACCCAGTGCGCCCCACGCAATACTCGAAAACCTTGCAGATCGTGCTGCCGAGTATCCCGGGGAACTTCTCGCGGCCTCCACATAGGTTGACGGCAGCCACGCGGCCTTGCTTATTGGCCGTCGAGCCGAGAGGCATGTAGATGGGCCTTCTCGTCACGATGTCCCTGCATTCCACGCAGTCGCCTGCTGCATAGATGTCCGGGTCGCTTGTGCACATGAATTCGTCGACTTTGACGGCGCCCGTTTCGCCTATGTCAAGGCCGGCTGCCCGTGCAAGTCCTACGGAGGGCTGAACGCCGACAGCCATGATCACCATGTCGGCTGAGAGCTTGCCGGTTTGGGTCACAACCTGCGTAGACCATTCCTCGCCTTCAATAGCGGTGACTTTCGTGCCCGTCAAGACCCTGACACCGTTGGCTTCCATGTGTCTCTCAACCAGCTTGGCCATTTCCCAATCAAGCATGCCCAGAACCTGCGGCATCATCTCGACCATGCTGACACGGCATCCTGATTCCACCAACGCCTCCGTTGCTTCGACCCCGATAAGTCCTCCGCCTACAATTACAACGTCGCGCGCTTTGCCCTCACTGAGCATGGAACGGATGCCTTCGGCATCATGGACCCCGTGCAGCGTAAAGACATTAGGGAGATCGATTCCCGGCAAAGGAGGCTTGACAGGCGTTGCGCCCGTAGCCAAAACCAGTTTGTCATAGTCGAGCCAGGCGTCTTCCGATGTCAGGAGATTGCGTACAAGGATGCGCTTGTTTTCTCGATCGATCTCGATGGCTTCCGTCTCGTTGTGCACATGCACGTTTTTCACTTTCTGAAAGAAGACCGGGTCGCGCACCGCTCCTGCGGCGGTCGACATCAACTCGCGCTGTGAACGGACCATTCCTGAGACGTAGTAGGGAAGACCGCAACCCGCATAGGACAAGAAACGCCCCCTTTCGATCACTGTAACTTCGGTGTCCGGACGAATACGGATAATCTTGGATGCCACTTTGGGGCCTGCCGTGACCCCACCGACGATCACCACCTTAAGAGGCTGTCTCGCTTTGCTTTCTTCTTCAGCTTTTGCCGCCGCAGGTTCCGCCGCAGCAAGCAGAACCGAAAACTCAGCGCCTCCAAGATCAGACGTCCCGACCGTGATCGATCCGCCCGCCGTCTCGAACACAGTTTTGGCGAAAGCCAGCCCCAGGCCGACCCCGGGCCGCGCAGAACCTTCTGCAGTTGCACTGCGAAAAAAAGGTTCGAAGATATGCTCTCGTTCCTCCGCCGGGATTCCTATGCCGGAGTCGTCAACTGTGAGACAGACGAAATTGCCTGGCGCCCGTGCAAGATTCAGCCGGACCCGCCCATGTTCAGGCGTGTACTTGACAGCGTTGCCGACCAAGGCCGCCACGGCTTCCGTCAGCGCAGGCGCATCGCCCTTCACGAAAACATCGCCCGCCTCGTTTACCGCCTCGAAGTCAATGCCTTCCTCAGCAGCTTTCTGAAGAAACAACGCATGAACGCGGTGGAGGAGTTGGCCCAGATTGCAGATGCTCTGCGTCGCGGACGGAGAGTCCAGCTCTCGTACGACATACAGCATCCGCTGCACCGCTGCGATCGCTTCGTCGCAGCGCGCGTTGGCCCGCTCCACCAGAGTGCGTTGCTTTGGCGTCATCGCGCCGGCATACCCCCCGAGGAGCGTCCGCAAATGGCTGCTCACCGCGCTCAGGGGCGCCTGCAACTGGTGTGCAATCAGACCTGCTGACCGAATGGCTGTGTCGTGCGGTTTGCTCTGACTCATATCCGATTCGCCAAGTTCTTAGCCGATCATGTCAAACTGCTCCGTATTGAGCCTCGAGAGAAGATCTAATTCATGGGTCATAGGGTAGTGCACCAGGGATTCGCTGCTGAAGAACGCAAGCCTGACGCGCACATTCTCTTTGCGTCCAACAAGGTGTCCAGGCCCCTGCTCCCAATCCGTCTCATGATCACTTGCAGCAAGAAAACCTCCTCCTCTCGCGTTGTCGGTATATTACATGGCAGAGACCGTTCTCACAAGGGTTCGCTTCATGAGCAGGATGCAACCTGTCCTTTTCGCAGCGCGAGTTGCCGAGAGCTCCCAGCGTGTTGCTTTGTCTTGTTTTACGGGGAATTCCCCGGACGTAGCCGCCTGAATGGCCGTCTTCCATCTGGAACGCGTTCAACCCCTTCCTTGGATCCTGGCTCGGCTTGCGGATGAGAGCCGGATTGCCGTATACTTGTGCCGATGTTAAAGTGGGCAACGAACAGTGTGGGCCTGCGGCTTTTCCATCATGCAGGGGCGGGTCCGGCGGCCGTCTTTATTGCACTTCTCCTTGCTCTGACGGCGTGGGCCCAGGAGGGGACAAGCATTCCGTCTCTCGACCAGCGGCGCGAGGAGCTTCGGCGCCTTGATCAAGAACGGCGAAGCGAGATGGCAAGTCGGTACGCTAAGTCCGGGTTGCGTGTTTTCCGCAGTAAAGAAGGTGTGCCGACCTTCACAAACATCCCGCAGAAGTATCATCATAAATCCGGTTATATCGAGGAGAGACTGCGCAGCCGGGGTCTGAGTTCCTCGGTTTCCCGCCGAAATGCAGGGCCTATTTTCAAGAGCAGAATCACTTGGCAAACGGGTTTGGCCCCTATTGTACGCAAGTATGCGGCTATGTACGGCCTGGACGAAGGTCTGATCTATGCTGTGATCCGCGTGGAAAGTGATTTCAACCCCTATGCCGTGTCGCGCGCGGGGGCGCGCGGGCTTATGCAACTCATGCCCGATACAGCCGAAGACATGAACGTACGCAACGTCTTCGATCCGGTTCAGAATGTGGCAGGCGGGACACGGTACCTGGCGCTTATGCTCGACACATTCAACAACAACCTCGCTCTAGCGCTTGCGGGCTATAACGCCGGTCCGGAAGCTGTGAGGAAATATGGCGGCATTCCCCCTTACGAAGAAACGCGAGCGTATGTGCGGGATGTTCTATCCTACATGGCCTCGTATAGCCGTCGAGGGATCGGATCCCAGGACAATGAGAAAGCCGTTGCCTTGGCCTTGGCTAGTGAGGAAGTCCAAGAGCCGGCCCCGAGTGCCGGGCAGGAGGATGAACCGCCGAGTGTTGCATATCTACCGGCCGTCGAAGGCAACTACTACGTGGTTGAGTTTAACAGCGGCTTGACGCAGCGCGCGGATAGGGTCGTAGATGCGGAAGACTACTATTACGTCGAGTTTGAGGGACACACAGTCCGGGTGAAAAAGGCGCACGTCCGCAAGATAGTGGCGCCTGCCTGAAGGCAGCCATGGGGGCTTAAGCTGAATCCGTTTTGCCAAGGCTGCCATCTGCTGTAAGCCCGCGACGGCGGGCTGGGGCAGGAGCATGTGATCGCTCTGACCATTCACGAGCAGGCTGCTAACCGGCAATAAGGGGGCGACGTCATCTCGTGGCGTTCCTGCTTTTCTTCATCCCACCCTTGCCAGAACCAACGTGTGCGAGATGGGCATTCACCTTTCTTGCGGCTCCTATCAGCGAATTGGGGAAAGCGGGCTCGGTTTTGAAAACAACGCCCTTGTGTGTTATGGTTCAGCCCCGTTAGGCAACGGGGCCATCCCCACCTTCGCCCTCGCTCCTGTCCGCAGAAGCAGTTTGCGCATTACGTGTGCCTGTAAGCTAGGTTTTTGCTATGAATGCGGAACGCCAGCCGGCCGTTTTGGCGGTTATTCCGGCACGATACGCCTCGACCCGGTTCCCAGGGAAAGTGATTGCGCCGCTCGGCGGCAAACCCTTGGTTGTGCATACCTATGAGAATACAAGCCGTGCCCAGCGCGTCACACAGGCTGTTGTGGCCACGGACGACGAGCGCGTGATAGAAGCGGTCCGGCCTTACGGCGTCCCCGCCGTCATGACGCGGGCCGACCATTCATGCGGCACCAATCGCATCGCGGAAGTGGCGGAGCAAAGCGATGCGGCGATTATCGTGAATGTGCAGGGAGACGAACCACTTATCGATCCCGGCACAGTAGACGCGGCAGTGGGCGCGCTCATCGGCGAGGAGGAGGTGTCCATGGTTACGGCACGCCGCCGAATCAACGAGCCAAGGCGTATCCAGGACCCGAACGTCGTCAAAGTCGTTTGCGACCAACGGGGACGGGCGCTCTACTTCAGCCGTAGCGCCATCCCTCACATTCGCGACCAGAGCGATCGGGAAGCTGCGGCTCAATGCTATTGGCAGCACATAGGCATTTACGCTTTCCGGCGGGATTTTCTGTTGGTTTACGCGAAATTGCCTGCAACGCCCCTCGAACGGCTCGAAAAGCTGGAACAATTGCGCGCGTTGGAACACGGCTACGCCATACGCGTCGTCGATACGGAACATGATAGTCTTGGAGTGGATTCGCCCGAAGACCTGGACAGAGTCTCCGCGTTGCTGGCGCGAATCGCGGATATAGGGGAAAGCGGGACATGCCGAAATACGTCTTCGTAACGGGCGGGGTCGTTTCATCTGTCGGAAAAGGCATCACGGCTGCTAGCTTGGGGCTTTTGCTCGAGTCGCGAGGCCTGACCGTGAGCATGATGAAGCTCGATCCCTACATCAATGTGGATCCAGGCACCATGAACCCCTTCGAGCACGGCGAGGTCTTTGTGACGGACGACGGCGCCGAGACGGACCTCGATCTAGGCCATTATCAACGCTTTACGAATGCAAAGCTCTCTCAGAAAAGCAACGTAACCACCGGCGGAATCTACAATACCGTTATCCAGAGAGAGCGCCGCGGCGAGTATCTGGGCAAGACGGTCCAGGTCATCCCGCACATCACTGATGAAATCAAGTCGCGCATTCGCATGCTTACGGCGGATCCGGAGGATCAGACAGATGTGGCCATTGTCGAGATCGGCGGAACCGTCGGCGACATCGAAGGTCAGCCTTTCCTCGAGGCCATCCGGCAGTTTATCCTCGAGGTTGCACCCGTCCCATGCTGCACGATCCACGTTACCTTGCTCCCTTATATCGAGGCTGCCGGGGAACTCAAAACCAAACCTACGCAGCATAGTGTGCGCGCTCTGCGGGACATCGGGCTGCAACCTAACGTGATTATCTGCCGAACAGGGACCCGCCAGATCGGCTTGGAACAGCGCCGCAAAATCGCCATGTTCTGCAATGTGACCGAGGACGCGATCATCGGCGCTCCGGATATTTCCCCTGTCTACGCGATTCCCCTGAATTTCAAGGACCAACGGCTTGACGAAACGGTCCTCAGAATCCTGGGCATTCAGGCGCCCGAACAGAATCTCGCGCCTTGGCGTGAGATTGTTCACAAAGTGACGCACCCGGCTCAGGAGATCCGCATCGCGGCCGTCGGGAAATACGTCAACCACGATGATGCGTATAAGAGCATCAATGAAGCCTTCATTCATGCAGGGATCAGCAACGATTGCCGGGTCTGCCTGGAATGGGTGGATTCCGAGCAGTTCGAGAACGGCGTGCTGCCCCAGGACGTGCTCAGCGACTTTGACGGCGTATTGATAGGCCCGGGTTTCGGCAAACGCGGCATCGAGGGTAAGGTCAGCGCCGTCCGCTACGTGCGCAAAAGCAAGAAGCCTTTCCTTGGCATCTGTCTGGGCATGCAGATAGCCGTCATCGAGCTGGCACGCAACTGCCTTAAGCTGCCTAAAGCCAACTCGACCGAATTTGATCCCAATACCCCCGATCCTGTTATTTCATTGCTCACGGAGCAGCAGGGGATCCGCGAGTTGGGCGGCACGATGCGTCTCGGGGCCTATGCATGCCGCCTGCGAGAAGGTACGCGGGCCCACGATGCGTATGGTGTGGACCAGATTGATGAACGGCACCGTCACCGTTATGAATTCAACAACGCATATCGGGAACGGCTCGAGAAGGAGGCAGGGCTGGTTGTGAGCGGACTTCATCAGCGCCAAGACCACGAACTTGTAGAGATTATCGAGCTGGAAGACCATCCCTGGTTTTGCGGATCGCAGTTTCACCCCGAGTTTACCAGTACCCCAATGCGGCCTCAGCCATTGTTCCGCGAGTTCGTGAAGGCCGCCTGCCGGCACAAAGAGTCCCGTAGATAGCCAATCGCGGGCATACTCCTTGCCGCGCGTTCTTAAAACAGCGATATGCTACTATGGTGTTCGATGTCGGGGCGATAGCTGCCGGCAAGGAAGGATCGGCCATGGTTGCGAACAGACAAGCTCTTATGTCTTTGCGTCTTGCTCTATCTCGTCGGGAAAAGGCATTGTCGCTCGCCCAGGAATCCAAGGAGGCCTTGACCGCGGGCCATATTGACAAAGCGCGCCATGACATGCTGCAAGCCTTTTACTCGGGCCATCTCCAATCCGCCGAAAACCGCCTGCGCGACCTGCGCCAGGAGCACGCGAAGCGAATCGCCGAACTCGACACCGTTCTTGAGGAACTGCAAACACGTCAGAAAGAGGTGCAGGAAGGTGCAGCTTCCGGCCTTGTGAGGGTTTCTGAAGTGAATCGCCGGCATCGCAAACTTGCGAAACGAATCGGCGAGCTGAAAGAAGAAGCGGCCTTCGAGCGGCGCTTAGTTGAAGCCGATTCTCCTGATGCAGTGGGCGGTTTTATCGATATGCCTCTCGATGACTACGCCGCTGAGGCACCGTCGGGTCCTGCGGCCTATTCCACGGAGGAATGGCTGTTCACATGCGTGCTGTCCCTGCTCATGCCCTTCGCCTTGCTCTTGCCGTGGGTCATCGTACTCGGGGTCTCGTGGCGTCTGAGCGACTTGCCGGCCTTTCTTGAGATGGTGGGGTTGGAAGAGGTGCCGGAAACCGCTCGTTTCGTGTGGGCTGTGTATGCATTACTTCCTTTGGTTGGGTTGCCTTTCGCATTGTGGCGCAACCTCCAGAAGTCAGGTGCTTGGTTGATAGTCGTAGGCGCCGCCTGTACAGGCGCCGTTGTCACTCCGCTGGCAGCTATAGGCATCAATCCCAACATCGAGGCGTCCATCGATCCAATCCAACTTTTTGCGGGATTGCGAATCGGATCTCTATCTTACCTCGGCGGCGCGGTTCTGATGATGCTCTTGGGCGCACGCCGGATACGGTTGAGCAAAGGACCCCTGAAGTCTTCCTGGAAAGGCGTAGTGGTCCTTGTGGTCTCGGCTACGGTTCTTCTCCTGTTGGCAGGCGCCCTTTTCTCGACGGCGCCCGGTCACGCCTGGATTGCCATGGAAGCGGGCCCTGCACGAGAAGCAGGGCGGAGCGTGCGGCTTCACTTCGAAAACACCGGCACGCATACGGCTACCGTGCATCTGCCTTGGCCGGAGAATCGCGCGGCCGTAATCGAGGCGGGCCAGGAGAAACGTCTTTTCGGCGTGACAGTATGGGTGCGTGAACGGGGCGAGCGCGATTTCCATATGTATCCGCACTCGGATGTCTGCTGGGATTTTGGTAGTGTGCCTGCCCCCGAGAACAACGGCTTTCAACTCGAGCACGGCGTTTCCGTGCAGGCTCAATTTCACTTGGGCAGGTTGGAGACCGAGGGGATAGACGCCCTGCAGGTACGTTTTCGTCTGACCCGGGGCGACGGCCACCTTCTTCAATCTCTAGATGTTGACGTTCCGGAAATCAGTGCCGCAAGCGCCCGGCCTGCACCCCTCGCGGGGATGCCGGACATTGCTTCTGCACCCCAGCCTCCGCAATCGGAGACGCTTTCCCCGCCGCCATCCGCTATCGCAACAGAACAAACCGGCGCCTCTTCTGCAGAAACCGGAGACAGGGGATCGCCCGTGTGGTCCGTCGCTTTCAAAGGCACCATTGGAAACAACGCGATCTTAGCGATACGCGAAGCGGCTGATGGGAAAGTCGAGTCGCGGTCCGTCGCGGCCGGCGACACGGCAACTGGAGACTGGTTGGTCGAGTCTATTGAAGCGTCCGGTGCTGAAGTTGTGCTTCGCAATCGCTATACCGGGAAGCGTGTCACGTTGAAGCGGGGAGCTGGAGAAAGCCCCTTGCCCGACACAAAAGCTGCCTCGAGCGGCGGGTAGCGTTTCGCAGACGGCCCTAGCTCGACGGCGTAGGCATCCCGTCCATCGCCCCAGTGTCTGGGAATACGGTGATTGCGGCCGCGAGGCAGCATGCTGCATTCAGTGTGTCCGGGTACACGGTGGGCGCCAGAGGATCAGCCTGGGCGGCTGCCCCTGCCCCTGACCCTCTAGCCATGGCGTCTCGCATGTACGGCCCAAGACGGGCGAGTTCCTTCGGTTCGTCCCGCCAGAGCATTGCCAGGTTCAGCAGAGTCTTGGCCGTTTCATGGGGCGCCATCTCGTCGAGGCCCTCGAGAGCCTTCTCGGCAAGGTGTTCCCATGGCGCCGATCGAGGGCGGCCGGGCCGGGCGACATCCGCGGCCCAGTAGTCAAGAGCGCCTGGAACCGTCCAATGTCCCGTGCCGTCTAGGCAATGGTAGTTGATAAGCGCGCGTAACTCGCTGCGTCTTTCATTCCATTCCTCTTGCTTGAAGCCAAGGGCGTCGGCGATTTCGATGGCCGCGCTGATTCCGATGTAGGTAACAGCGACCAGGCCGTTGCTCTGAGCGTCGCGCCAACGTGCAGGGTCGAACGAGTGAAGAGGCATGCGGGTCCTTAGGTCGCACCAGCGGACCAGAAAGTCTGCACCTTGCTGAACGCTCGGCCAGACACCCTCAAGAAAGGCCCGCCGCCGTTCTTTATCTAAGCGGCGGCTGTGCTCGGAAATGTCCCAGAGCGTCCAGGCAGTGCCGTCTACCTCGAGTACCGGATAAGGCAACGCCTCCGTGCCGTCGGCGTAGACCGTGGCCGGCACAGAGCCGGCAGGTCGGCCCGGTTGTGTCGTTTGGCGCACAAGCCCGGCCCCGAAAAGGACATGCCGCTCTGCAAGCTCGGGGAATCCCGCTTTATCGAGGGCCAACGTGATCCATGGGGCATGCCGCGCGAAGTGCATCGCCAACGGCGGCTGAGGAGTAGGGTTGCGCACAACAGCGCCCGTTTCCCGATCCATGGCGCTTAACAGCGTCATCAAGCAGCCTTCGGCCATGGCGCGAATGGCAGGATCCGGCGAGGCAGGCAGTGTCGCCTTGGCCTGAACCGCCGCGATGCGGCTTCGGGCGTCCTGCAAAAGACCAGCCCAACCTTGCACACAGGCTGCGGCCAGCCGCTCCGATACGGTCTCCCATGTTGGGCCAAAGGCCGTGTAGACGGTCGCTTCGCTCAGGGAACTGCCCGAATCGTCCTCGCGCTGCGTGGGCGGGATTGCTATGACTGAACTGCAGGTGCCCACCGCAGCCTGATCCTTTGCCAGCTTGCCCGCACTCGCCTGCGTGTAGGGCGATGCAGGCCCGGCGTCTGGTCCGCACTGGAACGCCTCCGCACCTGCGGAGGACGTATAGGCGATCCACACTCCCTCGCCGAAGGCGCGCCACGCTTCGCTTTCTGCCTTAGTCCTGATTAGCTCTCTGGCCTGTTGCCAGGACCTGCTGTTCAGGTCCTCGGGCCGGAAGTGGCAGATGCTCGTCCCAGTCCCCGTTGTGAAGACTGCAAAATCGTTCGCGCTGTCGAAAGCCCAGTCAGCGAGCGGCCATTCAGGGAGAACACGTGTGGCGGGGCAAAAGTTGGCGATCCAAAAGAACGTCTGGACCGGCCGGGCCGACTGTACGCGGATATGCACCCCGAACACGTCGTGCTCGGGGTGTACAAGAAGCTCCTGGGTGGCCGTAAAGTCCGGGTCCTTTGACCGCGTTGTCACCCGGAAGACGTAACCTGCCCGATCGGTTGACGCCGTTGCGTCGCCTGTGACCCCATTCAGCCAAAGGGTATTGTCGTCTATCCGCAGACCCCAGAACAGGCCATCTGCCGGCAGGGCGCCATACTGGGGCAGATTGCGGGAACGGGTGCGATAGCTAAGCTGGTCGCTGAGACCGGGGCTCGGCCAGCGGCACACTGTGATCCGCCCTGCGCCGTTCGCGCTAAGGGTCAACCGCCCATTGCCAAGAACAATCGCAGTATCCGGCGGACCAAAGATTTCTTCGAGAACGCCATACGACGGGGGTGCCGCGGCGAATGCCGCAAAAAAGAGGAGAGCAAGCGGCAATATCACGGTTTTTCCCCGCTTGAATGTCTCGAGTGTGATGCAAGATGCCCCGTGAAATCGAGGGAATCCTTCTCTACGGTTGCGGCGATTTCGAGAGCGCCCATCTGACCCAGGGCGCGAAACTTCGGGATGACCTTCTCCTCAATCTCCTGTACGCCTGTTTCAGGCAAAAGCTGGCTCAGAGCAGCATGGCGCGCCAACTCTGAGAAAACCTCGGAAGTTTCCTTCCAATCCACGCGCAATGCTACATCCGCATCAATCTGTTCAAGAACAGGCTCATTTCGTGCAAGCTCCGCCATCAAAGGCTCCTGGCTCGCCGCGAGCCAATACTCCTCCTTGTTACACAGGCACAATAGCAAGGCCTCGCCAATGAGCGGCGCAACGACTCCGGGCGCTCCATGCCACTCGTGGGGCAGAGCGTCCAGTTCAGCCGCAAGCGGCGCCAATGGATGATCACCAACGCCGGATTGGACCCGGCGCATCAACAGCGCCGCCTTTGGAACAGGCGTGGTCTGCGACGTGTCCACGCCCGTAATACCGAACGAGCACTCCGCCACGCCTTGGTCCCAACCCTCGGGCAGGCCTTGAATGTCCCATGAAGCCCACATCGCCCACGCCGCCTTTACGACGGCATCCACGACGCTGCAATCGCGGAAAGGCTCGTACAGAATCTGTACAACCGATGCGATGTCGCGCCACCGTGTCGCGGTGACGGTGAGAAGTGCGGAGGAGGGCCAAGGCTTTGTCATCGTAAGGGGGACTTCGCGGTCCGTACAGACGCCCGTAATCTGGCCCGTGACGGGGAGGCCCTCTGCCGCGCGAACCACGAGTTTTGTTTTCGGTGTTTGTTCCCAGCGAAACGAAACTGTGTCATGCTGTTTCGGACGCTCCGCCAAGTAAGCCGGCGCGCTCAAACACTGCTTGACATACCTTTCAGACTCAGAGAATATAAGCGATCCGTCGCGCCACGCATAGTACAAGCCGCGAAACGTGGGGAGGGAACTGCCGGTTGGCGCAGGCCCAACCAACCGTTTCAGGAAAAGAACGGAACGGAGCAGAAGCCCAGGGCGCACGCAGGCGCCTGACTGGTTCTCTGACCCAGCGATAAGAAGCCTCGGGCCGAGCCATAGACTCCAACGAGAAGGGGTGGGCCGGATTCCATAGGCCAAACGGACGGCCCGTTCGAAATCGCGCAATGGCGCGGGAGCTTCTTTGTTGAAGGCGCGTACAGCCTCGGTGGCAGCGGCCATACGCCAGAATCGGGGGAAGTCGTGGGCAGCGAAAGACCATGCAGCGTCTCGAGGCGCATACAACGCGCCTGGCGCCGTTTTCAGGCCCGCGTCAACATGATTGAAGAGAAATACCGCAGCTATGCATGCTGCTAAGAACAGCCACCGCCGCGCCGTACGCGCCATTCTCGACGTCGCCTCGCGCAATCGCAACGCTTACCTTGCCGTTCTGGAGACAGACGTTTCAGGGATTGCCAGCGGGACTCGCCTTTTCCCAGACAGCCTTTCTGTCCCGTTCACGCCGCTCCTCGACCGAGGCCAGTTCCCGGCTCAGCCGGGCCTGGGCCTGCTGCAGCTCCTCGACGTTGGCGGCGTCCGCGATTTGGGCCTCGAGCGTCAGCCGCACTTCAGCCGCTTGAGCGTCATACTTTCTGTCTATTTCGGCCATCTGTTCCCGTTGCTCGTCGCTCAGTTTCTGGACGGGTCCCTGTTCCTTCTCGAGCCGTTCCATAGCAAGCTCATAAGCGCTTTTCATGGCGTCATGTCTCTCCTCAGATTCTGAATTCGTCTTCCAGGACGCTTGTGATGAAACGCTCGATCGAGATCGGGTAGTAGCGACTGTCAGGAGTGACAATCACCCCCGTCGTGATGTCTTCCTGGCGTTCCAGTTCGTCCAGTGCCAGGCTCAGGAGCTGGTCGACGGACCGAGATGTGTGTCTAACCTCAATATGCTCCGACTTGCAATCGACCGGCTTGCCCCGAAAGCCCAGAAAACCAAAGATGCGGCCCAGCAAAGCGCGATCGACATTCTCCTCGCCGAAAATGTCACCGTAACTTGGCTGGTAATGCGTGGGGCGGATGACAAAACGCGGCGAGACCTGGATCTTGCCCCGCACCTCGACGGACTTGTTCTCTTCCTTGAGGGCGCTGCCTACACAGATGTAAGGGAGCTCATGATAGCCGCTCACAATGCCGTACGTCGGTCTGCGGATGATTTGCGTCCGCTGGAATATTTCCCGCATTTCGTCGCTGTCCAGCATGTCAATCAATTATCTCCCAAGCGATGCCATGCTTTCTGATGGTGTGTCACACACTCAGAGCCATACATCAGTTTATCGAATCGGGACGGCGGACGGCAACTCATTTCGCGTCGCCGCTTACAATCAGTTCCAGGACGCGGAGATGCTGGCCCGACGAGCTGGTTTGGCATCTCACCTCAACTTCATCTCCTGCATCCAAGGCGTCCCAATCGGTACGGCCTACTCGCACAACCGTTTCTCGCTTATCGCCTTCATCCAGCGTTAGCCGTAGAGTGATCAGGTGTTGCTGTTTGCCTTTTAGGCCTTGCTCCCATTGCTTCGATACGACCCGTCCCGGCAGAATCCGGACGGGTCTGCCCTGATATCGGAGGAAGTCCTGCGACAGTCTAGCGAACACGAGCAAAGCTGTAATAGCAAGAACGAGCGATATGAGCAGTAAAAAGCTCCGGCGCGCTAGGCGCTTCGTGGATCTTTCCACGTCAGCCAAGGCATCTATGTGCTTGCGTTGCCACGCCCCTTGTCGGTGCGGTTCTCGGGGCACGTATTTCGTTGGGGTCATGAGAATCGATCCTCGATCGAACTCTAGCCTTCCGGCAGACGATTGGGCAAGCCCATAGGTTTACAACGCCTCGAGGGTCTGCCGTTCCAAGACACTTGGGCGGCCATTATCATTTCTCGCTCTAAAGAACCCAAAACAATTGGACAGTTCAGTGAAACATCAGCATTATCCGAGTTTCGCCGTTCTGGTCGCGAGTTTTGCATTGCCTGCGCCGAGGTCCATAGTTGAATCGCCCGGACTGCATATAAGATGATTGCACTGAAGCGAAGAGCAACCTTCTATCCAGTAGGCATATGAACATTTTTGTCGCAGGCGGCGGACGGGTCGGATTTCACCTTGCCCGCCTTCTAAGCATTGAGAATCATGATGTAACGGTCATCGAGCAGGGCGCCGGCCCTTTCGAGCAAGTGGATTTTGCGCTAGACGTCCGCACCATTCTCGGAAATGCCGCCAGCGTCTTGCTTCAGCAAGAAACGGGGGTCGCTGACGCGGATCTATTTGTCTCGATGACAGGCGCCGACGAGATCAATCTCATTGCGGCCGCAACAGCCAAGGGACTCGGGGCCAAGCAGGTTGTTGCAAGAGTAGACGACCTGGTCTATATCGAGAGCAACATCCTTTACGAGACGATCCTGGGCATCGACTACATACTTAGCCCTAACGCACTTTCGGCACTGGAAATCGCCAAAAGCATCGAGTCTCCTGGAATGGTGGCGGCCGAAGAGTTTGCCCGAGGATTGGTCCAGGTGCGGCAGCTCCGGGTATCGCAATCGCCTACGACGAACGGGAAGACGCTGCAGGATGTCCTCCCCCCAGGGAGCGGGGTATTGCTCGGTCTGATCACCAGAAAAGGCGTAGCCGACATCCCGCACGGCGACTCGGTCGTTGAACCGGGCGACTTGGTCACGCTCATCGGCCGGCGCGATGCGATGCCGCATGTGCAATCCCTTTTCCAGGGGACGGAGCAAAACCTGAAGAATGTCGTCATCATGGGGGGGGGCCAGATCGGGATGCACCTGGCGCAAGTCCTCGAAACCCGGCGCCGTTCGGTCAAACTCTTCGATCTCGATATGAACCGATGCAACCTCCTTGCCGGCAAGTTGCACAAGACCAAGATTGTCTGCCGCGATGCAACGGCGCGAGGCGCCCTTGATCAGGAAAACGTAGAAAGCGCGGATGTTTTTGTGGCGACCACCAACGACGACGAGCGGAATATCATGGCGAGCGTTTTGGCCAAGGAGGTGGGCGTCGGGCACGCCATCGCGGTGGTTCACCAACCGGACTTTGCCCCGTTGGCTCTGAAGCTCGGCATCGATCACGCCGTGACGCCCCGGGCGTGCGTCGCCAATCGCGTCTTGCGCCTTGTCCATCAGCGAAGCGTGACTTCTCTTGCCGTTCTCGAAGAAGGCGAGGTCGAAGTGCTTGAAGTAGCCGTGACCAGCGACGCCCCCGTCTTGGGCAGGACCCTCAAGGATTTGCGCAACAAGTTTCCTCGGGGTGCGCTAGTGGCCGCAATTCTCCGTGATGATGACGTTATCGTGCCCAGCGGCGACGACCAAGTGCAGGCAGGAGACTCCCTGGTAGTGATCGCGACGCCGGACTCCCTCGATCCGGTCGTGGGCCTGTTCCACAAATGAACTACCGGTTGTTGGCCAAGTATCTCGGCCTTTTCGCTGCCGCGCTGGG
>CAZBQH010000201.1:0-15622 GCA_964493915.1 uncultured Nitrospiraceae bacterium
GCGCTACCGCTGGCCCGACGACCTCCGCGACGAAGTCCTCGCCCGCCTCCTCAAACTCAACGCCGACCGCGCCGAAGAAGAACGGATCAGCGGCGTGGCAGCATCTGCCAAAACAAAGGGCCGCCGCGGAAGAGGCAAGAAAAAGGCGCAAATGACAGAAGAGGACCTGTTCGCCTCCGAATAAAGGGGCCTTGAGAAATGGTATACTACGAGGTAGGATAACAGGGGTGCAGTTCGTTGAATCACCAGGGTTCACTGCCCGCGTCCGGAAGCTGCTGGACGATGAGGTCTACCGCAGGCTTCAGAACGAACTTCTCAAGGATCCTGAGAAAGGTGATGTGATGCCGGGGTGCGGCGGCTTGAGAAAGGCCCGTGTCGATGAGCCTGGCCGCGGCAAAGGCAAGCGCGGAGGCTGCCGGATAGTCTATCTATACATACCGGAGGCCGACCGGTTGGACATGGTCGCTATCTACAGCAAGAGTCAGCAAGATGATCTGACGGCGGCTCAATGCGACGCCCTGAAGGCGCTGGCCGAGAAGGCGCGGACCGAGGCTGTCCGGGCGCACCGCGCGCGAGGAAAACGGGAATGAGCAAGAAGGCGAATGAAGAACTGAGCGTATTTGACCAGATACAGGAGGGTTTGGAGAACAGCATCGCGTACTCCAAAGGGGAACTATCTCTGGTCACCACGGAGTTGCCCGCGCCACCTCCCAAGGCAACCAAGAAGCAGATCAGCCAGATTCGCAGGAAACTGAGGATGTCTCAGGCAGTCTTTGCGTCTGTTCTGAATGTGTCCGTCAAGACGGTGCAAAGCTGGGAACAAGGGGTCCGCGAACCTTCCGACGCAGCCTTGCGTCTTTTGCAACTGGTAAGCCAAAACACCTGGTTGGTTTGGCGATCGCTGGCTGACCCGCCCGAACCTCGCAAGGCCCTAGAGACGCGGAAAGAGTGCGCCGCCAAGCTCACCAAGAACATTCGCACATTGGATGATGTCTTCAAAGAGCGTTGCGGCAAGGCCAAGCAGAGCCAGCGCAGGTTATGCCTGCTTCTGTTGCGCGAAGTCTTTTCGGTCATGCTGCGCGAGCATGCGACAGCCCTATGGAAAGACCCCGAGACTTGGCATAGATGGATCGAAGGCCTGACGAGTTGCCCAATGCATTCAAGCGACAAACTTCAAAGTCAGGTGGACGAGTTGCTTCACAGTTTCGTCGCCAGCGAATGGGATGCCGCAAAACTTGACGAGAGAATTGCAGGCCTGGTCGACCAAGTTGAGCGCATACAACCTCTCTTCACAAGAAAGAGTCGCTTAAGCGAGGAAGTTGAGGAGCTCTTAGCGAAGACGCAGGCCTCGTCAGCAGGGCATTGATGCTCGCGCAGGGCAACTAGAAAAGCAAGGGCTGCTGCGCGGTCAGAGGGGAAGACAGCGCCAATGTGGCACTGCGGTCCGCTTCATTCGGTCCGAATACGCGTCTTCTCAAGGCAATGCCCGATGACTGGGCCGGATGTACAGACAGTGGCGACGAAGGTGACGGCGATTGAGATAACGGATGTGAAGGATCCCCACCGTGGCTAGCATGAAGAACCAATACACACCCGATTATGTGTCCCCGCCGGGAGAAATGCTCAAGGAAGCGCTCGACGAGCGCGGAATGAATCAGGTGGATTTCGCCCGGCGCATCGGCATGTCCCGCAAACACCTGAAAGACATTCTGGACGGCGCATCGCCGATCGTGCCGGACACCGCTCTGAAGTTTGAGCGGGTCCTGGGCATCCCTGCGCGGTTCTGGAATAATCGCGAACAACAGTACCGCGATTTTGTAGCGCGCGAGGCAGAGGCCGGGAGACTCAAAAAGAGGAAAGACTGGCTCAAGTATTTCAAGAGCTTGCCCGTTATGAGGCGGTACGGATGGTTGCCAGAGACCAAGGGGCCAGTCGAGACGTTCCGGGCGATCCTGGATTTCTTCGGCGTAGCATCGCCAGATGCATGGGAAGCTCACTGGAAAGATGTCGAAGTGCACTATCGCCGGTCTCAGGCACGCGAACCGGACCTCTATGCGTTGGCTGCTTGGTTGCGCCGGGGCGAGATTGAGGCGCAAGGGATAGACTGCGCGCCGTATGATGAAAGCGGGTTTCGCGCGGCCCTGACAAAGGCCAGAAGACTCACAACGGAGCCGCCGGAAGTCTTTCAGCCGCGACTTATCGAGCTCTGCGCATCGTGTGGCGCGGCCCTCGTTTTCGTGCCTGAGTTAGCCAAGACGGCCAGCGGTGCGACGCGTTGGCTGTCTGCTTCGAAGGCGCTGATTCAGCTCAGCCTGAGATACAAGACCGATGACCACCTTTGGTTTACGTTCTTCCACGAAGCAGGGCACATAGTGCTGCATCCCAAGAAAGACATCTTCATTGAGGGCAAGTCCGCCGATTCCGAAGAAGAGGAGCAAGCGAACCGGTTTGCGGCGCGGATGCTGATCCCGGAGGCGGACTACGCTGCTTTTGTTGCCGGGCATCGGGTGCTTAGCGGGACCGCCATTCAGGAATTCGCCCAAGAACAAGGCATCGCTCCCGGAATCCTTGTAGGCCGGCTGCAACATGACGGACGCGTGCCCTTCTCCCATTACAATGACCTCAAACGCACGTTTAAATGGCGCTCCTTACAGAACGGAAAAGAGGCGTCGTGAAAGCAAGCAGCGCGTGACGGAGCTGAACCGCGCACAACGGATTTGAAAGGAACGACGAGGGCCGTAGGGAAAATGACGGGACCGGAGGAGTCGATTGCGACGACAGCCATAGAGAACGGATTGCTGCGGGCTCGCCCGCAGCTACATGCCGCTGGGGAAAAAGAAAAGGGAGTGATTGGCGCGAGGAACCCGAAGGTTTCTACCCGCAACCCCTTTACTCCCTTTGGTATCGATTTGGCTGTGTTTAAAGTTTACAGCCTGGGGGCGAAGCGTCTCAAGGAAGCGCTCAACGAACGCGGAATGAATCAGGTGGATTTCGCCCGGCGCATCGGCATATCACGCAAACACCTGAAAGAGATTCTGGACGGTGCATTGCCGATCGTGCCGGAGACCGCTCTGGAGCTTGAGCGGGTCCTGGGCATCCCTGCCCGGTTTTGGAATAATGGCGAACAACAGTACCGCGATTTTGTAGCGCGCAAGGCAGAGGCCGGGAGACTCGAAAAGAGGAGGCCCGGAACTAGCGACACGAAGGCATCAGGGAATTAGTGTGAAACGTCCTATGAATTACATTTTGCGCGAATCTTAAGTCATTATGCACAAATAAGTTGGAATGCATTATTGTTTTGGGATTGCATCTGAGGCCTCTTTCACGATGCAATCCCGTGGCGCACTGACATGGTTGTTCAGGCGCTGTTAGAATGATGCTGTGGCCCAGGGAAAGCTGATGAATAGCGCCGAAATCCGCGAGAAACTTCTGAATGCCCTTCGTCTGGACCTCCTTGGTCCGGGCAAGGGGTCTGCTCTGGAGAACGAGGTCCTGCCTCAAGCCCCGTCCCGATGGTATCTGACTGGTTTCCTGGTCCCCCTTGAGGCGGATGTGCACCAGCGTTCCGACGAAACGGCCGGCGATGAAGTGGACGAGGTCGACGACGCGCAGGGCAGCGATGATGCGCAGACGCCCGAGCCTGCCTCCGCGAAACGTGCTTTCTTCCCATCGTCCATCGGGATGAGCGTTCTGATTCCTGAGGAAGAGGGAGAGGCCGAGGTCGTCGTGCGCTGGGGAGACTACCTGCCGGAGACGGGGGAACCGCCCCAAGACGAAGAGGAGTCGGCCGACGGTGAAGAGAAACCGAAAGGGGCCGAAACGGAGACGGACAAGGCCGACGGTTCTGAAGAGGCGGTGATCGAGACGGCCGCAGAGCGCGCCGCTCGAGAGGAGGGATCCGGCGACGGGGAGACGGGCGAGGAGGAGGGCAAGCCCTACATCCACTCGTGGAAACGCAGTCAGCGGGAAGAGACAGTTTCCATCCAGTTGCCCCCCGCAACCGAACAGCCGGTGGAATACGACGTCCCCCACAGCGACGGTCTGAAGCTGGTGGTTTCTGTTCGCCCGGTCCCGGGGACGGGTCCGGCGGGCCGTCTCGTTCCACCGGGCACACGGTCGGCGTCGTTCTTCCTGGTGAACAACCGGCGTCCAGCCGAAGACGAATTGGGCGACACAGCATTTGTTTTCCAGGCGCAACTCGACCTCAAAGTCGAAACACCGCTGGTCCCCCGCTCCAACTTGCGGGGTCTCGAAAGCGACGATTTCGACGAAAAGGTCGCCGACGTGCAGTATCGCGACACCTTCGAGTACGCTGTCGGCCATGGCGTGGCGACGGAAGCGGTTCGCGCGGACGGATCTTGCCGGCAGGTGCGCACGTGTTGGATCCCGGCCGCAGAGGTAGAGCGCGTGGCCCCGGCCCAGATCCAGGGCATTGAACTCGGGATGGAATCGCTCGCGAACCTGTCGGATGCGGAGGAGGCCAGAGAGAAGCTCGAGGGGCTGGCGACCCAGTACCGCTTGTGGATCGATGACCAGAAACAGTCGATGCCTTCGGGCAACAAGAACCGGGAGGACACGGCGAGCGAACTCCTGCGACGGGCCCGTATTGCCGCCAATCGAATCGAGGCCGGCATTGGGCTCCTCGCCAAGCCGGACGTGCTTGAGGCGTTCCGGATAGCGAACCGGGTGATGGCAGTCGCCGCGCGCCAGCGGTTTGGCGCCCTGCAAAAGAAGGACCCGGCCTCTTTAGATCCGCCGGCATGGCGGCCTTTCCAGCTCGCCTTTCTTCTGATGAGCCTCCGGGGGGTCGTCGAGCCTCAGCATCACGACCGCAAGGTCGTCGATTTGCTCTTCTTCCCAACCGGCGGCGGCAAGACGGAAGCGTACTTCGGCCTGTCGGCCTTCACCCTGGTCCTGCGCCGACTACGGAACCCGGGTATTGCGTCAGCGGGGTTGAGCGTGCTGATGCGCTACACCTTGCGGCTGTTGACCCTCGACCAGTTGAGCCGCGCGGCAACGCTCATCTGCGCCCTGGAGCTGGAACGTCAAAAGGATCCGGACAAACTGGGTCCTTGGCCGTTCGAGATCGGCCTCTGGGTCGGGAGCGCCGCCACCCCCAACCGCATGGGTACAAAGGGCGACGGCGATTCCTGCAGCGCCCGGGCGAAGACGATTGCCTTCAAGAATGACGACCGGAAGGCGTCGCCCATCCCCCTTGAGGAATGCCCTTGGTGCGGCGAAAAGTTCACGCGCAACTCATTCCAACTCCTGCCGGATGCCGAGCACCCGACAGACCTGGGCATCGTGTGCGCAAACCGTCATTGCGCATTCACCCGCAACCAGAGTCTGCCTATTCTTGCCGTCGACGAGCCCATTTACAGACGCTTGCCGTGTTTCCTCATCGCCACCGTGGACAAGTTCGCCGCCATGCCGTGGACGGGCGAGGTTGGGGCGCTCTTCGGACGGGTGGACCGGTATGACCGACACGGGTTTTATGGGCCGTGCAAGACGGGCATAGGAAAGGTCCTCGAAAAGCCGCTGTTGCCGCCAGACCTGGTTATCCAGGACGAGCTCCACCTGATCTCCGGCCCTCTCGGCACCATGGTAGGCCTTTACGAAACGGCCCTCGATGGACTCTGTTCGCGTCAGGTTGATGGGAAGACAGTCCGCCCCAAAGTCGTCGCCTCCACGGCTACGGTACGTCGCGCCGAAAGACAGATCCAAGGTCTTTTCTCCCGGCGTGACGTAGACGTTTTCCCGCCGCCCGGACCGAACCTGCGCGACTCCTTCTTCGCGAAGACGGAATCGCCTCAGGAAAGCAACGCGCGGCTCTATGTGGGCGTAGCGGCCCAGGGGCGCAGCCTGAAGGTTGTCCTCTTGAGGGTCTATCTCGCACTGATGGGCGCGGCTCAAAAGGCATACAAGAGCGACGGCGGAAAGCGAAACGAGAACAACGCCGCAGACCCGTACATGACCTTGCTCGGGTATTTCAACAGCCTGCGTGAACTGGGCGGAAGCCGGCGGATCGTCGAGGACGAGGTGGGGACGCGCCTTGCGGGCTATGGAAGCCGGAAACGGCGCGGCGAGACGGAGGGGCTCTTCGCGGACCGCAGGATATCTTACGAGGTGGTGGAGCTCACCTCCCGCGTGAGCACGGACGCAGTGGCGGAGGCCAAGCGGCGGCTTGCGCTGCGGTTCCATATGGACGAGCACGTGGATGTTGCACTGGCTACAAACATGATCTCCGTGGGGTTGGACATCGCCCGACTGGGCCTGATGGTAGTCCTCGGCCAGCCCCGAACGAGCGCGGAATACATTCAGGCCACGAGCCGCGTTGGGCGCGATGTCGAGCGGCCCGGTCTCGTGGTCACGCTCCTTAATATCCACAGGCCCCGTGACCGCTCACACTACGAGCGGTTCAACGCGTTCCACGACTCCTTCTACCGGACCGTCGAGGCCACCAGTGTTACGCCGTTCTCGCCAAGGGCATTGGATCGCGGGCTTGCGGGCACAGCGGTTGCCCTTGCCCGGCACGGGCGCCAAGCGATGACGCCGCCGACAGGGGCCGGAAAGATTCTCACTGAACGGTCCGCCCTTGATTTCGTAGTTGACGCGTTGGCCGAAAGAGCGGGAGACCAGCCGAGTGCGGAGGCAAATGCTCTCCGGCAGACGGTCCGCGACCGGGTTATTGACCTTCTCGATGAATGGAGCGGCATCGCGAATGACTATTCAAGAGACGGCGTAGCCCTGCAATATCAGAAAGAGGTGGGCGCCGCGCAACGCTTGCTGTATGAATTCCTGAATCCCGATCTAAAGAAGTTGCCTGCCCGCCACAGGAAGTTCCGAGCAAACCGCTCAATGCGCGATGTGGAACCCAGCGTGAATCTGTGGTTGAAGACGCTCGACGACGTCGAAGTGCACGAGGAGGGCGAATGAGCCCAAGAGCGAACGCCAGACCACACGGTCAGATCCGACAGAGCCAGGTCGTGACGACTTTTGGGCCCGGCGCCCCTCTTGATTTGCCCAACTACTCCGTTTTGGTTGGAGGCCTCGAGGGCTGGTCGCAACAAGGACGCGAGGAAATCCACGAGCCTCGCCTGGTGGCGAAGCTCAAGCGGGTGCTGGAACTTCCAGACCTGAAGCTGTTCACCCCTCCGCCTGAGGGCGACGACGTCGCAACCCAGACCGGCATCACGGTGTGGCAGTTTCCCGAGTGGTTTATCGCACAAGACGTGGAACAGGACAAACACGCGCCGACCGTTCGATCCCGCTTGCTCGTGCATCGGCTTGCACTGACCCGAGGCAAATTCATAGACGCGGACAAGAAGAAGCATTCCGTGGTGCCCATTCGATTCGTCCGGGCGTGCCCGCGAGGCCATATCGGCGACATCGATTGGTACACGTTTGTCCATAGAGGCGAGGAACCGTGCCGCCGGCAGCTCTGGATCGAAGAGCGCGGCACAAGCGGCGACCTTGCGGAAGTGTTCGTACGGTGTGAATGTGGCAAGCGGCGCTCCATCAGCCAAGCGACCCAACTGGAAACCCGCCCTCTTGGCGTCTGCGACGGCGCCCGGCCGTGGCTTGGCCCCTACAATAAAGAGAACTGCAACGAGCCCAACCGGCTCCTTGTCCGCCATGCGAGCAACGCCTACTTCCCGCAGATCATGAGCGTCATCTCCATTCCCGACCGAAACGAGGAACTGGCGGAAGCAGTGAGCCAGGTCTGGGAGCACTATCTGCAGTACATCGAAACGATCGAGGAGCTCCAGAAAGAAAGGGATAGGAAACCGCCCGTCCGCGACATTCTGGGCGACTTCTCAGACGCCGAGGTCTTCAGCGAGATACAAGCCCGCAAAGGAGCGAGCGGAGCAGGGGCCCAGGACAAAACAGTTAAGGCGGTCGAGCTGGAAACGCTCAACGCCAGCAAAGAAGAGCTCGGCAATGACCGGCCGGACGGCGACTTCTACGCTCGGGCCCTGCCGCGAGCCCAATGGGACACACCGATGATGGCGGATTTGGAACGGGTGGTCCTGGTGCACCGCCTTCGCGAAGTAGTCGCACAGGTCGGATTCACACGGTTCGAATCGACGTCCCCTGACATTGAGGGGGAGTTGGAACTCGGCGTAAAGCGCGCGACCCTTGCCAGGGAAGTGACCTGGCTGCCGGCAGTGGAGAACCGGGGCGAAGGCGTCTTTCTCTCCTTCAAAAAGGATGCCGTTGAGACCTGGCTTGCACGTCCTGAAGTCAAGGAAAGGGGCAAACAGTTGCTGGCCGGCTTTAATTGCTG
This sequence comes from uncultured Nitrospiraceae bacterium, assembly GCA_964493915.1. GTDB lineage: Bacteria > Hydrogenedentota > Hydrogenedentia > Hydrogenedentales > SLHB01 > CAZBQH01. The sequence continues at coordinate 8,288 of CAZBQH010000201.1, forward strand.
GAAGGAGGACCATAAAGACAGCACCCGTGAGTTCTTTGGACTCCCATACATCATGCTTCACTCCCTTTCGCATCTCCTGATCACGGCTGTTTCGCTGGAGTGCGGCTATCCGGCGAGTTCCATCAGGGAACGGATCTACGCAACAGACAAGGGATACGGCATCTTGCTGTACACGGGGACTCCCGATGCTGAGGGAACTCTGGGCGGATTGGTGGATGTCGGCCGCAAAATCCATCTTCATATGGAGCGCGCGCTTGAGTTGGGCCGGCTGTGCTCCAATGACCCGGTCTGTGCGCAGCACGACCCCTCGAATACACACGAGCGCCGCTTTCTGCACGGCGCAGCATGCCACGGTTGCCTTCTGATCGCGGAGCCGTCGTGCGAACAACGCAACGATTTTTTGGACCGCGCCCTTGTGGTGTCCACTGTAGACAACCTGGGCGCTGAGTTCTTCCGGATAACGGATACATGATAAGTCCCCTCCAGCAACTGAGCTGCTCAGACTTGTTCGCCTTAGCCGAGGCAATGCAATCGGGCCGAATAGCTCCCCCCTTTACGTCTCTCGCGCTCCAACGGTACTGCTCTGGGGCCGATGCTGCATCTGTAGCAAGGGAGCTCCAGGAATGGGCCGATGGCGGCGTCGGGACAGAAGTTCTTGCCCGGATGGTGAAACTGCTTGCAGACGAATACAAACACCTGACCCGTTCCAGTCCCGAAGAATCGGTTGACCTGGTATTGACAGGACCCGAGGTCCCTGGAACAACCTGCCGGGATACGGGAGTCGTCCTTCGAGAGCTATTCTGCGGTGCAAACCAATCCGTGATGGTCGCGGGATACGCTGTGTACCAAGGAAAAGAGGTCTTTCGTGCACTTGCTGATCGAATGGCTGAGATCCCCGACTTAGAGGTCCAGATGTTCCTCGATGTCCAACGCAGATACGGCGACTCGACGGAACCGCTTGAGCTTCTGAGACAGTTTGTCCACCGATTCAAAACACAGGATTGGCCGGGAACGGTCATGCCGCAAATCTACTATGACCCGCGCTCCTTGGAAATGGACAAAGACAAAAGGTCCAGCCTTCATGCGAAGTGCGTTGTTGTCGATTCCCGTATCGCATTCGTTTCCTCAGCCAATTTCACCGAGGCCGCACAAGTGCGCAACATTGAAGTAGGGGTAGTGATTCGCTCAGAGCACATGGCGAAAAAGCTCGCGGGGCATTTCCAAGCCCTTGCAGACGCCGGTGTTCTCAAGCGGCTGTAGCCCATGTTCATAGCGGGAATCCGGAACCTTGCATTTGAGGACTTAGGTGACACTTTGTGCCTGCGGTCGTGCTCGTGTTACGTGAGGAGAAAGCCGCCGTTGGTCCATGATTTGTTCTGCGGGCAGCGCCGTTGCTCGAAGTCTTGGTTCACGCCGGCCTTGTGCTTGTAGATTGGCCGGACAAGACAACACGGGAGTCTTGTTCCGTCTGCTGCCGGCGATGTGCAGGCTGCAGGTACACGTCTCAAGCATCTGCGGTCCGAGGCTTGGAGGGCGTTGGCTGGTATAACATTTGGTATAACATCCGCCAGCGAAACTTGACTTTTCGAGGCAAACCGTGGCAATTTACTCTCAAGCTAAGTTGCTGGTTTGACAGTTACTTACGTCCAATGACTGTTTCTGGCGTTTATGTCAGGCACACTTTACACGCAGGAGGCCGCAGGTTCGAGTCCTGCACCGCCCACCACGTAAGTTATTACAGGCCAATAACTTAGCCAATCGAATTGTTGGCCTTTGTCTCGCTCCTTGACGAATCCCCCGTGTTATTCGGGCAACCCTCCGGGCGTTGACCGCGCTGCGGCTTTTGAGTAGTTCTGCTAAGTCCCAAAACGCATACCGTCCTTCCTCGCGAACAGCAAGGGGAAGCGAATGCTATTGACCAAATGCGCAGTTCTTCCCCTTTACTGCATAACCAAATACCAAGACTTGCAGGAATTGGAACGCGCCCAAAACGACCGCCGGCGTACCCACATGCATCGGTGCGCCTTCGATTTGCCCCTAGTCCGTTGCCTACAGGAGTTGGCGTGAAGCCGTGTGCTGCTCGGGGAGCGGTTGGCCTGGCCGCGAGAGGCCAGACAGGGAGATGGTCATTTCTTTACGAATGTCGAGCGACACTTGACATTTGACAGCAGCACTGACATCATGATCCACCAGACCCGTTGGACGCCGATCTCTGACGGCCGCCGGAAAGCCAGCCCGACGCCGACGCGCGTGTCCGCCGCCAGGAAAACGAGGAGAGAGACAGCATGTCAAGAACTCTGTGTGACGCAATGAACCTGATGGCCCTTGCACTCGCAGGGTGCGCGATGGTAGGTGCATCCGCGAGAGAAGAACCGCCGCGCATTCTGGACAACCGCATGGCCGGGTGGCATCGCACGATGGCGGCAATCAACGAGAAGGTCCCCAACACCGTTGTGTTTACCTACCTCACGGAACAGCAGACGGCCGTGGCCTCCAACGTCCTGGCAAAGCTCGCGCCGTTGATCGAGGGATCCGTTGGCGCAACACAAGCTGAGAACGTCATCGTTGAGGACTATCCGGGGGGCGTCAACGGCCAGTTCGACCTGAACAACGTGCATGTCACCACGGAAATCACGCCGCTGTTCTTTGGACGCGGCACAATGAAGTGCGAGGGCGCGGCGCTCTATAGCGTCCAGACCAACCCGCCCACGCCCATCACCGTGGGTATCGGCGGCCCGGGGGAACAATCCATGGGCGTGACCATGGACATCACCCTGGACTCGCTCGTGCCGCTCAAGGCGCTGGCATTAGATGGCGATACGCACGCATCCTTCCTTTCCGGCATGGAGGACCTGAACGTTGGCGTCACGGCCTCCGCAGCGCTGTTGCAGCGCAAAGTCGAAGGAGGACAATCCCTGTCCGTTACCTTTGCGAACGGCTCCGGAACCGTCGTGATCGCCTACGGCGACGATGCAGAGCGCGTCCAGCAGCTCCTCCAGCTCGACGCGGCGGCAGAGCGGGCCAGAGTGGACTCCTACTACGTGGAACTGCTCAGGCAACATATCGACACCCCCGAGGATGCCTTGGACGGAGCATTTCGGTCCGCGCTATACAACCTCGAGTACAACTGGAACGAGCCCTATGGTTGGAATGAGTGCATTCACCATTGGCTCGCCATGTGGCACAACCAGCACACGGCAGGCGCCGAATGGATTGGTCAGGAAGACCGTTCGCGGCTTTGCACGGTAACCCACGCCGAAAACTTACTGCCGTCGGGAGCGGTCCCTCAGTTTACAATGAGCGGCAGCAAGCGGCGGGACTTCGGCGGATCGAACGCTTACTGGGCGTGGCAGGCGCGGCATTACTGGAAGTTCACCGGCGACCAGGCCTTCGCCGAGGAGATTGCACCCGCTCTTGAGACCGTGCTGGCCCAGACCTTCCGCGAGCACGATCCCGACGACAACCTGCTGGTTGCCTGGGGACTGCAGATCGGTAATCAGGAAGACTTCGTGCAGTTGTATCACGACGGCGCAACGCCTTCGATTGAAGTTGTCAACATGATGCGGACTCGGGCGGAGCTTGCGGAGGGTCTTGGCGACACGGAGACGGCGCAGCTTTGGCGCGGTCGTGTGGCGAAGGCGAAATCCCTGATCATGAAGGAACTCTGGATCGAAGACCTGGGGCGGGTGGCAAGCTATAAGGACGAGCACGGCAAGATGCGCCTTGACGGCCAGTACCACACGTTCCTCTATCCCGTAATCTGGGACATCGTGGATGAGTTGGACGGCTATACCACGCTCCGGCATGTGCATGACCGACTCACCGGCGCGGATGACGAAGTCTATTGCTCGAACAACTTCCCGAATCATGATAATGGCACGTGGGGTATGCAGGCCGGCGCGGCGCAGCAGCCGTGGGCGGCCTGGGCCTACAGCAAGGCCGGGCAGCGCAATCGGACCTACCGCCCGCTGTTGGCCATCGCGAAGGAAGTCATGAATCAGAACCTGCGCGGCGCCTGGCCGGAGGTCATGCTCGAGCACACGCCGGCCTACTTCTCTCCGCCTGTGGGGTTGTTCATCGCCAGCGCAACGGAGGCCCTCTTCGGACTTTACGTGGATCGCCCCGCCGGGGAATTGCGGGTGGCGCCCTCGTTCCCCGACGCCTGGCCCGAAGCGCGCATCCAATTGGCGAAGTACGGCGCCCAATACCGCCGCGAGGGGAATCACATTACCTATTCGGTAACCAGCGAGGACGCCTTGGCGCGCAGGTTGCGCTGGTCGTTGCCGCCGGCGCGCAACGTCCAAGCGACCGCCAACGGAGAACGCCTGCCGGTGGAAATCACCCCCGGTGTAGAACGGGTCGTGGTCGAAGCACTCGCGCCCGCGGCCACAGAGACACGCTTCGAGATTACCTGGGAGCCCGTATCATATGGCATCAAGCACACAGGGTCTGTAGCCGAGGGCGATCCGATGGACGTGCGTATCGAGGGCGCGCGCATCGTTTCGCTGGATGACCGCTGCGGCGTGCTGGCCTCCTGGGAACTGACGGACGCCGGCGCCGCCACTGCCCGCGTCCGGCGGGGGCTGCTCAACGAGTATCTGTCTTACGGACGTCTCGGCCAGGCGACCTTCTCGCGGCGGACCTTCTTCGTCCAATGCGAGCAAGACGGCGTACGCTTCTGGCTGCCCGTGGACATCACCGTGCTGCCGCCTTTCGAGGCTTCGCCCGAGGGCGACATCACGGTCAACAGACAGGGCGTTAGTGTGAAGCTCCTTCTCAGAAACAACCGCGCGGCGGAGACCTCGGGTCATGCCTGGCTGCGCCTCGCCCGGCACGACGTACCCTTCCCCGTGCGTCTCGCAGGCCGTGCCGAACGGGTCTTCGAGGTGCTCCTGCCCCCGTCGGCGGCGGGGCTCCTCTCGATGGGCGACAACAACGCTGCACTGACCCTCCCCGGCGGCGAGACCCTTCCCCTGACGTTGAGTTTCGCACCGGTCGAGGGGGATCAACACGCGCTGCTGCGTTTCGCCCAGGGACGTCTCCGGAACATCCCACTTCCCGAAGAGCAGTTGTCGCCCTACGGCGAGTGGAAGAGCCTTCGGGCTGGATCGCATGGCGGGGCGGTGCCGTGGCCTGGTTGGACCGAGCCCCTCGTAGGGGTCGAAGAGCAAGACGTATTTGAAACGCCCGAGTTGCCCGGGGTGCGCTTCAAGGTGACTCCCGGCAAATGGGTCCTGGTGGGCGAACGGATCGGCAAACCTTCTTTCCGGCTGGATGTGGATCCGGATTACTACAAGAAATTCTATCTGCTCGTAGCTGTTTTTGTGGATAATCACGACATGTTCACGAAGCTCGGTCACCTCACGGTTCGCGGCGGCGGCGATGTCGTGCGCGCCCGGACTTTCTATTTCCCGGGCGATCTGGACTGGTGGGACCATCATGGTATGGCGGACACGATGGGAACCGCGCGCTACCCGCGGGCGAACCGCTTCGGCCTTCTGCCGATGCTCGCCCCAGACAACACGGGCTGGGACGCTTCGAATCCACCGGATCTGCCTGTTCATGAGGGGTTGCTGCTGGGGCGCCAACGTAAGGTACAACCGTCCTGGCTTCCCCCCTCGTTTCCGCAGCCGGAGTACTGGGCTGCGAGCCGCGTGCTGAAAACGCCGAATTGTACGTTCAACGTGGTTGAACTGGATCTAGGACAGCCCATGAACGTCAGCTCGGTCACCCTCGACACGGTCGGCATTTGCCCCGGCTTCGCCGTCTACGGCGTGGTGGCCGAGACGACCGGCGGCATGGAGACCCTGGCAGGAACCCCGTGGCTGCCCAAGGGCGCGTTCCGTGAACCCGACTTGCTGTTCGTAATGGAGAGGCCCGCGGATATCGCAGATTGGGAACTCGATGGCGCCGCACTTGGCGAGGCCATAGGCCAGTACTCGCTTAACACCTTGACTCCCGCAGGTGAATCCGCCTCGGGGCGCGCGTTGTCGCCGCCCTTCCGTCTCCCGGGGGACGCCGCAGAACTCGAAGTAGAGATGCATGGCGGGCGGAACCAAGTGATGGACGGTAAGGACAACCTGGTGCTGCGCCTGATTGACGCCCAGACAGGCGAGGTTCTCACGCGTCTCGAACCACCGGGCAGCCACATTATCAGTACCCAGCGCATGCGTGTACGCGAGCATGCCGGAAAGATGGTCCGCCTTGAGCTGTACGACGCCAACACCGCACCGTCTTACGCGTGGATCGGTCTACGAAAAGTCAGCGTGATTGCCGGCGCGTGATCCTTGGCGGAACCGTTCCTGGAAGGGAACAGTGAGGCGGCGCCGCTGACAATCGTTCCGTACTGTCATGTCGAGCATTCGCAGCAGCAGTTTTACGTGCCGCCGTGGGCTTCGAGAGGAAAATCGGCGTCATGTGAAGAGGCAACGTTCACGATCCTAGGATAGACACTCCTGCAGATCCTCCGGGGCTGCGCAGGTCCACCGTTTGCTTTGAATAAGGGGTTTCACGGTCATTCTCATCGATCTTGAACGCCACGAAGTCATCACGAATGAGTGGCAGCCGGGGATTGAAGTGATGCTTATAGTCGAGCGTTGCGAATTCGTCTTTGGCCAAGCACCTGCCTACCGTCGGCAGCCGGGGTTGCTGCAAGACCCTGTGCATCCACGACCTCCAACGCCCTTTGCTGAACGGGGCTTGATTGTGCTTTGCGGTAACTGCCGGATCCACAACACAAGCTACAAGTTGCTCGCCCGTTTCGTAGGGACCCATGGTCGGGGTCTGTCTTTCGCGGAGCTAGCCGAGCGGTTTACTGCAGCCCATCCGGGCAAGACCTGGTCGTGCTGGACGAGGTAGAGTTCCTTTCGGACAAGGACCGCAATCGCGAGATCCTCTACTTCTTGAGCCGTTCATCCGTGCGCTACATGGCGGTGGCACTCGAACAATCCGCTTTGGGCTGCGTGCCTAATGCTGCTTCGGGGATTATCTTTGTTTTGGTTTGGCTGAGCGTCATACAAAGGGCCAGGTTTGAGGCTGGAATCTAGAAGCGCTCCAGAATCCAACACACGCCTAGCGCGCAGAAACGGCGCCCATATGGAGCCTGATGACGTTGTCTGTCACGGTGCCTTCCATAACGCTAAAATCGGGTATCTCAATCAGAAAGGGACGGGGCGCCCGTCCCTGGAGCTTGACCACGGCCTGGCCCATCTCGAGCCGTCCGAGAAGGTCTTTCTCCTCGCCCTCGAGGAGCATGCTCTGGGCCATGGCGTTCACATCCTTTTGATGCTTGAGGTTGAGGCAGATGGTGCAGTAGGTGTTTCCCAGGGATGAGAT
>CAZBQH010000202.1:0-3153 GCA_964493915.1 uncultured Nitrospiraceae bacterium
GTGGCATTGGTCGCACGACTTGACATGGCAGCCGGAGCAGTCGAGGTCACGGTAGGGTATGCCGGTGATCTGCATCAGGCCGTCGTCCTTCTCATACCAGTAGCGCATGCCCTCGCCGGTGGCGTGCAGGCTCTTTGAGAAGCAGTCATCCGCGCCCGCACGGGACAGCGTGCCGGTCGAACCCAGGGCGATCACGACAGCCGAGGCAGCCAAGACAGCTGCGAGGACAGGATTCGTAACTCTGCACATATGTGGGACCTCCTCAAGACAAGGAAAGACGTTTCGCCGCATCGCAACAAATATGCATCAAATAGGAGGTCTAGGCAAGGCATATATAGCCCGGACCGTGCCGGGTACGGGAGGCATGCGGTCCCAACATGTCCTGTTTGTTGATGTTTGCCAATCTGACGCCGGGGAAAGCCACATTCTCGGGACAGGGCCGCGTTCCGACCCAACGCACATGGCAGACAGAATAGCCGGGGCGCAACCAATGTTCGCGGGCCCAGCTGTGGACTGGCCTAGCGAGGGCCTGCTTCACGGGACCCGTGACAGGACGAAACCATCCGCCGCAGCATGTGGTTAAGGTCTTCTCATGCCATCTTCCGCTGCGAGCTCCGCTTGGGTGTCTCGTAGCTGTACCTTTCCTCGCGAAGCACAGTGCCTTCTGCTCGAGAGGAAATCTGGCGCTGGAAAAGAAGCTCCGTGTTGTTGAAAAGGTCATGGGCCTCTGCACGGAGGCGCAGGGCTGCCTGACGGCAGTATGCGCGGTCGAGTTCGATACCGATGCTGTTCCTTCCGGCTTTGATTGCCCCGAGCATCGTCGTTCCGGTACCAACAAATGGGTCGAGCACCGTGTCTCCTACGAAGGAGAACATCCGAACGAGCCGATAGGCGAGTTCAAGCGGGAACGGAGCTGGGTGATTCTTTGTGGATGCGCCGCCGAGGGTCCAGAACTGCCGAAACCACTCCGCATGCTCCTTCTTGGCGATCATGCTTGCCTTGCGTTGGCTTTCCGTTGGCTTGCGGTAGCCCCCGGCCTTCCGTTGCATCAGAATGAACTCGATGTCGTTCTTGATGATGGCATTTGGTTCATATGGCTTGCCGAGAAACTTCGTTCCGTTCTCGACCTCGTAGGATGCGTTGGCAATCTTGTGCCAGATGATCGGGTTCAGATTGTCGAATCCGATCTTGCGACAGCGAACGCAGATGTCAGCGTGCAAAGGGACGACGACATGACGCCCGAACTGCCTTCGTGACATGCAGACGTCTCCGACCACGCAGACAAGGCGTCCTCCAGGGACAAGAACTCGATAGCATTCGGACCATACTCGCGTCAATTCATCCAAGAAGCTCTCATAATCAGCCACGTGTCCTAACTGGCCTGCACTGTCATTGTACCGCTTCAATGTCCAGTAAGGAGGCGAGGTGACCACGAGGTGTACTGACTCATCTGCAATGTAGGGCACTGCGCGTGCATCGCCCTGAACGAGAGTGTGCTTCGTTGGTTGCACTTGTGGGTCCCCCGATTCGGCGCTCAACGTGCGCCACCAAAGGCAGAGACATGACCCCAGAGAGAACGAGCAAAGGCATCAAGACTGAGGTCGGCGGCGGGCTCGTGATAGATCCCCTGCTCACCCAATTGTCGTTGGGAGGTGAAGAATGCGGCGGCATTGTAATGCCGTTCGCGCACCAACTTACGGCAGAATAGCTCGTATCGGACTGCGTAAGAAGCGTTCTTGAACTCTGGCAGGATCGGGAAGTGAACTGAGCGGCAACGAACCGGCCTGGACGATGCCGTGCAGTCCTCGAGCAGGAGTAGGTAGCCAAGCCAAGGTTTCACTTCCAAGTTGAATGCACCTTCGCGATAGGCCGTCCATAGGTCGAGGGCACTTCCCATTGCCTCCTCAGTCCTGTTGTTGAAATTGTTGCCGAAGGAGGGTCCAACATGTGACTTGGCCTCGATCACTGCAACGAGTTGCCCTCCCCTAACAACGAGCAGGTCCCATTCCTTTGTAGGGCGGAAGAACCCAGGCAATTCCAGCTGAGTCTTCACGTGGATGTCTTCTGGGGCGACACCGCCCGAAGCAATGATGTTAATGAGGACGGAAACCACACCGTCCATCTGGGCGCCACCAGTGACGGCACCCCGGGCGCCCTGATCCTTCTTGCCCCGTGTCCCTTGGGCATCAAGTTGGCGTCGACGCGTAACCCAAAACTGGGCAATCGCTTGTGCCATTCTTTCGTTGAGATATTCGGGTAGACGTACCATATGGCTCCTAGCCGTTCACATGCCACAACCAGCCGGCAGAAGAGTATAGGATTCTCGTCGGCAAGTCGAGGGGGAGCCTCTTCCAACATGAGATGAGCCTGTGGGAAAAGGGTGATCCCGTTCATGATGGAGGGATGAATACCATTATGGACGGCCTCCAGATTACGACGATTGAGCAGTTTAGGCAGTTCGTGGCGGGCTCGGTCGCCATGAAGATGTCGATCTCCAGGAAGGCGGAGTGCTATGAGTGGGTTCGCGCCACTCTGATCCGGGCTTCGTATCAGACCGCGAAGAAGGCCGAGCGAAGAATCCTGCGGAGCTACTTTCGGCGGGGAGCGGGTGCTCCCGCGCCCAGACCACCCGGATGATGGGGCGCCGGCATGCCCTCGGGCTCCCTCGTTGGGGACCGTAGCCGACAGTGGCAGTCATAGGGGGCCGTGTTCGCTTGTGGAAGCGGGAGCTACAGCGCCTGGCCGATGATGAAATCCAGCTGACAAATCACGTGTGCCATCCCCACCTGGAACACATGGTAGAATGACCGGGACACAGCCGAGGTCCTCGGGCTCACGTGTCCGCAGGATCGGGGACTCACAGAACTGGCAGTTCGCAGGATCATCCAGGAGGTCGCCGTGCGGAAACTTCGTGTAGCGTGGCTCGGTCTGTTTGCGGTCTGTTGGCTCGGGCTGCTCATGGCGCCGCCGGCATCGGGGCAGGCCAATGGGCATCTCGAGGTCGTCGAGGGCAAGTATGTGCTCACCGTCTGGGGTACGCATGCCGAGCGCGGGTACGCCGCCGGATATCTGATCGGAGAGCAGGCCAAGACCGTATTCGACGACTACTTCCTTGGCTACTACTGCGGTGGTTCGGCGGCCCTCTATCAGTAC
>CAZBQH010000203.1:0-8580 GCA_964493915.1 uncultured Nitrospiraceae bacterium
TTACCACGATCTCTCGTCCGGTCTGCCGGCGCGCCGTATAGGCCAACTTTTTCCCATCAGGCGACCATGCCGGCGGACCGTCCGCCGGCCCGTCTCCGACCTGAGCAACGGTTCCAGTAGACAAATCGAGCGTGCAGACACGGCAATCGGGGCCCGATCCGACGAGGAAAGCGATCTCGCCGGACAAGTCCAGCGCTGCAACCAGGATAAGGAGGAAGACTGGCATCATAGGGGCATTGTAACATGGAGAGCCAGCCTCGCGGCATTCGGCGGAGACTCGAAACAGGTCTGAGAAAAAAACGAGGGAAATCGTTGACAGCGGCACACTTCTCTGATAATCTGAACCTGAGGTTTGTAGGTTAGGTGCGAAAAAACTCGCTCCGCATGGGAATGTGTTTCCTAAAAGAGCGAGAACAGACAGGAGGGCGTGGTTCCATGAATACGCGTCACGGCTTTACGCTCCTCGAATTGCTCATCGTGATTACAATCATCGGCATTCTCGCGTCGCTGCTGATGCCCTCGCTGATTAAGGCGCGCGAGGCGGCCAATCGCGTCAGTTGCATGAACAACCTGCGACAACTCGGCATGGTCTTCTTCATGTATGGCGCGGAGAACTACGACAGCCTGCCTCCAGGGCATGCGAACGACTACTGGGGCGACCCGAAATACTGGCCGAGGACCCATGATGTACGGGATCTGCGGAGACTGACACGCAACAACTACATTTTTGCTCCAGACGCCGTGTACCCGGACTATCTCAACGACTTGGAGGTGTTGGTCTGCCCCTCAGGGCGCAAGAAGTTCGCCATCCAACCAGACTACTGGTATAAAGACGTGACCTTCGCTCCCGAGAATAGGCATCTCTTGCCCCAACGGTTTCTCAACGACCAGGAAAACCAATGGGAGCTGCAACGCCTGTATAATCAGGGTCTGCGAACGGCTCCGGAATGTCTTACGAGCCAGATGTACACCTATTTGCCCTACGCGATTTACACAGAAGAAAACGCGCTCTATCTCTGGGATGAGTTGAGCCGGCGTATGTGGGACCTTCAAATCAACTTCATGGGCGACAACCTCATCTATGTAGAGCGATACTACCAGGACAGACTGGACAACTGGGGCCACGGTCCAGGCGGGAGCAACATCTTCTACCGAATCAGTTTGGGCGCTGCCCGCTACTTCATTATGGACGTGAACGATCCAGGGGCTTCCACCGTGCCGGAGTCGGAGATCCCTGTGATGTTTGACTCGGTTGCTTACCTGGGGCGGTTAATGCTCAACCACATGGAGCCGTTGGGCGGCAACGTGCTGTTCCTCGATGGTCATGTCGAGTTCCGCAAGTATCCACATGCACGGCGCAGACTGCCGTATACCCGCGACTTTGTCGAGTTCATGCGGGCAAACGTATGGGACAACACGGCTCTGATGAACATTCCGCCGTGGTGCGGAAACAAACTGCCTGAGACACCGTTCGAGCCCCGTTTCATGTATTATCCCGAAGACTCGCTGTATAACGGGCTTAACCTTTACTGGTAAGGTCCGCGAGCTTGCGCTTAGGTTCGGCTATGGGGCAGCGGCGCGGTCGCTGATCGAGACCGCAGGCTGCCCCGTTTTTTGTAACGCGGAATCACTTGAAAAGCGGGGGCCGTCGGAGTATGTTATGGAAGAGCGCAGGGTATGTGTGCCTTTGTGCCGCTGTTGTTCAGGGGCAACCCGAATCAGGGGAGAAAGCAATTCTGCGGCCGAAGGCCGGGTGGGCGTAGGAAGAAACGATTCATGCGGCAAACGGCCTTGCGCGCCGAGCAGTGTTTCGTTTCATCGTACCGCAGCCCATAGGGTGTGAGACTGTGTTTGGCGTTTGTCACCAAGGGTATGCAAACCGGCGGCACGTGGTTTTGGGCGGCAGCCACCAAGCAAGAGAATGAGGTTTACCATGACAAGGAAGACACTGACTCTGGCTCTTATGGCACTGGTTCTCCTGGGGTTCGCAGGGCAGGAGGCCGCCGCGTGGGGGCCTCGTGCGCAACGTGCAATAGCCACTACATCCTTGCAGCTTCTCCGCAAGAGTTTCCCCCAGGAATCCGAGTTGACGGCCAGCAAATACGAGGCTGACGTCGTCCGGGGCGCGTTGGACGGCTATCAATGGATTGGGGGCGACCTCGCTGTCACCAATTCAGTGGACGCTTCGCGGGCCGTTGATGCGGAGATTCGTCTTCTCCGCTCGGTTCGCCAATTCGGCATTGGCAGCTACTTTTCCTACCGGCTGGGCGTGTTGTCCTCGCTCGTTTCCGATCTGGTTCTTCCTTACGGCCTCGACACGAGCGCCACGGCCCGGAGAATGACCGAACAAGTTGAGGCGGACATCGACGCGCGCGTCGCCGAATACAGGGTAAAGCCCGACAGAGAAGAGCCCGTGTATGTGCGCGACGCCTTGAGCTATTTCGCCCGTAAACGGCAGTTCTTCTCCGACGCGCGCACGATTATCGCTGCAGATTACGAGTCAGGGAAAGGCTACGGCGGCTACCTCGAGCAAGCAGGCCCGGCGGCTTTTACAAATGCTGTCGCTAGCGTGGTAGACGTCTGGTTCTCCGTGCTCACCGAGAGAGCACCCGGCGGCGAACAGAAACCCTCTACTCAAGCCCGGACGGGGTATCTCGTCAATGAAATCGAGTACCTCCTCGTATCGAAACAGAACCGCTATGAGGCGGACAAGACCTACGAGTACTTCAAGCGTGTGAATCCGGGCATTATGGAAGCCTACGAGCGGGTCGGCGACCTTTACTACCAAAGTGGATACACGGATCGCGGCGTCGAAGAATGGCAAAAGGCGCTCGAGCTTCCGAGTAGTGTACGCGCACGCGTTCTGGAGAAACTCACCAACCATTATCTGCGGACGGGCAAGGAGTTCCTAGTCGATGCAGAGGACCCGGAGCAAGCCGAGCAGGCCTTGTCCCAGGCGCTGCACGCTTTCGAGGAAGCCCTCAAATACAACCGGGACAACCAAGAAGCCGCCGACAAATTGAAGGAAACACGACAAACCATCAAGATGCGGGAGGAACGCCGCCAGTTTGCCATCAATATTATCGCTTCCGGCGAAAAGATCATGCAGGATGCAGAGGCCTCAGCCCAGGCCGGCAACGCCGAGCAAGCCATTGCATTGTATCAACGCGCTGAAAGCGTCCTTGAAACCGTGGATAAAGAGTTTCCGGCTCAGGAGAAAGCCGCGCGCGACAACCTAAACACAATCACGAATCAGATCACGGATTTGATCAATACCCTGCTGCGGGAAGCCGATTCGGCTATCGCAAACGGCGACCAAGCCCTCGAACAACGCAAATTCGATGTGGCCACCGACTACTACAGTCAGGTGAAATCCATCGTTAGCCCCATCCCCACTGATGAAAGCGCAACCTATGGCCAGCGAAAACAGGAGTTGATCGAGAAAGCCGAGGCTAAGCTTGCCGAAGTTGAAACGGAACGTAAGCGTTTCGAGGAGATGCAGCGCCAGCAACCGCAGCAACCCGAAGCGCCGGGCGGCGACATGGGCTTCGGTCCTCCGCAAGGCTTCGGCGGCCCCATGGGCGGCGAAGGCGGCGGCCAAGTCTGATACGCGACAGCCGTGAAAGTTTAGAAAGGCGGGTCCAAGACCCGCCTTTTTCATTTCATGCAAAGTACTGTGAAACCGGGGCAGAGCACCAATTGTCTATATACTATGAACATACTATGAATGCTAAAGTTGGAGTGTTCAACGGCTTCACAGACTAAGCAAGTAGCCGATGCAGTAGCAAGGAAGTAGGCAAAGGGCGTGGACGAAGCGCGCAGTGGCGTGTCCGAATCCATTGAGTATTGAGGAGCCTGCAATGCGTAAAACGATTGCCATGCTAGTAATAGCCGGTATCCTCGCAGTGGGCGTGGCTGCGATCCTGTATAGTGGCAGAAGCGACAACAACAAACAGACAAGCACCCCGCAGACAACCGAGACGGTGGCCCCCCCTGTAGCAACTGAAAACGATGCCGAAGCAGCCGGTGCAGTTGATCGGACCATCGACAAGCAACCAGCCGAACCGCACCAACAACCCGAAGAGCCAGTCGAAGCCGCGGCGCTCCGTGTCTATGGAACCGTAACCGATTTCAATACGGGGGGGGCTGTGCAAAATGCACTCATCACGTTAACGGAGGGCAATGAGGGCGTTTCAGTTTACACAGACTCCGCAGGCTCATTCGACGTCGACGGCTCTGCCGGCAAAGCACTCGAGGTCTCGTGCTCTGCGCCAGGCTACGCGGAGGCCGCCGAAACCATTTCAGCCAACACAGGAAAGGAGGTACGCATTGATTTCGTTTTGCGCCCGGGTTCGGGCATCTCCGGGCGCGTGACCGAGGCCGCATCGGGACAAGGCGTCGAAGGAGTCGTCATGCATCTGGCGCCGGCACGCGCTTCGCTCGTCGAGCGGGCACAGTCTTTTGGGAAACAGACAGGCGCCATCACGGATGCAAACGGAGACTATGCAATTAAAGGCCTCGAACCCGGCGCCTATACAATCAGCCCGATGGCGCGGTCGCTGGGGTTTCTTTCCGTCGAGAAACGCCAGGCCGTCGTAAATGTCGCCGAGGGGGAGTCGCGCGACAAGGTGGACTTTTTGCTCGAACGGGGCGGCCTCGTGCGTGGGACCGTCGTCTCGGTAAACGGCGCGCCGGTTTCGGGCGCAAGCCTGCAGGTCATGCCCGTTGACGTGCTCGGAACAGCCCTGGACGGACTTGATGGTTCAGTAAACGTGATGGAACTCGCCCCCTTGGCAGAAAGCTCGGACGATAAAGGCCTTTTCGAGATTGCCGGGCTTGATTACGACGTTTCCTATCGGTTGAGTGCACAGGCAGAAGGATTCGCGGCATCTTATTCCCAGGACTTCCTGGTAGAACGCGGAGAGGGCCCTGCCGAATTTAACCTTGTCCTGTCGCCAGGCAGCACGGTCTCGGGAATCGCGCGCTACGAGAGTGGCGAGCCCGCTACCGACGAGCGCATTCACCTCACCCCGGAAATGGGGGCCATCATGGCGGGACGCGTTACCGATCTTCAATCCGCCACTACGGACGCCCAAGGCGCTTTCGAGTTCGCAAACATACCCGCAGGCAAATACACCGCATCGGCGCGGGACGCGATGCCATTTGTGCTCGGCGGCCGTCGTAAGGCCGTCGAGTTGACCGTAGACGGGGTGCATCCTGTTACGGGCGTCGAGATCATTGTTGCGGAAGGACCCGCAGCGGAGGGTGGCAATGACGAGACCATCTCAGGGAAGGTCGTTCTGCCTGACGGCGCACCAGCTCCAGACACCACCGTGAAAGCGTTTATGTCGCCGCTGGCCGTGTCGCAATGGAGCGTGGCAACCGACGCATCCGGCACGTTCGTGCTCAAGGATCTGCGCGGCAACCTGTTTGACCTGAGAGCCACGTCTGAGAAGGGCGTTGGCGAGGTCAAGGGCGTAAGGGCCGGTGCATCGGACGTGGTGATCCGGCTTATGCCGCCCTCGTTTGTAAGTGGAATTGTCGTGGACGCCGAAGGCCATGCTGTCCCATCATGCAAGGTTGCGCTCAACAAAACGGACGATGCTAAGGACGGCCAAAGCGCAGCCGACTACCTCGGCGCCATTGGACGCATGTTGGGAAGCGGCGGAACAAACATTATGACCGATATCAATGGATTTTTCGAGTTCGCCGAAGTATCCCCGGGTTCTTATACTGTCGAGGCCACCAGCGAAACCAAGGGCAAAGGGACTTCACGCGCGTTCACGATCGCCGCAGGCGTGGACACGACGGGGCTGCGGGTGCAGCTCGAACCGGGCCTCGCCATTGCGGGCGCCGTACGCGATGGCAACGGCGCTCCCATAGAAGGCGCCATGGTGAAGCTTATGGCTTCCGAAGGCAACGCGGTCAGCGATATGATGACCATGGTCATGCCGGGCGGGGTCGAGGCGGCCGCCTCCGCAACCACCGCCCCAGACGGGACATTCCGCCTAGACAACGTGCCCGTAGGAACCTACAGCCTCCTTACCACGCACAGCGCCTACTCGCGCTCCGTCCAACGCGGTTTTGAGGTCTCGCCGGGCCGTCCTCTGACAAACTTGCGAATAACCTTGACCGAGGGCGGCAGCACGCACGGCCATTTCGTTGTAGACGGGCAGCCGCAGTCAGGCATAATGGTGCAATTGGTGGGTCCAAGTGGCCTGCATATGGCGACTACGGACAGCGAGGGCCGGTTCGAACTGAGCGGCATCGCCCCAGGAACGTACCTCGTCAACACCATAGACATGAGCCGGATGCTGCAAGACCCCTTCTCGATGTTGGCGCAAACACCGCGCGTCGTGGATATCGCCGACGGCGAGAACCCGGAGCTTGACTTGGGTCCAGGCCCGGGAACCACAGTGACCGGCGCCGTGTCAGGCCCCCGCGGGAGCATCACCCTGGCCGTGCTCTCATTGCCGGGGGCTCCGGACGCACAAAGCGCTCCCCCCATGGACTTCGCGGCGCAGATCGAGGCCGCGCGCTACCTTGTAGGCCAGGCCCGCGTCGGCGAGGATGGAACATTTACCATCGAGGGCGTCGAACCGGGCGTTTATGATCTGCAAATCACAACGCTGGATATTGATTTGCAGAATCTGGACCTCGATATGCTCATGCAGAATCCGCCGCCTGTGGTCCGGCAGCAGATCGAGGTTGGCACGGAGCCGTTCTCGCTCGACGTGACCCTCCCAGGGACAGCCGGCTCGCCCTGAGACACGTTGGCTGCATGCGGGACGACGGACGACTCCGAGCGGCTGGGATCTGCCCCTGATCTTGGTACAGGGGCAGGGCCTTGGTACAATGACTGACAGAAACATCACGAGGAGAACACAACCGTGCCAGATCAGATCGATCAAGCTGCTGACGACCTGCGCAATGAGAAAGCCGGATGGGTTACGCGCCGGGATGCTGCGGATTTCCTGGGCCAAGCCGCTGCGAAGGCCGTCGTGGTTCTGCGCGAGTTCCAGGACGAGGTTGATCTCGATGTCCGTCGGTCCGTAGGGCACGCCCTTGCCCAAGCTAGCGCCGCCCTTGAGGGCATCCCGCCTCAGCCGCCCGTGGCGCATTACAGCCTCGCCGAATTGGCTCATGCATGCGAAAAGGGCGACGAGCGCACCGTCCGCAAGGAGGGCGACGGCTACATCGTCGAGGTGCATCTGGACAGTGGACGACGCCAACAGGTGTCCTTAACCTTGCACAAAAAGAAGGACGGTCCCGAGCTCCTGCGCGTTCTTACTATCTGCGGCAAGGCTAACGAGAAGGCCTATGGCTGGGCGCTCCGGGCTAACATGCAGCTTAGGCAGAGCGCTCTAGCCCTCGTAACTGAGGAAGGCGAGGAACGTTTTGCCGTTACGAACTGCTTTCTCGCAAGCGAAGCAACGCCTCGCGAAGTGAAAAGCTCCGTTAAAGAGACAGCCTATTACGGCGACTGGCTCGAGGCCCACCTAAACGAAACGGACGCCTATTGACCGCACGACCTGCTTCTCGGGACTCAGCCATGACCGCGCAAGCGGCGGAACATGAACCTCGAACTGGGCGTGAACCCATTGCGCCTGTCAACTCAACGCCGTCATACTGGGCGAGGAAACCGCGTGTCGTGAGCCTGCTCTCGGCACAGCCCATCATGGCATGAAACTCCGCTAAGCCCCATAGGCCTCGCACCGTCCAGGCTGTTCCCGCGTTGCTCCATCCCGCGCCTTGCAGGCGAGCGGTTCCACGCGCAGCTTCCTGAGCTTTTGCCTGTTGTGCCATCCGTGAATGAGGGGCGTTTCGGCCTGCAAGCGCCTCGCCTGCAGACGACTGGGAAGCGGCGCAGAGCCTGGCCGAGGCCGAGCATCGGCACATCGCCCATGTACTCCAATTGTGCGGGGGGAACATCAGGGAAGCAGCCCGCATCCTCGACATCAGCCGTACCACGCTGTATAAGAAAGTTGAAGGCTACGGGATCAAGACGCGAGCCGGACAAAGAGAACCGTGAGTTTAAGCCGTACGCGCCCGAAACAGCAAATGGAGTGTAACAAGTGGCAGAAGGTGACTCCTATGATCGAGCACTACGCGTTTGGCCGCGTGACAATTGACGGCGCCGAGTACCCATTCGACGTGATATGCCATCACGGCAAGGTCCGCCCCTGGCGGCGGGAAAAAGGCCACAAGGTAAGCCGGAAAGACCTCGTCAGTCTGGTGGAAGAAGGACCTGCCGCAATAGTCTTTGGAACCGGCGCCTATGGAAAAATGAGGCTGACCGGCAAAGCCAGAGTCTACCTCGAAGAGCAGGGCATCGAAGCCCTATCGTATCCCACGGAGGAAGCTGTCAAGGTCTTCAACGATCTCGAGCGACAGGGGAAAGACGTGGCGATTGCCATGCACCTGACGTGCTGACGCCGACAACGATAGGGCGCAAACGCGTGCCGCTAACCTGCGCTAGGGAGCGTTTCGAGCCAGCAGGGCCGTGTCAGAACTTGTGCGGCTTCTTGGGCAGCCTGCCTCCTACGTGTGCCAGACGATAGCCTGAAGAACAGTCTCCGC
>CAZBQH010000204.1:0-30582 GCA_964493915.1 uncultured Nitrospiraceae bacterium
ACTCGAGCAGACCGACCTGAACTTCATCCGGCTGGACACGATCCGCATCGACTCGCCGCGCTTCCGCGAGCATGTGACGGCGCTCTCGACGCACAACGCGGACTACGAGAACTTCCTGACCTTCGTGCAACCGCCGAAGGTCGAGGTGGGCTACAAGCGCATCGGGGCGCGGACCTACGTGTTCGACGTGAGCGAGACCGTTGTGATGAACGCCGGGGCGCGGATCATCAACGTGCAGTGGGACTTCGACTATGGCAAGCGGTTCAGCAGCACGCCGGGGTATTCCTTCGTGCGCGGGAGCAATAAGGAAGTGGCGCTCGGGGCGCAGTACGAGTTCCCGAGCGGCGGCAGGAAGCGGATCGCCTGCAAGGTGCAGGACGACATGGGCGGGGAGGGGCTATGGACCGCTGAGATTGAAGTGACGTAGCACGGGCGTCCCGCCCGTGGAAGATCATGGCCGAGACGGCCATGCTACGCGAGGCGGCCGTGCCAATGGAGAGAATATGTTCAATCAATTTGCAAAACACGAGGACGCCTTCCGGGACTGGCGGCGCGACGGCATGCCGGGCCTGAGCGCGGACTCGTATAAGTATGTCGAGTTTCTGACCTCGTCCGACGACGACCAGGCGGCGCGGGACGGGACGCTGTGGCCGCACCAGTGGGAATCGTTCCTGCGGGTGGTCTACGCGCATGAGATTCTGGGCAAGGCGGAACTGGGCGCGGACGGGCTCCTACTTAATGTCGTTACCGGCGGCGGCAAGACGGCGGTCATCGCGGCGATTGTGGCATGGCTGCGTATCGCCCATCAGGTGCAGAAGTTCGTGATGCTCTGTCCAAATCTCATCGTACGGGACCGGTTGGAAGAGGACTTCGAGGGCGGCAAGGTGTTCAAGGCTAGGGATCTCTTGCCGGACTGGTCCCCCTATCGGCGCGAGGATTTCGTGCTGACCACCCTCGGCGCCGGTAAAGAGGGCGGATGGGCGGACCTCCTGAGCGCCAGCGTCGTACTGGGCAACATCCATCAGTTTTACCTGAGCAACAAGAGCGGGCAGAGCAACCTGTCGGCGCTGATGAACGGGCCGGACTTTGCGCTGTTCAACGACGAGGCGCACAACTCGCCCGCACCGGAATACGAGGCGACGCTAAAGCGGATGCGGGAAAACGTGACGCTGCGCGTGGACACGACCGCGACGCCCGACCGGGCCGACGGGAAAGCGCCGGACAGCGACATGATTTACGAATACGGCGTGATCGACGCTCTGGCGGACGGGATTATCAAAACGCCGGTGGTCTACCAGCCGGACATCAAGACCGTGCAATTGACCTATACCGACGCGCGAACAGGCGAGCGGCGCAAGGTCGAGGAGATTGACTGGAACGAGGTGGACCGCCTGGGACTGAACGCGACGCAATGGGTGACGGACGACGAACCGATGCGCCAGCAGATGGCGATTGCGTTGCGCCGCTTGGAGGAACAGGAACGCCGGGCGAAGGGGCGCTATCAGCCGATTCTGTTTGTGGTCGCGGTGTGCAAGGTCGACGCACAAAAAGCCGAACAAACGCTGAGTAAATACTTCAAGGTAAAGACGCTGCTCGTGACCGAGGACAGCGACGAGGCCGACCGGCAGAAGGCGCGGGAACTGAGTGGGCAGAAGAAGGCTGGAAAGCCCTATCGGGCGGTTGTCAGTGTGCTGATGCTGCGCGAGGGATGGGACGTGCCGGAAGTGGGCGTCGTTCTGCTGCTGCGAAAATTCGGCAGCAAGGTCTACGGCCAACAGGTGATTGGGCGCGGCTTGCGGCGCGTCCGGGTGAAGGGCGTCGAGCCGACCGAGCCGCAGATTTGCGCAGTGGTTGATCATCCGAAACTGGAGCATCAATGGCTGTGGGACATCTTCAACGCGAAGAAGCGGACGGGGGTCCTGATTGACGATCTGTTCGACGAGACCGAGGACCTGCCGCCGCCGCCGCCCAAGCAGGAGCTTCAGAAACCAGACTTGGTGATTGACGTTCCGCCTGTAGATCCGTCGGTCATGGATGAGGGCCAGTTCGACGTGGGCGACATTCCCCCGCCGCCCGAACCTCTCGAGAACTGGAGAGAGATGTTAGACGGCATCGTGTACGATCCGACGGTTGTAGAGATTACCAAGGTGAGCATGGCCGGGGTAATTGGGCAGGAGCTCGGCGGCGAAGGCTGGAGAACGGTCCAGTCCGCCCCGGACGAAAACGGGAAGACAACGCCGGCGGCGCAGGTGTCGGACGAAGCGATACGCGAAGCAGTGAAGGAAGGTTTGCTCGAAATCGCCGAGATGTTGACCATCGAAGCCGGCTATGCGGCTTCGTATAAGGCGCAGGTATACAGCGCGCTGCTTCATCATGTGCGGGGAAAGTTCCTGAACGGGGATTCACTGGGGCTGGCCGAGCGGGCGGATGTGGATTTCGCCTGGAAGATGCTGCGGCAGGTGAAAGAGAAGGTGGCGGCGATCCCCGGACTGATAGCAGGAGTGATCGAACATGGCGATTAGCATCCACGGCGAATATGCCAACCCAAAGAAGAGTCCTTGGAGCTTCGAGAAGTACCAGAGTGATCTCGAACGACGTATGATGGACCGTTTCGAGCGGGACCCAAACGTTGTCAGATGGATGAAGCGACACGGAATTAGCATACCATGGATTGACGGCCAGAAGCATCAGCGGCGCTATGTGCCGGATTTCCTCGTCGAATACGAGGACGGGCGCAAGGCGGTGATCGAAGTAAAAGACCCGAGTCGCGTCGACTCGAATGACGTCCAACGCAAACGGAGGGCGGCGGAGATGTGGTGTAAGCAGCGCAGGATGGAGTACATGATTGTTACTATAGGATAGGAGGGCCGTCAGAAACTGGGAGCAGCCTAGAAGTCCGTCGCGATCAAGGAACGTCCACCTGTTACGAATGGAATTCCCACATATTTCCGAACCCAGCACGGCATCAGTAGCGTCCTGGCGCCAGGTTGGGGTCCCAAAGCTGAGAGACGGCTTCCGCCGGGGCCGTCCCGTAGCAGGGAAATCCCTCACATAGTGCTGTAAATCCGTGGCACTCGCTTCTAAGTCTTTGAAACCTAAGCACCGGAATTCCTCGGCCAAGACGCCCGCCCTCTCCGCCATCGAGTGTGCTAGGACGCCCGTAAATGCTCTCCCTGAAGGCATGTGCGGGCGTTTTTGCATGTGCGGCGAGAGGGGTTGTTCTCCAGCCTGGTTGTGCTGCTGTTTTGTCCGTTCTGTGGCAGCCCTGCCACAGACTGCCACAAAAAACACCCCTCAAAACGCCCTCCATGGGGGGTCGTGGCAGTCTTGAAAACACTGAGCAAGACAGGCCCGTCGGGTAGCCACGGCCTGATGGTAGTTGGCGGTCTGATTCGCTCGCCGCTACGGCCACATGTGGGCACAGTGGCTCTCCCAACCTGGCGTCAGTTCCGGGTTCACCAGCACAAGCATATCGATGCAGGTGTTGCAGAGTCTTATGGAAGATCCTTGCATCAAGAGCGTATTTGAGTATGATAAAAAGGTCCGTCCTACGGATCCGGCGAGCCAAGGCAGGGCAATAGACTAGCGAACCAAGAGGGAGCAGACGTGGCGATCCCGGACTACGAATCCATCATGTTGCCGCTTCTCAAGTACCTTACTGATAATGAGGAGCACTCTCTTCGCGAAGCCATCGAAAGTATGGCGAGACACTTCGGACTGACCCCGGACGAGCGCAACGAGCTGCTGCCAAGTGGTCGCCAAGCCGTCTTCGATAACCGTGTGGGATGGGCGCGGACGTATATGAAGAAGGCAGGTCTTGTGGAGTCGACCAGGCGCGCGCACTTTCGCATTACGGATGGGGGGAGGAAGGTCTTGGGCGACAAGCCGGCGAGCATTACTAACAAGTACTTAGACCAGTTTGATGAGTTCCGCACCTTTCGGGCCTTGCGGCACGAAAAGAAGCCACAAGTCGCGGGCGGCGGCAGCCCGGTTGAGGCCGTGAACACACCCGAAGAGGCCCTTGAAAGCGCCTATGAGAGCGTGCGCGCCGATCTAGGGGCCGAAATGCTCGAGCAGCTCAAGAAAAGCCCGCCGGGCATGTTTGAAAAGACGGTTGTTGAGTTGCTCGTGAAAATGGGATATGGCGGCAGCCTCAAAGATGCTGGTGAGGCCATAGGACGAAGCGGAGATGAGGGAATTGATGGCATGATTAAGGAAGATCGCCTTGGCCTCGACGCGATCTACATACAGGCCAAACGTTGGGACAACACGGTCGGTCGGCCTGAGGTGCAGAAATTTGCGGGCGCGCTCCAGGGTCAAAGGGCGCGTAAGGGGATCTTCATCACCACATCAGATTTCACCAAGGAGGCCCGTGACTACGCCTCCCGTATAGACTCGAGAATCATCCTAGTTGACGGGAAACAACTGTGCCAATACATGATAGAGTGTAATGTTGGCGTCACGCCGGTATCCACCTATGAGATCAAGAAGATTGACTACGATTTCTTTGCTGAGGGGTAGGGCAGTCTTTAGGTGCACGGCCTGGCGTACCGGGGCCGGGCGGTAGAGGAACGGAGAAACGGGAGTGGTGTCATGTTTGACTTCCTTCGGCGTTTAGGAGTTGGCGGCTACATAGCGCATTTTCACTTACAGGAATGGTGGTTCTCTGTCTTAACGGAGGAAGATAGGCGTCAAATAACTGCTTCTAGGCCGTATATGAGCACTACAGCGAACATCAATCCGTCGCGGACGCCGTCGGATGTGTTGCGGATGCTCCGATGGTCCGAGTTGGCAGACAACTATGGCCTGATGGTGCGAGTTTTTGACAAGGCGATCGACCTAGCTGAGAAAGGCCGTGATCCCGTGGACATGACTCTGACGCTTGGCGAAGCTGCCGACTATTTCAGAAGCCACGAAGGCGAAGAAGGTGCACATGAGCGAACAGTTACTCATTTCGAAGCGATTCGCGCCTTAGCCCGTGTGTTCGTGGAAAAAGCGCACAGGTTGAGCGAAGACGAAAAAGAGCAGCCTCCCTGGCAGTCCTGGCTTTCCCGTCACGAGGTGATGTCGGCTGTCGTCTTCGCTTATGATTATCTTGCCAAGTCTTTGGCACGCGGGGGGGAATTTGATAGGGCCATTATGCTGTGCAGGGAAGCCAGAGATCTACGCATAGGCCGTGATGATATATGGGATTGGAATGAGGCGGCGTACATTAAGGACTTAGCACAGAGGAAAGCAGACCAGGGCCAGTTTCAGGAAGCGGTTTTGCTATGCAGACAAGCGAAGGATCGTGGTTTACCTACCGATTGGGATAAGAACATAGCGCACCACATAACACGAGCAATAAAATGCTACGAAGAGAAAGCACAGCTAGACAAAGCCATTACCCTTGGTATGGTAGCTAGGAAGCAACGTTTACCCGGTCATTGGGACAATAGCATTGCGCGTTGTGCGAGAAAACTCGCGGACAAGCTACAGCGTGAGCGGCGGTTTGATGACGCTGTTAGGGTGTGTGAGGAGATGAAACGCGAGATGATTGAGGGGGCATGGGATAGGCGAATAAGAAAATACGAAGAACAGGGTCAAGGGGCAAGGAAGAAAGAGGAAGGTGTGACCTCGCAAGAGAACAGCGACGATTACTTTGACTTCAAATGTCCCCACTGTGGGAAGGTGCTGCGAATCAGGCGTGACCTTCTTGGGGCAACCGGGAAGTGTAATCACTGTGGGAACCGCATAGTACTTCCCCGAGTAATTCCCTAGAAACTTCCTATGGATTCACAGAGTCTTACCAGAATCCCTTGGTGCAAGACCTAATGAGCGCGCCAATTGCCGTCTTCGTCATAGTTGAGGCTGCGGGGTAGACCACAGGCGTTCCATACAGCATCGAAAATAGGTCTCATTTCCTTCCCAGTGTTCGGCGATAGGCTTTCTATCATGACGTCAGGCATTATTGCTGGATCTCGGTCGATTGGTTCCCCTCCGCCATAGTGTAGGTTAGTTTCGTTGTCAAACAAGATCCCTTTGCACCCCACCAGGGCCAGAGAGATATGAACTGGAGGCAACACTCCGAGGTTCCTGTAAACATTGAGATACATGTCCACTGCGTCTTTCAGGTGCCTCTCGTAAGCGTGACTCCCGAAATACCAGACTCCTTGCTCCTCATAAACGATGTCGGCGCTAACGGCCTCTATGACGCCACTGGCATAGATCTGAGCATAGCCTCGGCTACGCGTGTTGTTATCCTCGGAGGTCGCATAAACGAGGAAGCCGTCAAGATTATGCCGGTCATTGCACGAGTGTCTTTTTATGGGCAGGAAAGGCCCAAAGGCCTTTAGGCCGCCTGATAGGTCGAGACGTTCGCTCGTCAGAAACCCTGGTATTGGTATCATATGAAGCACAAAGCGACGGGGCGATACGAGCAGCACTGGCGTCTCGTCCGCGCCGATTGCCGCAAGCCGTTCCATACGGAACCGCCGAATCCGCTCTGCTTGCGAATCGGTTGCCAGAAATGCGGAACGGATCTCCTGTACATCAAGCTGGTATTTCCCTGAGGAATGCCTCGAATAAAAGCGTGATGTATTCTTGAAGGTGACCATATGTGGCGACGCGAAACTCTTAGGGATGCGAACCAGTATCACGAATCCCTGCTCGTCGCTCCCCCAACCCCGGACCTCCTTGATCTGTAACCGCAAGCGTGGATCTATCCCGTTGCGGATTGTCTGCTCGAGTCGCAGTTTTGCATCGTCAGCAGTGACCTTCTGAATCGGGACGACTTTGTCTGCGGCACCGGTCTTCTTGCGTTGTGCATCAACGGCAGGATTCATCCCGTAGATAATATCGCCCCCTGAGGCGTTTCCGAATGATGCTACATCCGCCAGGAATTCCTTACTGTCACGGTCGCCCTTTCCTGGCAGCTCTCGCTTATACTCAAGCGTCTTGGACTCCATCACGCCGTGGGCGACTAGTGCGTCGATATCCCCTTTCTCGACGGCATCAAAAGACTTCTGTATCATTGGTTGAGTTCTCCTAGACCGCACATATCCGCCCCCTTTCTGTCGCGTTGACATAGCTCGAATGAGTTCAGCGGCTTCAGTCGCTCCCGGGCCGGGGCCACGTCTCGGCCTTAGCGGCTTGGTAGTTGGCGTCAAGGTCCGGCGGAAGCAGGATGAGGGCGGCGATGCGCTGGACCATTTCGATCGATGCCGTACTCGGCCTATACCATTTTCGCAGGGCGGCTAGAAGTAACTTGACCGGCGCAATTGGGTTCATGGACCGGATGCTTTACGCACCTGCCGTTTCTGTGTGAAACTGGTTCTCGATCTCCCTAGACCAGTCGTCAACGGTTTTGACAGCGCTGATCGCCTCCTCGAGAGGAATATGAGGCTTCAGTTGCGTTACCAAGACAGCCCGCTCATCATCAGAGAGCGGCTGTTTGGCCTCCTTGGTCACGTAGAACGCGGTCGCGATACGCTCCAGTTCAGTGACATTCCTCTTTCCGAACCTGCTTGCTAGAAACTCGACTTTGGGCTCTCGCTTTTCCAAGGTCTTTGGGAAAAGGTGTTTCAGAAAGCGAGCATTCCTTCCCAAAGCTAGAGACGGCCCATAAGACGGGCTACGCAGCTCCAAGTCGAGAAACTCGTCGGCCCTCATTGCCGTCAACTCATCCCGAAGATCGAAAGAGAATGGTCCGTGCTTATAGAAAATGAAATCGAAGCCTGTGTCCAGACTCAACATTTCCTGGAGCAAATAAACTGCTTTCTGGACGTGCGTCTCCCCGCCCCAGCTTCCATGCTCTCTCAGCTTCTCAATGACGAGAGCCACGATTGCATCACGCTTCATCCGCTTCATCGGTTTCCTCCTCTGATCGGGCTATTATGGCATCTCGTTGCTTTTCAAACCAGTCCTCTGCTTCCCGTCGTTTACTTGGGTCAATGAATATGTAATCCAGGGCGGCCACGGGCAATGTCTTTAGCGTCGTCGACAGCGCCAGCGAAGAAATCACGCGACTATCCTTCGTGAGTACAGGGAAGTCTGGGCTCCCGCCTTTCTGCCGATAATAATCCAGCCTGATAGCGTCTTCACCAAATTGCTTGCAAGCAGCGTCGAACAGAAGCTTCGCGGCATTGGGATTCACTGCCATATCCTTCGGATTCCGTTGGTAAACGCGACGAAAGTGTTCACGTTTGAAAATCCTGCGGGCTTCGCTATGTCCGCGCTGGCTTGGGTTTCTCGCTGCCTCTAGAAGCGCAGCAGATACCTCATGGTCAGTCAAGGCCAAATGCTCGTTCACTTCTATCGGAAACTCGCCCTCGGGAAGCCACTTTTTCAAGAAGTCTTTCAGGTGAATGTCATAGATGCGGCGGACCGGATGGAAGTAGACTTGGGTATACATAAAATACCGAGCCAGCAATAGGGCTTCGGCGCAGTGTAGCCCGCCTTCCTCAATCCCCAGCATGGGTTCTTGGGAGCCCTTGAGGTGCTCAGACGGAAGAATGCGCAGTGTGTCCATCAGCCTGTAATGGTCAAACCGCCCATAGCTCACCCCAGCATGATGGGAATCCCTTAACAGGTAGTCCATCCGATCCACGCCGAAAGAATCACCGACAATCACTTCGGCCAGGATCGCTTCCCAGTCGCTATAGGTGGCTTCCTTGCTTGTCACCAACTCGGTCTCTACATATTTCTTAACCTTCTTGGGTCCGACCGCCAGTTTCACGATGTCTGACGACCGGAGCGGCGGCTTCATGTCGTTCCAGATCCGCTCCATCTCCGTACTGCGGATGATCTTGACTGTGAGGGCCTCGTGGTCCCATCCGTCGGGCAGCAACTCCGTTTCTGCAGTGTGAGAAAAGGCCACATGCCCAACGTCATGACAAAGCGCGGCCATGCGGAGAACACGCCGCCAGTACCGCAGCTCATCTTGATCAGGAATCAGATTGCGCACCGAGTCATGCAGGTTTTCCTGCCTGGTCAAAACGTCAAAGACCCTACCAGCAAGATCCATCACCCCAAGAGAGTGTTCAAATCGACAATGCGTCGCCCCCGGGTACACTAGATAGGACAGGCCGAGCTGATGTATATGACGCAGGCGCTGCAACGGGCGTGAGTTCAGTACTTCTCGCTCGTCAGAATCCATACGGATGAAAACATGGATCGGATCCCGTATTTCATGGGACCGTTTGCGTTGTCTATCCATGCAGCGGTTCCTGCCTAGTAAGCGCCGACCAGCCTATCCGGCCGATCAAAGCATACGCGTGAACTACATAAGTGTCTACAATCTCCCCCCCGTTCGCCATTCCCGGAAACAATCTGCGGCGCGTTAGGCGCAACAAGCAGCGCAGGCGAGAAGGCCTACGCTGCGTTTGTCGTCGTTCTCGAATGGAGGCGAGGGGCCTGAGCGCCCTTACGTCGCGACCTGGACCCACTGGCCGGACTGGGCCGACGCGAGGACGGCATCGCAGACACGCTGCGTTTCGAGGGCGTCGCGGAAATTGGGCTTGGCGGGCTCCCCGGTCTCGAGGCCCTTCAGGAAATCAGCGAGCGCGTGGATGAACGTGTGTTCGTAGCCAATGACGCAGCCGGGTACCCACCAATGTCCCATGTAGGGGTGGTCCGAATCCGTCACGAGGATGGTTCGCCAGCCGTGGACGTGCGAGTCGTCGCGGTGGTCGTAGTACTGGAGTTGATGAGCGTCCTCGAGGTCAAAGTAGATCGAGCCGTGCTCGCCGTTGATCTCGAAGACGTTCTGGTTCTTGCGTCCGCAGGCGTAGCGCGTCGATTCAAAGGTGGCCAGCGTGTTGTTGCTGAACCGGGCAAGAAAAGCGCAGGCATCGTCGATTCTTACAGGCTTACGGACGTTCGGATCGTCCTGAACCGGCCGCTCCTTGACGAAGGTTTCGGTCATCGCCGAGACAGTCTGGATGGGGCCGTTGAGCCATATAGCCGTGTCGATCGAGTGGGCCAGAAGATCGCCCGTGACGCCGCTGCCCGCTACATCCGCGTCAAGCCGCCAGAGGGTCTGGCCGCCTTGGGGTACGTCAGGGCTGATGGTCCAATCTTGGAGATACTTTGCGCGGTAGTGGAAGACGCGCCCAATCCGGCCTTCGTCAATGAGCTGTTTGGCGAAGGCAATGGCGGGTACGCGCCGGTAGTTGAACCACACCATGTTCGGCACGCCCGCCTTCTCGACGGCTTCGGTCATTTCGAGGGCCTCGGCGCTATTCATGGCAAGAGGCTTTTCGGAAAAGACCATCTTGCCCGCCTTCGCTGCCGCCAGGGCGATGTCGTGATGGGTGTTGTTTGGACTTGCGATGTCGACAACGTCGATGTCCCGCCGCTCGATAAGGGCGCGCCAATCCGCCTCGGTGGTTTCCCAGCCCCACCGGTCGGCGAAAGGTTTGAGCTTGTCCGCTTTGCGGGCGCACGCAGCCTTCAACACCGGTTCATAATCGAGATCGAAGAACCTGTTGACCTTAAGATATGCATTCGAATGGGCCCGGCCCATGAACCCGTAGCCAATCAACCCAATGTTCAGCTTTTTCTTTGCCATAGCAGCATCTCCCGCTCCCCGTTCTTCCTCGTTTATCAGACTCGTTTCTGAGACAGCCGGCATGCGGCTCTAGCTGCCGTATTTTGCGTTCAGCTTGTCAACGTACTGCTTGCACCGCTCCGTGACGGGCCAGGCATCCGGCCAGAAGCAAAGGTCGATCGTCCACCAGTCATGCTGGACGCCGGACTTGTTAAGCTCAGGCATGAGAACGTCGAAATCAAGGACGCCGTCGCCGAAGGGCGCGTGCGTGCTGGTCTCGTTGTCGTGAAGGGTGCCGTCGCTGTCTATCAGATGGATGTGGTTGATCTTCCCGCGCAGGCGTTGCGCCAGTTCCAATGCGCCGCCAGCCAGCGTTTCTTTCTTGCCCGGCTGACGGGCGCCCACCGCCGCCACCATATGGGCATGGCAGGTGTCGAACTCGACCCCGAAGTTGTCGTCGCCGACCTCGTCGACGATGCGCAGGATGTCTGAGGGCTTGTTGAAGGCAAAGCCCGGTTCAAACTCCCAAGTCACGTAAACGCCCTTGTCAGCCGCCTCGCGCGCGCATCGCTTCCACGTCGAGACCACGCGGTTCCGGGCTGTCTCGGGGTCCACCTCGTCGAAGATGGTGGGCGGCTGGACGGTGTCGACGCGAATGCCCGGGATGCCGAGATCCACGCAGAAGTCGAGGTTCGTTCGGAATTCGTCTAAATAGGGGCCGCTATCACTCGTGTTGATGAGTTTCTGGCTCCAAAGGTCGGCTGCAAGCGCCGAAAACGCCAGCCCGGCATCGGCGACGCCCTGCTTACAGCGGTCCCTGTCCGCCTTGGTAGGAAGATTGTGCGGATTAGGGTGAATCCCGAAACCGCCCAGCTCGACACCGTCGAAACGCAGCGCGCTCAGTCTCGATAAGATCTCATCCCACGGTACCGGGTGGTCTTCATAAGGGCCAATCGCGTACGCCCACGTGCCAATCGATATTCTTTTCATGACCATCTCCACCTTTCGTTCTACGCATTGGTTCGTTTTTAGCACGGCGCCCAGCCAAACGCAAGACATTCATACTCCCCGCTTCCTCACCGGCTCGAGTCTTGCCCGCAAGTCTGGATACTCTCTTGCATCGTTGACGCGGCCGCCGGAGAGTCTATCATCAAAGTGGTTATGTTCGCATCGGCGTCAAATCCATATCCCAAATCCCAATTGAAATAGAATGCTGAGGAAAAACGGGCTATTGCACCGCTTTCTCGCAATA
Source organism: uncultured Nitrospiraceae bacterium (assembly GCA_964493915.1). Taxonomy (GTDB): domain Bacteria; phylum Hydrogenedentota; class Hydrogenedentia; order Hydrogenedentales; family SLHB01; genus CAZBQH01. The sequence continues at coordinate 11,781 of CAZBQH010000204.1, forward strand.
CTCGCGGAAAAGGCGGATGTATATGCGGTAGTCGTCGAGCGAGACGCTGGGGGGCGTCTGATGATCAACCGAGGGGACGTAGCCGCCCGAGCGCATCACAGGCAAAAGGCGGTCGAATTCCGCACGGATCGCTGCCTCGCCCTGGTTCATAACCATTTTGTCGTAGCCGCCCATCATAAGAAACCGCGGGTAGCTGCTGCGAATGCCCACAACATCCACCCCCGCCTGCCGTTCGAGAGGATACACGCCCTCGATCCCGGCCTCCTGCATCCACGGGATCATCAGGGTGATGTCCCCGTCGCTATCGACGAGCACAGGCGTCCCATACTCTTTGATGCGTGGAATAACGCGTTGATAGTAAGGGGTGAGAAACTCCCTGAACTGCGTTTGAGAAAGCATTGGCCCCATGTTGAAAGACATGTCTTCCGCGAAGCCGACCAGGTCGGGTCTGAGAACGGGAAACAGCGCTTCGACAACACGGACATTGAACCGGGTCAGGTCGTCGTTGATCCGGTGCATAAGCTCCGCTTGCTCGTAGAAGGCATAGAGGTGCCGCTCGATGCCAAGGAGAATGCGAGGAAACCAGAAGTAGCCGTCGAGCCAGAGCCGGATGATCACCTCTCCCGCGTCGTGTCTTGCCTTGAGCTCTAAGGCTGTTTTCAAAAGCCCGTCGACGACTTCGCTGCTATACAGGTAAGGCCGAATCTCCTCGTAGTCCGCCTCGCTGCTCACGATGCCCGCGCCATACGAGGCCGGGCGTTTGGGGCAATGAGGACCCACGCCCACTGCGCTGATGCAAATCAGTTTGTCGAGACCGAAGTATTCGAGAGATGCATCCCAAGCCAAATCCTGAGGGAAGCCTTCGGCCCGCCACCTCTTCAGGGTTTCGCCCCACCACGGCGCCCACTCGACCATGGGAAGGCGATCCGCAGGCAGGTCGAAAGCAAGGGTCCTTACAAACCGTTCCCGGGGCGTCATGTATCTTCCTTTGGCTTGTCTAGAAGTCCGATCTCCGCTTGGCTGTGGCAGCTCGCCACTATAACGTACGGCATAAACGGGAACAAGAAGGACAACACGCATCGGGTAGAGGAAAACAGGCCAAAAAGTGCCAACGGCATCACGAGGACCGCACCGTTTTTACTCTCCAGACGGGCTGAAGAGCAGGTCGAGGGTCTCGCGATCTTGCCGGCCCTCGGGCGTAGCAAGCCGGGGCCAACGCTCGCCTTTGACCTTCTCGACAGGATCGCCGACCTTCGCCCTGGACCAAAGGCTGTGATGCACCTCGACGGTCCGGATCGTGCCGTTGTCTTGGCGCACGCGCCAATAGTGATCGTAGTAGTGATAATCCGGCTTGTTGAACTTCTTAAGTCCGGCCAGCCACTCGCGTTTTCTGAAGGTCTCGTCGACGGTTCCGCGCCACTCTTGATTCTTGGCACGCGCTCCTTTGACACCAAACTCCCAACCGAGGGCGATAGCTACCGTAAGGAGCACCGCCAACAACTGGACCCAACGCTTTCTCCACCACCCTTCCACTATGCGTCTCCCTCGTGTTGTGACGCCGCGCTCTTCATCCGTCCGAAGTTGAATAAACCCAGTTCAAGACGGCTTACAGGAACCAGTGACACCTTCGAGATCATTACCAAGCCTCTTCTGACATTATGGCAGAGTGCGGCGGGACTTGTTAAAAAGACCCCTCATGGGGATCAACGTAAGGCGTATCCTCAACGGCTAGAGCAACGCTGACCATTCATTGCCCCGTTATGGGCCGTCGATGTATAAAAGGTGCACCCGGCGCTTTCTTGCCGGCTTGGCGTTGTCGAGTAATCCAAGGAGAGACGCGATGGCGAACCCGGAACAGAGCCGCCTCGAGGAAGACGCGGCAAAAAGGAAGCATTGGCGGCGCTGGGGCCCGTACTTGTCGGAAAGGCAGTGGGGAACCGTGCGCGAGGACTATTCGCCGGAAGGCACGGCCTGGGAATACCTCACGCACGACATGGCGCGCTCCTACGCCTATCGCTGGGGGGAGGACGGGCTGGCCGGGTTCAGCGACAATCATCAGCGCCTCTGCTTCTGTTTGGCTCTCTGGAACGGCAAAGACCCCTTTCTTAAGGAACGCCTCTTCGGGTTGAGCAACCCTCAGGGAAATCACGGCGAAGACGTGAAGGAGTGCTACTGGTACATCGACGGCACGCCGACCCACTCATACATGCGTTTTCTCTACCGTTATCCGCACCAGCGGTTCCCCTATGACGATCTACTGTGGGAGAACGGCCGTCGCGACCGGAGCCGGCCCGAGTACGAACTGATCGATACGGGCGTGTTCGACGATAACCAGTACTTCGACGTAACCGTCGAATATGCGAAGGCTGCCGTCGAGGATGTTCTCATCCGCATCCGGGTCAGAAATTGCGGAGACGAAGCCGCCACAATCCACATTATCCCGACAGTGTGGTTTCGCAACACCTGGACTTGGAGCAAGGAAGCGCCCCGTCCGCGGCTGTCGGTGTACGACCAGAGCCCAGACACCGTCGAGGCAGTCCATCCCACCCTCGGGAAACGCTACGTCCGGGCAGGGGGCAATCCGCAGTGGTTCTTCACAGAAAATGAAACCAATACGGAACGGCTGTTCGGGGCGCCGAACCGCACCCCTTACGTGAAAGACGGGTTCCACGAGTTTATCGTGAACGGGAAGGACGGAGTGGTGGTCCCCAACGGCGGTACGAAGTGTTGCACGTGGCATCAGGCAACGCTGAAACATGACGAGACCAAGTGCGTGCGGCTCCGCATAAAAGATGCGGTCACGGACTTGGATGTCGAGGGTCCGGCCTTCGAATCCGTTTTTGCAATCCGTAAAGCAGACGCCGACCAGTTCTACAATGAAGTGCTCGGCCCGAACTTGCCCGAAGAACGGAAGATGATCGCCCGGCAGGCCCTGGCGGGCATGCTCTGGTCCAAGCAGCGGTTCTACTTCGTAGTCGACGAGTGGCTGCGCGGCGACGAGACCATGCCGCCGCCGCCGCCGAAGCACCGCAACATCCGTAACGCCAGGTGGCGGCACCTATACAACGACGACGTACTCTCGACGCCGGATAAATGGGAGTATCCGTGGTATTCGATGTGGGATTCAGCTTTCCACTGCGTCGCCTTGGCAACGGTTGACCCGGAACTGGCCAAACGTCAGCTCTCGCGCTTCACGCGGGAATGGTACATGCACCCGAACGGCCAGCTTCCTGCCTATGAATGGGACTTCTCCCACGTGAATCCGCCGGTTCACGCTTGGGCGGCATGGCGCGTCTACTGCATCGACCGCGATCGGGGCGGCAAAGCAGACATCCGCTTTCTTGAAAGCGTGTTTCACAAACTGCTCATGAACTTTACATGGTGGGTGAACCGCAAAGACGCAAAAGGCCTCAACGTTTTTGAAGGAGGTTTCATGGGCATGGACAACATCGGGGTGTTCAACCCCCATGAGCCATTGCCCTTCGGCGGACGCCTCGAACAGAGCGACAGCACGAGTTGGACGGCCATGTATAGCCTCAACATGCTCGCCATTGCGTGGGAATTGGCCAAGACCAACCCTGCCTATGAGGAAATGGCCTCGAAATTCTTTCAGCACTTTGTCTCGATAGCCGACGCCATTTACAACGTCGAGGGCGCCGGTCATTCCTTGTGGGATGATGAAGACGGTTTCTTCTACGATCACGTGCATTTTGATGATGGGCGGCGGGAGCCGGTCCGCATCCGTTCGATGGTTGGCTTTGTCCCGCTCCTCGCCGTCGAAATCCTCGACGCTTCAGAAATCGACCAGTTCCCCGGTTTCAGAAAACGGATGGAGTGGTTTCTGGAAAACCGCACGGCCATCACCCAAAGAATCGTGTGGCAGATGGAAGCAAACGGGGCGCGGCGCTGCCTGCTCTCCCTCCTGTCGCCCGGCCAGCTCAAACGTGTCCTGGCAAGAATGCTGGATCCCGGCGAGTTCCTATCCGACTACGGGATCCGTTCTCTATCGAAATATCATCAGGAGCACCCGTACGTAGTGGAGGCCGGCCGGCACTCAGGCACAGTCGCCTACGAACCCGCGGAATCGACCAGCGGAGTCTTTGGCGGCAACTCGAACTGGCGCGGGCCCGTCTGGTTCCCCGTGAACTACTTGCTGATCGAGGCCTTGCGCCGCTACCACAAGTTTTGGGGCGATGCCCTTAAAATCCGCTTTCCAACGGGTTCAGAGCACGAAGCAGATCTGGAAGAAGCTGCCCGCTTGGTCGCGCAACGGCTTGTCGCCCTATTCGAGAAAAGAAACGGTAAGATGCCGGCCCTCGGCCGCTGGCAGCGCTTCCAAACCGAGCCCTCTTGGAACAACATGCTCCTCTTCCACGAGTACTTCCACGGAGATACGGGCGCAGGGCTCGGCGCCAGCCACCAGACCGGCTGGACAGCCCTCGTCGCCAGTCTTATCCAGGAGCTCGGATGAAGGCATCAACACATGCTCAGGAGCTATAGGAGATCTGGGCCTCGTCGGACCTATGACGCTATCCTCCGGGCGCCTTCTCCTGTCTGACTACACGTCTTCCTGATCTTTGATCTTTGCGCGGCTGCGCTTTTTCTGGCCCCGTTGACGCTTGATCTCCAGGCGACGCTCAAGGGACGCCCGCGTTGGGCGCGTCTCGCGGCGGCGCTTTGGTTTCCCAGCGGCTTGGCGAATGAGGGCAATCAACCGACCCAGAGCGTCCTGACGGTTACGGTCCTGGCTTCGGTATTGCCGGGCCTCGATGATCAAGACGCCGTCATCCGTCATGCGATTGCCGGCAAGGGCCATAAGGCGACCGCGCACGTCCTGCGGCAGCGACGGCGAATGGGCTACGTCAAACCGGAGCTGAACGGCTGTCGAGGTCTTGTTGACGTGTTGGCCGCCTGGACCCGAGGACCGGACGAACTCCTCCTGGATCTCCTCTTCACCAATCGAGATGTTGTGGTCGACGCGGATCATGAACGTGAAATGCGGCCTCGTGCGCGCCCAGCGGCAAACAGCCTATGGTCACAGTCTCCTCTCAGGCCATTGTGACATGCTCGAAGCGGGTTTTGCCAACGACTTTGCGTAGATAGCCGGAGGTGACTTTCTGGTGGTCAACTGGGCTGAACCGTTCTCCGTGAGCGATCCTGCGCGAGCACAGGTCGCCAAGGCTCATCCGTTGTATGCGAGACGTTGCAAAGAGTCAGCGGTTGCTGCCGGACAGCATGACAACCCGACCGATCAATTGGCTTCCGTCGATATTGCTGCTATAATCTTACTAGATAAGGAAAAGGGGAGGAATTCGTCATGGGGAGAGGGCGAGCGTATCTCTTCTTGGCGGCGGTTCTCGCCGCGGGCGGCTGGATCTTTATCTTTCTCATAACCACCCCTACGAGCGGGCAAATGTCCGAGGCCCGGCAACTCGATCTGCTGGAAAACGCCGAAGCCTACTACCGGGACCCGGAACGTGACAACGCCACTTCGATCGCCCTGTATGAGCACGTACTGGATACGGTGGATTTACATCCCGAGATCGAGCGGGAGATCATGTTCAACATCGCCTGCATGCTGCTTTTCCAGATCCCGGCCGGACAGGACGAGGTCCGCGACGTCCCCCGGGCTTTGGAGTGGTTCAAGGCAATCGTCGATAGATACCCCTCCGGCACGCGCGAGACCGTTCAATCGTGGGGCTATATAGCACAGTGTTACGAACAGTTGGGCGCGCCTGAGAAGGCAGCCGAAGCGTATCTTATGGTGCGCCGCGCGGTCCGGGCATGGCCAGAGGATCAGAGACAGGGATCCAACGAAGTCCTGGCTGTCTGGAACTGGATTGCATTGGGCGGGTTAGTCAACAGAGCTGCCTGCGGAGGGTTGGACCAGATCCCGTACCTGCGTCAGTTGGCGGCCTACCACCCGGATGACGAGGAACTAGCACGTGTGGTCGAGGCGCTTATCCCTGCCATGCAAGAGGCGCATGACGTAGTCGCGGTTCTTCGAGAAGCGAGCGGGGAGAAGGCGCAAGAAGAGCTAGCGGCGTTGTTCTGGTCGTTCCCAGCGCCGGACGTGACGCAGTCGCCCCGCACCAAAGAGCCTGTTGAAGCCCTTTGGCCCGTCATGGTAACTGGCGAGATTAAGCGCGCCCTCGAAGAAATGGAGCCCGGCGGCTCTCTCGAGCTGCTTGTGGCGGCAAGGCCGTCCGAATCATGATGCAGGGCAAACGGATCCCCGAGATTCGCATCAGACCAGGGAGGGGATGTCCACGCGATCCAGCGGGTGGGTATGTCTGGAGGGTGGTTGCACGAGGGTATTTTCGAGATAAAACAAAAGATGAAGGTGATCTGGCCGAGTTCCACAAGCTTTCGCTGGAGCCTCAACATCAGCTTCAAGCTGGTAAACGCCGCCAATGGAGAATATCTTACGTATGCTAAGAAGCAGGGATATATCTCGACGGGGCAGAAAATGTGGGACGGAGGAGCCATGCACGGAGATCCCCAATGGTAACGCCTCTGGCCAGGGAAGGAATCCCTATGCAACCAAGGTCAGTGTTCCTTGCGTGTGGCTTAATGCTTCTCGCAATGGAGACGTCTTGGAGTACGCCGCTGCCAGAGAATGCGCTCGAACGGCGCAGCACGGTCTTTCAACCTGAGACCAATACGGAAGAGCATACGACGCCCATCGAGTACATCCTTTTCAGCATCCAGCACGTCTATGGCGTGCCGAGCTATATGGAGCTCGAGTTCCCGTCTCAGCGGCCGGATCCGGAGGTCCCTCTATATGTACAAGGTTTCATGATTCGGCGCAATCAAACCCTTGCCTCTACGCTTGCTGACCTTGTGAAAGGCACCGACGGGCTATTCCGGTGGGAGATGATCCGTGGGCAGCTAGCCATCTACCCCAAGACCCCGACGGGGACCTTGTGCTATCCCGAAACGAAGCTGGACTTCGCCGTCCAGGGCGCGAGTACGTGGGATGCTCTAAAGCAACTCGTTACGCTCGTCAACAAAAAGAGAATGGCCGGTCCCGGCGTAGAGGTGTCGCGCATCGCGATGGTGTACTGGTATCCGCCGCCGGAGTTTACGAAAGCCCCCATATCTGTCCGGCTTGAGAGTGTCTCGTTCCGCGAGGCCTTGTGCGCGGTCTTAAGCGCGTCTCCAGTGCGTATAGCTCTGCAGTATTGGCACGGCGATTCGCAGAGCCCTGACAGCTTCAGTCTGTTTTTCCCCGACACGGAAGGAAAAATGACCCGTGTCGAGGCCATGAAAGCCATGCCTAACAAAGAGCAGGTACCTGGTTGGATAAGACAATACGAGGAAATTGATCGCATCCGCAGGAGTACTGAGCCGGCCCCCGGCCCGTGACGGATAACGTGAACGTAAGGGCAATGGTGTTACTCGGCCCGGCGTAGAAAGCAATATGTTGACCCACCAGGCAGGTGTTTGTCGCCTGGGACAGCGGTGTCGACGCCCAGGACGCGCCGTACATGGATAGCGTCTATAACAGATGGCTTAACCCTGACGCCATAACTGATTGGCAGGTTTCTGCCCACAGGGTCTAAACGTATCCCTGGTCCTACCAAAAGGTTGTGGTTCATGCGAATCATGCCTGAGCTCCAGTTATACGACCTATAGCCCCCGACTATTCAGAGGGGCTCCAGTCTACTCGGGACGCTTTCCGCACCGGGCTACGTGCCCGTCTCCTCAACGGGGATGTGGAAGCGGAGACTGCCCCGGGGCTGTTCGAAAACGACGACTGGGCACGAAGGGGCGTCCCTCGCGATGGGCTGCTCTTGCTCTATGTGGAGGCCCTCAGGCAAACCCTCGGTACGGGGCGTCATTGTGCCGGGCATGCGGAGGTACACCCGCAGTACGCCCGCAGTGCAGACCTCCGGGAGATCCACCGATCCCTCAACAGCACCCGTCTCCCGCCTGTAGAGAAGGCGAAAGGAGACCGGCCCGAACGCCGTGGGAGCGCCGGCGACGCGGATGGGCCGGCCCGACGCGAGCCACTCCCTCGGCATGCCCATGCCAATGCACAGGGCATCCTCGCGCTCGAACACGAGCGCGGAACGCAGCGCCGTAACGAACGCCCCCGAGGTCCAGATATGCTGCCGGTCGCCGGTGACGGTGGCTGTCCCCGGGTCTTCATGGCGTTCCTCGGGCCAGGTGAACAGCAATGAGGCATGGTTCACCGCGGCGTAGAGCTGTCTGGCGAAGGCGTCGGCCTCGCCGCGCGCGAGATAGACCATGCCAAGGTTGTCGAGTACAACCGCGATCCACAGGCCCTCTTTCTGCCAGCCGGTGAACTTGGTCAGCCCGCCTCTGCTCTCGAAAGACTCCATCTTGGCGATCGTCCCTTCAACCAGCGGGTCATCCAAAGCCAACAAGCCGCAAGGATAGGCTGTATTCAGGGCGCCCCAGAAACTGCCCGAGGGATCGTTAGGGGAACTGGGTATCCACCGGGTGCCGTCCTCTTCAATGGCGCCACGGTCGATCGCGGCACGAAGCTCTCCGAGGCCCGTCTCGTAGATAGACTCGAGTTCCGAGATGTCTGCGTTTCTTCCCAGCAACCGCGCCGTTTCCAGGGCAACCTTGTCCGCGTACACGGCCCATGTGTTGTGCGGGATGAAGACGCCGGCGCCGCTGGCGTCGTTCATGCCGCAATCATGCATCGTAGGTTGGATCAACCCGTAACCGCGAATCGGCTGTCCATCGGGACCTGTGCGGCGTTGTTCCTCGCGGCGTTGGGCGTGCCAGCGGGCATCCCTAAGCATATAGGGGTAGAGGTCGGCAAGGAAGTCCTTGTCATGGTTGAGTTGGTAAAAGACCATCGCCACCCAGGCCTTAAGCCCCGAAAAGGCGACGAAGTGTTTGAAGAATCCGCCTGCCCAATTGCCATCGTCCTGGGCTAAGTGGAATTGCACGTCGAAGGCCTCGAGGGCGTTGTCGAGCAGCCCTGCCAAGGCCAAGCCCACCACGCCGCCGGCGCAGTCGCCGGCGTTCGAGAAACGGTACACCTCGCTGCCGGTAGTCTGGGTCAGTTTTCCGTTGGCGGCCTTCTCTTGCATCGTCAACAGGTCGGCCAGACACGCATAGAAAGCCTGCTCCATCTTGGCGTCGGGCAGTTCAATCTGCATTGCCTTGCCAAGCAGCGCGCGCCAACGGGCGACAGCGTCGTCAAACGCTGCGGACCAGTCGCGCTCTCGATAGGCACCCAGTTCCGCCAACCCGGCATTCGCGGGCCGCACGAGCCAGCCTTCGCGTGTATCGCCGGGCGCGAGTTGCCAAAGCAGCGCCGCCATGTCCGCATCGCGCAGGTGGTGGGGCGCGCCGACCGTCAGAAACCTGAGCTCCTCACGCTTCGGTCCCGTCAGCGCATCGCCGCAGGACTCAGGACTGGTCCAGTCCACCGCTTGGCCGCCGGCTGCATCGATGCAGCGCACCGCGACGCTGTGCAGATCGGCCGTGCCGTTTGTGGCGGCGACCCGCGCCACCATGCCGTCGCGTCCGCCTATGTATTCAATGCGCAACGCCACGCCGCCGGTCTCATAGCGATCTATCAGAAGGGCCAGGCCCTGTTCAGAACGTTCCCACTGGTGTTCGTCAAAGGGCGCGCCGTCCAGGGAAGGAAAGACGTCGACGAAATGGTCCGCATGCGGAATGGGCGGGGCTCCCAACGGCACTTCCGTCATGTCATGATAGGTCCAGGAGACCCCGACGTGATCCGGATAGACGTCGAGGAGCGTCTTTGCGCTTGCGCCGGGCCACGAGAGCGTCAGCCGGTGTGGCGGCGCGAATGCATACGAATGGTCCACCGTCATGGGGAGCGTGATAACCGGAAGGGTCGCCGCGTCCTGTGTTATCACCACCTCGCCCTGCCAAGGCTTGTATTGGGCCTTGGCTACGCGTACTACCTGCTTTCCCTCCGGCAGAAGCAGTGAAAAAACGCCTTCCGCATCTGTTTCAGCGGCGATGTCTTGACCTGCAAACACGGTGCTCACTCTGCACCCTTCCAGAGGCCCGGCGTATGATCTTACGGCGCCTGTGACACGCCGCAGCTCTTGGTCGATCGGCGTCAGCATCAGTCGGACCGCTGTATAATCGCACGTGTGGGCGTCGCCGCCGAAGCCGACCTGCACATCCACGGTCTGGCCTTCCTCGAGATGGATCACGCGGGAACATGATGAAACGGCTTGCGGCGTGCGCTCGGGATGCTCCCAATCGGCGGCACCCCGGATGTCCGCAGCAAACAGCTTTTCTCCTGCATAGAACAGGCCGACATCTGTCGAAGTAACCCGATGAGTCCCTGCGAAGTGCGCGCTGAGCAGAACTGACAAGTTTGAATGCGCTGTAAAGCGCAACGTGGCCTTCTGGTCCTGTGGACCGGGATGGAGCAAGAGCCACCCGGGTGCGAAATGAAACCCGTTCACCTCACTCGGGCCGCCGTCTGGGCTCCTCGCAATCACGCCGCCGACCGTGGTCCAGTTGTCGCTCCACCAACAGGCAAGCCCTTCGCCTGTCATGCCTGCCGTGTTGTACAGGGTAAATCCTTGTCTGCCGGGCACGGTGTAGCCGTAGGACCATTCTCCCGAAGGGTTCGCCTTAGGATTAAAGACCTGGACTGCGTCCCATTCAGGCCCCTCCGCATAAGCCAGCAAAATAAACCCGAGACATTGCATGGTACCTGCCATAGAACGTTCTCCTGCGGCCGTTCAGCTCCTAATGATCCATCGTAACGTCGAGCATAACATGGGAAAAGACAGGCCGGCCTCACCCCACGATACCGAAAAGGACAGAAACGTGGAAACAGCAGTTGTTGCGCTTGTTACCGCCTGCTATTGGCCGTCGAGGAAGCGTTTCGAGAGCTTGGCAACCGTGCGGCAGGACGGATAGCGCGCCCCATAAGGGATGTACTCGACGTGGCCGTCACTCCACAACACGTTGGTCCCGATGTTGCCGGAAGTCATGTCAGCCAGACTCGTCGAGAGAAACTCCCACCCGATGGGATAGAGTCCATCGTCAGACGCGTTCAGCCCTTTGCCTCTGGGGGGAAGGATAAACTCGCTGCCGTCCTCGTCATAGGCGATCAGGAACCGGCCCTGGTATTCGGGGTCGTCCTCTGCATCGGGGTCGATGAGCGTGTGCCAGTACGCGCGGAATTGGTCCTCGTTCCTTACTACATAGAGCAGCTCCGTATAGAGACGCGGCCCCTGGCTCGTGGTTAGCTCCTGGTAAAACGCCTCGCGGCACTGCTCCCGCAAGGGAGGCTCAAAGAAAGAGCGGCTGAAGTTGGCATTATCCGCCGCCTCACCGATAAAGTCCTGACGCACCGCCTCTACGCCGGCCACGGATTTGGCTTTTCGGAGGGCCTTCGAGAAGGCGGACATGAACATGCCCATCAGGATGCCGATGATCGCAATACAAATCAGCAGTTCGAGTAAGCTGAAACCTTGGCGTGTCCTGCGCATGGCCCCATACCTCCACAAGTTCGTTGCAGGCACGAGATCATTTTCAGAATAGCACGAACTGCGCTGTATGTCTATGGTTCGCGGGAGGGAACGCTCCGAGCAATTGCCCCGGCGCTGCCTTCCAGACAAGCCGTTGCCCGCGCTGCACGCTCAACGCATCTGGGCGAAGCCGTAGGGCCGAATGTTCCCTTCTGCCACAGACCTCCCCCAGGTATCTGGCCGATACTCCCAGGCAAGCCGGGCCTCTACGAAATCCCGCGGGATCAGACGGCCTTGCCTCCGCCCTCTGTATTACTGCGCGAAAACGGCTGCGGCCTCGGGCGGCGCATCCATCTCACGAAACCATTCGAGGAGGTTTTTGTGCATATCGCGGACAATCCCCGCGTGCGCACCGGCGACGTTCCGTTCCGCCAAGGGGTCCTTCCGTATGTCGTAAAGCTCGGGCTCGCCCTCTGACCCGATGGGAAGGTAGGCCCAACGCGAGGTCTGCACCGAAGGGGTCGTCTGCCCCTGAGGGATTTTGCCGTCGCGCATGCGCAAGAATCCCCCGCTCACCACGTACTCGCGCAGTTCCTCCATCTTCTCGCCTCGCAGCAAAGGAGCGAAGGAACGGCCGTGGACCGGTTCCGGCGTTTCGACGTCGATGCCGGCTAGATCCGTCATAGTGGGGAGCATGTCGATAGGTTGAAGCAGGGCGTCCACGGTGCCTCCGCCTGTGATGCCCGGGGCGGCGACCATCAGCGGAATATGGGTCAACTCGGGATAGAGCGGCCAGAACCGGTCGTCCTGGTTGTTGATGTTGCTTTTCCCGGTCCGGTTGTGCTCGCCCAAGCTCATCCCGTGGTCTGAGGCAAAGATGACGATGGTGTTGTCCCAGAGCTGGAGGTCGTCGATCTTGTCAAGAACGCGGCCAATCCACCGGTCTGCGAGTTCCGCCTCGGCGCAATAGTGAGCCCGCAGGTTGCGCAATTCTGCCGCGCTGAAGTCGCTCGCCTTGCCATAGTTCGGGTGGACCATCGGGCAGCCGGTGTAGTCGGGATCGTAGCGTTTGACCATGTATTCCGGCGGGTCCCACGGCTCGTGGGGGTCAAAGAAATCCACCCAGAGAAAGAACGGCCGGTACTCGTAATTCTCCTCGAGCCAACGGACAGCCGTGTGCGCTGTGCGCGGCGGGAACCGGTCCTCCTCGCCTTCCCAATCCGGGTTCTGCCACCTCGAGAGGTCCGGCAGATTGCGTTTGAGGAAGTGCAGGCTGCTCCGCGTCTTCTCGGGCGGCATGACCTCCTTTATTTCATGGTTCATCCTGAGGAAGTACAGGTCCGCCTCCTGACCGCGCACGGCATAGGCAGCCGAGAATCCCCCATCGAATCCAAACTTGAACAGGTGCGGACAGTCGCAGATAAGCTGCGAAACGTACCCCGCCTGGGAAAGAATCGCCGGCAGATGGTTGGCCGTGCTTTGCTCGCGCCGCTGCCAAGGATACCAAGGCCATCCCATCCTTCCCGAGGTCATATCAGTCCGATGGGGTATCGTAGGAAAGCTGCTTACGTAGAACTGGCTCAGCAAGACAGCCCGTTCGCGGAACGCATCCAGGCACGGGGTGCGGACCGGCATCTCGGCGGCGTCCCCCAGATTGTCAAAGCGGAACGTGTCCGACATCAGGAGAACAATGTTCAGGCCTTTACTGCCGCTCTTCCGTGAAGTGCGAACAAGCGCTGGCTTGGGTTTCTCTGCAGAACGACTCTCCTTCGATCCTCTCATGGTGTCTCCTTGCGCTGACGCGGCGTAGGCGGCGCTTGCCGCGCCGATGGCTGCTGTACTGGTGCGGACGAAATCTCGTCGGGTGATGTGCATTTCCCAATAGCCTCCTTTTGACCGTTGAGCGGCGCGTTGCAGATGCCGAGGCCGTGTCCAGCAAACCAGCCTCTTCGACTGCCCCCGGCCCGGCGCAAACGCAGGACCGCTTACCCCTTACTTGTAAACTGGCGCCGGCGCCGGATCAAATGCCGCCGTAGGTGCCGGAATCGGCACGTGAGCCTGGCCCCGCTATCACTCCGACCACTTCATGTCTCCAGACAACCGGGGCAAGCTGTGCAAGGGTCCGGAGCTGCACGGTCGGCTCTGAGCTTTCCCTTTTCCATCTGGCCATTCCACGGCTTCTGCACAGCTTGACTGGTCCCGCCAGGGCTGTCAGGGAAGGCTGATTCGCTCGATCACTGCTTCCTCTTGCTCATTCCTGTAAACGAGGAGAGCTCCTACGCCGGGGTGCTCCTCGCAGAACGTGCGGACAGCACCGGGCCCCATCACGAAAAAAGCTGTGCTCAGGGCGTCGCTTTCCATGCCTGTTGAGGCCACCGCCGTCGCGCTCAGCATGTCCTCGACAGGCATCCCGGTCCGCGGATCGATGATGTGGCCATACCTCCGGCCGTCGAGCACAAACGCGTGGACGGCCGTCCCCGAGGTCGACGACGAGTTGCCGCAGAGCGCGAGGGTCGTGATTGTCTCGCCCGGTTCCAGGGGATGGCGGATGGCCACCTCCCATCCTTGTTTGCCAGGCGGAGCGCCGATTGCGACGACCGTGCTGGTGCCGCCGTCGAGCAGGGCCGACGTGATGTTGTAGCGCCGCAGAATCCGAGCTGCCTCGTCCAACGCAAGTCCTTTGGCAATGCCGCCGAAATCAAGGCGCATTCCGGGCTCCATCAATTCGATGGTCCGACCTTTCTCGTCGATCCTCACCTTGTCCATCCCCACTTTTTCCAGGTTCGCCGTACGTTCTTCCTTCGAGGGAAGGCGCCCCTCGACCCGGTAGAAGCCCCATGCATCAAGAAGCGGGCCGACGGTAATGTCAAAGGCGCCGACCGTCTCCTCCCAGAGACGGTCGGCAAAAAGGACCATCTCGAGCACGTCAGGCGCGACGCGGACCGGCTGCCGCCCCGCTTCGCAGTTCACGGCGCTCACCTGGTTGCCGGGGCGCCGCGCGCTGACCCTGCTTTCAAGGTCATCGATAGCAGCGAATGCTTCCCCGGCAATGCGGCGGAGGGGCTCGACGGTCGCGTCGCCCGGCCGTCCGAACAACGTAATGGTGAAGTCCGTGCCCATCGCCTTGTGTGTAAAGCTGATCGATGCCGCCGAAATCTCATCCTCTGTCCCGGTCTCGCCGGCAGCTGCTTCGGGGATCAGCTTGTCTTTGAGCTCTGCCCAGTTGGCATGCAGACCAATGGCCGCGGCGACAACCATAACAGCTATTGCCAGCATAAGCAGACCGTTCCAGACCAGCGCGCGAACGCCTGCAGGCCGCTCGTCTCCCATATAGTCGCGTCGGTTCAGAAGCACCATGAAACAGATCACCGCTACCGGCATGAATGGATAGGCCAGCGTCGAGGCGGTAATCGCCATGGACCAAGGGAACGGAAACACCACGCCCAGCATTCCGATGATGGGCATCAGCGAGAACCACCACCGCGCCTTGCTCTCGTGATCGAAACCGAAGACCTCGCACCCGATGAATCCACAGGCCAGCATGTGGGTGATAATCGACGAGAAACCCACCGCGACCATGCCCACGCCTATGAGGGCCAACGAGAAGCCGCTTCCAAAGGTCTTGCTCAAAACCGGCGCCACTTCTCGGATGTCCTTGACCGCTGTGCCAAGGCCTTCTCCCGCAGCGGGCCCGATGGTGTTCGCCGTCGCCACAATCATCAGCGTTGTGGCGATCAGAAAGGGAAGCACCATCCCGGTGAACAAATCGAAGTAGGCCAGCTCGCGGTATTCCTTCCCCCACTTCTTGCTCAGAAGCGAATAGGGGTAGAGGAAAACCATGTTGATGCCTACGGCCGCCGCCATACCGGCCACAATGGGCTTGATGGTTTCGGGAGGGATGCCCCCCTCGGCAATGACGCGGCGCGCAAAGCTGATCCCTGTCGCGCCCAAAAAGAACCGCCCCCAATCAATGCCGCTGGCCAACACGACAATGCCAAATGCACCAACGATCATCCACACGAGAACCTTCACAGCGAGTTCGTATAGGCGCAGACCGCGTGCGCCTGCAGAGTACAGATAGACCACGGCGCACGCCGCAGCCAACAGGACGCAACCGATGCCAAGCCGGCCCAGAGGAACGGGCGCGGGTCCTACTTGTACGACCGCCCCCTCGATGTGGAGCCCGATACCCTCGGCGAGCGACGATAGGCCGTTGCCGGCCAAGGAATACTGCGGGAAATGCCAGATGATCGTCGCTATAAGGGCGCTGATCCCCCACAGAAGCGCGAAAACAGGGTGAAGACGTTCCCAGAACGCCTTATAGGGCCGCTCCCCAGTACAAGTGGTTTGCTTGCCCACGGCGGCAAGAACGATGTAGCCCAACATGATGGCAAGAGGCTGCACCCACAACAGCTCATAACTGAGTAGCGAACCCATTACCACGCACGACGCCACCGAGCCGCTGCCCAAGGTCATGGCGCTCTGCATGTAACCTGGACCTGTCAATCGCATGTACATTCTGAGCCGTTTGATCAACGGCTGCTGGACAAGCTCCTCAGTCAGGCTCGTGTTGCTCATCCTCAGGCATCCCCTTCGCTGGGCAAGACGCTCATCGACGGCGAGTGTAGCACCTGGCGCTCGGACCCGCAAGAGATGCGGCAACGGTAGCATGCTCATGCAATGAGAAAGAGAAAATCCCGCGACAGCACAGCCCTTGTATTCAACCTCGTTTGCCCATGCTGGTTTGCTCTCGTCGGCGGCTTCTCTTTTTTGGACCTGCAACCGGCTGCGAAAGATTTGACATCGCCGAAGACCGAGATTAACATACATTAAATATCGTAATAGCTATTAACTTTGCGGCGCGGCCCAGGAGGAACTGTCAACCAACATGCAACCGACCATCGTCCGCGCTCGAACGGCCAACGGCTTGTCTCCCCACGTTCTGCTCAGGAGGACACCAAAATGACGACACTTCCCCGATCACACATCCATCTGTGCGTCGCGCTCTTGCCGCTGATAGTGGGGGTGACGTTCTTAACTGGCGGATGCAGCGCTTCGAAAGGAGAGGATCGCGCTGCCGGCGGCCCCCTCAGGGTCACGGCTACGACCGGAATGATCGCCGATACGGCGCGCAACGTAGGCGCCGAGCATGTCGAGGTGACATGCCTCATGGGCCCAGGCGTCGATCCGCATCTCTACAAAGCAAGCCAAGGCGACCTCGAAAAGCTCAGCGGGGCCGACCTGATACTGTACAATGGTCTGCACCTCGAGGGGCGGATGGTTGACGTATTGGTTAACATGGCGCGGCGCGTCCCGACCGTTCAGGTGACCAAGACGATACCGGAGACCATGTTGCGGGAGCCGCCCGAGTTCGAGGGCCAATATGATCCGCACGTCTGGTTTGATCTGTCCATGTGGCAGTACGTTGTCGAATGCGTCCGGGACGCCTTTATCGAGCACGACCCGGCCCACGAAGAGACCTACCGCCGAAACGCAGAATCCTACACAAAACAGCTCATGGAAATGCATGCCTACGCCAAAGAACAGATCGCTTCCATCCCCGAGCGGTCCCGGGTGCTTGTTACGGCCCATGACGCCTTTGGCTACTTTGGGCGCGCCTACGACATCGAGGTCATGGCGCTGCAGGGCATCAGCACGACCTCAGAATATGGCCTGCAGGATGTGGACCGGCTGATCGGCGTAATCGTTGAGCGGGGAATACCAGCGGTTTTCATCGAGTCGTCCATTTCCCCCCGATCCATTGAGGCACTCGTCGAGGGCGCCCGGGCCAAAGGGCATGAGGTACGTCTTGGCGGCGAGTTGTTCTCGGACGCCATGGGCGAGGAGGGAACGCCTGAAGGCGCCTACCTGGGCATGGTCAAGCACAACGTCGACACCATTGTGGAGGCCCTTAAATGAACTGGCCGTCCGGAGCAAGCCCTATCGAGGTGCACGACTTAACCGTGGTGTATCAGCATCAACCCGCCTTGTGGGATATCGACGTCGCGTTTCCTGAAGGGAAACTCGTGGCTATCGTCGGACCCAACGGCGCCGGGAAGAGCACGTTAATCAAAGCGATTATGGGGTTAGTGCCCCTTGCATCCGGATATGTCAGAGCCTTCGGAAAACCGGCCGCCCAGGGCTGCAGGGCGGTGGCCTACGTCCCCCAGCGCGGCTCAGTCGACTGGGACTTTCCGACCACCGCGCTTGATGTGGTGCTCATGGGGCGCTACGGCCAACTCCCGCTTTTTCGCCGGCCCCGTGCGCGCGACCGCCGCATCGCCCGGCAGTCCCTCGAAAAGCTGGGCATGCTCGAGTTGGCGCATCGGCAGATCAGCCAATTGAGCGGCGGCCAACAGCAGCGCGTGTTTCTGGCGCGGGCCCTTGCGCAACAGGCTCGCGTTTATCTGATGGACGAGCCTTTGGCAGGCGTCGATGCCGCCACGGAACGGGCCATTATTATGTTGTTGCGCGAACTCCGTGAAAAAGGCAGCACTGTTGTTGCGGTGCATCATGATCTGCAGAGCGTGCCCGACTATTTCGACAGCGTTCTGCTCCTCAATCTGCGGGTCATCGCCTTTGGCCCCGTCGAGAAGGTCTTTACGAACGAGAATCTGCAGAAAACCTACGGCGGGCGGCTCCACCTGCTCAGCGAGGTAGGGGAGCAATTACGCCGGGACGAATGGATCCATCGCAATGCTTCGGGCAGTTAACGCCGCTGTTGTCGCCCCGGGCAACGACTTGCCTCCCTGGCTCGAGTTCTTCACCTTCCCGAGCGTCAATGTGGTCTACGTGTTGGTCGGCTGCGTGATCTTGGCCGCCAGCGCCGGCCTGATAGGCTGTTTTGCCTTTCTGCGCAAACGCAGCCTCATCGGCGACGCGCTGGCCCATGCGGCATTGCCAGGCGTATGCATGGCCTTCTTGCTTACCGGTACAAAGCACCCCGCCATCATCCTCATCGGGGCGGCCACATCTTGCTGGTTAGGTGCGCTCGCCGTCGATGCAATCGTGCACTATACGCGCTGCAAAGAAGACAGTGCATTGGGCATGGTGCTGTCGATCTTTTTCGGCGTGGGGATACTGATGCTCACGCATATCCAGAAAACCGGCGACGCCGCCCAGTCCGGCCTCGATAAGTTTCTTTTCGGCCAAGCCGCATCCATGGTGCGAAGCGATCTATACGTGATCGTTCCCGTCGGCGGGCTCATGTGCCTCGGCGTAGCAGTGGCCTAAAAGGAACTCAAGGTCATATCCTTCGACCCGGAGTTTCCCGCCTCAATAGGGTTGCCGCGCCGGACTATCGAGGTGGCGCTTGCGACGCTCATCGTCTTGGGGGTAGCCATTGGACT
>CAZBQH010000205.1:0-3979 GCA_964493915.1 uncultured Nitrospiraceae bacterium
TTCAGCGTCCGGGACCAAAGCCGAAACGCATGCGGAGATAAGTATTATGTCCCCAGAACCTCATTGACAAACGGAACGCCGCGCGTGCAACCGCGCCACGGCAAGGCCCGGTCCTGGGGACTGGCGAGGAGGAGCCGACGGCGGCTCCTCGATGCGCCGCTATTGTGATTGGGCGCCGCAGGCGCGAACAAGATCATGCACGGCCCGGTTCATCCGGACACGGTGCGAATGGATGTCTGCAAGGCACGCGCTTTGTTGAACGGTCGAAGGCGGTGAGGAAAGCAAGAAAAAGAAAGGAAAAGCCCCTGTGGCGAATGGCCCTTGACATACGGTTATGGATGTCCCCATAACTTATAACTTAATATGTCCTGGCCCCTCCCGGTTCAACCGATCTCGGGGTAAAAGTTGTGCCAGATGCTGGGGCTCGGCATCCGTACGCGGGCGGGCCGCATACGCTGACCATCACCCGTGCCTATCGGCGTCTACCGGCCCGAGGCGTTGTACGCCGTGCTTTTGTACGGGGCCTGGTTACCGACTGCATCAACGGCAACAACGTTGAAGTGATACTTCTTGCCGGGATCGAGCCCTATGACAACGAAGTGGGTCTGACCTTTCAGGCGTGCGAGAAGCTTGCCGTGTCTGGCAATGTTCTCCAATGTATCCAATGCATCTTTCTGTGACTGGTAGACCCCGTAGACGATGTTAGCCTTCTTGTTGTCATCTCTCCGGCTTGTGGCCGCTTGCCAGGACAGCCGAGGCGCGACCGGATCGGGGTGGTCAAACACCGCGAATACCTCGTCCCTGGTCGCCTTCCTCACCGTAATGGCGCCCTGACCGCCGGGGTCCGGCGGGGTGGTGTGGAAGCTCTTTGCCGTGGCACATTGGAGCATCGTGTAGCCGCTCTTGTTGCCGGCGGCATCTTGGACGACGACATTCACATGGTAGGTGGTGCTGTGGGCAAGATGCTTGATGAGGAACTCCTTCTTGCCGGTTACCGTGGCGATCAGAGTTCCGTTCTTCTCAGCGTTGCCCACCGTGCCGATACTCGCGGTCGGGGACCTGTAGAGCTTGTAGATCAGCGCGCTAGCCGGCGTGCCGTCACCGTCGGCGGCCTTGGTCCACTTCAGTCGTATCGTGGTGTGGGTTACCCCGTCAACCTTAAGACCCGGGTCTGCTATGATTGGGGATTCCTTATCGGCTTTCCCCTCGAGGACCTTGAGCGAGCGAAGTGCCAGGGAGTGCTTTCTCTCCCGATTGACGACGGCGAGTCCAACATCGTAGGTCCCGCCCGCCTTGTACAGCGTGGTGGTCGGAGTGACGTTCATGCAAATCATTTCTTTCTGTCCCGGAGCGAACACCGCGATGGTCTTGTCACTGCCTCGAACTTCCTCGAAATCAAATCCGAGGTTCTCAACGAAACCAACCGGCCAGAGGCGTACGTTACGGAAGGTCTTCTTGCTGTTGTTCTGGGCCACCAGGAACACGGCCCGGGTCTGCCCGTAGATGAAGCCGTCGGGCGTGGGTTTGGCGTCAGAGCCACGATACTTGGTGGCGAAGTGCACCTGGGCCGAGATCCTGTCTGAGTTCTTGGCCGTGCCGTCGACATTGCCCTTGGCGAGGCAACCGGTGTGATAGCCAGAGGTGTAGTAGCTGTACCGCTCCTTACCGGGCGTCCCCTTGTCGAAAACCAGCTTCTTCTGCACGGTAACCCGGTCTCCCCTGCCGCGCGGAGAAGCAGGAGTGGCCAGAGCACCCGTCGCGTCTCTTACCTCTATGAGCTTGTGATCGTCGAGCTTCTCGTTGCCCTTGAACACGCTGAACACCGTCCACTTCCCGTTGCCCCGTGTGGTGCTGCGGTATTCCGGACGGAGGCCGTGTCCCTCGGTCATCCAGAGGTGCTTCATCTGCCCGCCCGATTCGACAATGCCCCGTGTGCCATGAAGATCGCCGGTGTAGCCGTGGAAGGCCACCCCGTCGCAGTGCTTCAGCATGCCCTCGGCCACCAAGCCTGCCAGCATCTTGTCGCAGGAACCGACGATAACCTCACAGTCGGGATCGATCTTCTTGGCCACCTGGTGAAAGTGAGTTACCCATTGTGAAACGGCCTTGTAGCCGCCGATCACCGCGCCCTGCGCATTCACATTGATCTCGTTGATGATCTCGTAGATCACTTTGCGGCCCTTGAGCTTGCGCGTCAGTGCTTCGGCAAAGTCGCGCCAGTCTGACCAGTGATCGGGCGGGTACAGCCAATGGCCTCCCCGGGCGTACTGGGGGCCGGGGTAGAGCCGTCCATACTTCTTCACCGTGGGCGCATGGTCCTTGGCAAATTCGGGCTCCCGGCCCTTGATGTCATTCGTGAAGCCGGGATGGGTCCAGTCGGGCGAGCCCTGTATGCACAGGAGCACCCGCATACCGTAGTACTCCATGTTCTCAACCAGCGACAGCAGGAAATCCAAACGTTTCTCGTAGTCGGCATTGCCGGCTCCAGGCTTGACGTCGGGGTTGGAGTTGGTGATCGGATGCCAGATGTCACGGCAGGTTACGAAACGGTGATTGGGCCCCCATTCGATGAACTCGCGGTTTCCGTTCCAGCCGGCCACGGCGGCCAGCTTAAGGCCGGTATCGACTACGAGCGGCGAGAACTGCCCATGCTTTCTCGAGTACGTGGGGAGATAGGCGTTGTGCATGGCGAAGAACCAGTGCTTTCCATCGCCGGATTCGAAGCGGTCCCAGTCCCGGTCGGAAAAACCCTTCCCCCCCTGTGCGGTCTCATCAAGAACCAGACCCCGGACCCATACGGTGCCCTCCGCATCCTCGAGGTGAATCCGGATCCGGCACCCGTCGGTCTGCCCGCCCGTGCCTCGAAGGTTCGGATGGGTCGAGTTGATCGCGCACAGGGACTTATGCACAACCGTGAAGCCGTCGACCTCGCGACCGTCGTCCTGGCCGGACTTGAAGTGCTCAAAACCCACCTCGTGCGGGTACTTGCCCTTGTCTCCGTTGATGTAGAGCATGACACGGACCTTCCCCTTGAAGTCAGCGGCTCGCTTCAGGAGGAACCTCCCGCTCATGTAGGCCACCTTGCATGAGCCGCCCCGGTTGGCCGTCACCCTGAATCCCTTACTCTCGATGTAGCCGCGGGCTTCTCCGCGTGCCTCTATCTTCAAGGTGGGCGATGCCTCGACTCCGGCCGCCGGGTCGTTCGAGAGGTCGGCGCGGCCCTGCTTCAGCTTCGCCGTGAAGCCGGCCGCCGGATTCTTGGGGAGAGCGTAGATCCGCTTTCCCGGGTTCGCCGCGCATAGCGGGACATACGGCAGCAAAACGGACAGAATCACTCCCGCACACAGAGCGAGAAGCCTGGACTCCATACTATCATTCCTCTGTGGAGGGCGCACGGCGGGGCAAGAGCGCAGCACCTACCCGAAAGAACGACCCGTTTATAGCCCGCATTCCAGCGGGTGCCAATGAACCTGTTGCACAAACAACCCCAACCGGTCGCCAGTTCACGATGAACCCGGCTTCGAACCAGCCGAAGCATAACGATCAACTAAGAATAGTATAGTGAGGGGGGGGCGTCAAGCGAATTCCGCCGCCCAGCACGAGCGGTTCGCCCGGGCGCCCTGTTCTCGCGTTCCAGTAATCACATCCTTCCTTGACCTCTTCTTCTGCTGAACAAAACGCGAGCCGTGCAGACATCCGTTCGCGCCGTGCCCGCCTTCGCGGGAGCTTGGGCGCAAATAGGGTTGACAAGACGGGCTGGGTATGGTTATTTGGCGCGAGGTTCTGGTGGACACAGGGGCGCAGGTTTGATGGACGCTTCCACGCGACGTGAAATCCGGCTGATCAATGCGGCCGGGGTGCTGGGCACGCTGTACGGGCTGGCCCTCGGCGAGCTGCTGCTGTTCTTTGTGACGCAGTGCCTGGGGATTCCCAAGGAGGACTGGGCGCTGGTCGCCGCGCTGCTGCCGCTGACCACGGC
>CAZBQH010000206.1:0-2394 GCA_964493915.1 uncultured Nitrospiraceae bacterium
ACCTCGTCGCCCTCGTACACCCGGGGCACAAAATCGGCGGGAATGTCGAGGATAGACATCAGCTCGCGGTGCCAACGCCGGTTGCGCACGTCAAACAGAAGCGTGCCGGATGCATCGGCCGCATCGGTGGCAAATTCGCCCGTTAGTTCATACCGGATGTAGTCCTTGGGAAGGAGCACATGCCGGACCCGATCGTAGAGCTGGGGTTCGTTCTCGCGCAGCCACAGGATCTTCGGCGCCGTATAGCTTGTCTGCATGGGGTTGCCGACCATCTCGAGCAAGCGCTCCTCGCCCACCTTCTCGGTGATCTCGCTGCATTGCTTGGCTGTGCGCTGGTCGCACCACAGAAGCGCGTTGCGCAGCACCTTGCCCTGCGCGTCGAGAAACACCGAGCCGTGCATCTGGCCGGTCAGGCCAATCCCCTTCACCTCTGAGGCATCCACTTGGGACGCCTGAGCGATCTGGGAAAGGACGTCGAAAACGGCCTGTTTCCAATCGGCGGGGTCCTGTTCCGCCCAGCCCGGCCTCGGGTTGTACAAGGGGTACTCGACAACCGCCGAGGCCACTACCCGCCCCCGCGCATCGACGGCCAAGGCCTTTGTGCCGCTTGTTCCTACGTCCACGCCGATGACCATGCACATGCTTTCTCTCCTGCCGCAAGGCCTATTTCAGGTCTCAGAAGACGGGTCTAGTTTACCGGAAAAGAGGGGCGTTCTGTCCAACAGGTAGGAATTTTGGAGAAGCTATGACAAGTAAAAAGACATAAAAAGGCAGGGCAACGCCCTGCCTTCGTTCAACACAACGTATCTAGAGGTACTCTACTCTTCCGCCTGCAATGCCGCGTTACGAGCAATCGCCTTTGCCAATTTGCGGCGCCGTTTCTCGCTCGGCTTCTCGTAGTGCTTCACTTCCTTGAGCCGCTGCATCAACCCTTCTTTATTGCACTTCTTCTTAAAACGGCGAAGGGCTTTCTCGAACGGTTCATCCGATTTCACGCGCACTTTCGTCAATCAGTTCAAACCTCCCCTCTTAGCCACCGTTTCAATGGGGCGAATTTGCGTTAAAAACTGCATAGGAAAGAGGACAACTCTTATTTCCGGCACAATACTACTGCGACGCTCGCAGCCCGAATTGCCTACAGACAAACGCACAGGTATTTTATCAAGTAAGCGCGAGGCTGTCAAACACCCTTTCAGCGCGTTGACCCCGAAACCAGGACCCTGAAACCTCGGTCTTACGAAAGAAGAGAAGAAGGTTACATGAGAACCACATTAACGCAGAAAGCAACACACCTCTTGCGTCTTGGGCGGCTTCCCGCAGCCCTGAGGACGGTGCTCGAGTCCGAAGGGGGCATCGTCTACCTCGCTGAAGGCATCGGCATCAGCGCGACGTTCCACACCTTCAAGGCGCAGGGCATCCGTTGCCTCTGGCGAAAGATGGGCTTCATCGGGTTCGTCGCGCTGTCGGAGCGCAGAATCGTGACCAAAGCGCAATGCTGGCATCTCGTGGACCTCAACGTGCCCTACGACGATCCCCGGTTCCAAGCAATAACTTTTCGTGCAGACCGGCGGTGTCTCGTTTTGGCGTTCGATGCCGCTGACCTGATGCCACCGGCCTCAGGTCACACCGAGGTGCGCCTTTATGTGCCTGACCTTTTTACCGTCCTCGATGTGCTCGCGGCGAAAGGCGCTTCGGTAGAGCCGCAGCCGGGCGTCCAAAGAACGTACCAATGAAAGGGACCTGGCAGCGGACGCGCCGATTCATCGATCTGAACTCTGCCAAGACGGGAAAATGCTCATTGCCTGACCCTTTCCCGAGCGCCTAGACCCGGGGCAGACCCTGGAAAGCCTGGGAGTCATCCACGCCGGCCCACCAAGGCCAATTTGTTTGTTCGCTGCACAGTGTTTTCGCTACCATGACGTGCTCAAACCAAACAACCTCGGTGAGACCATAAAGGAACCAAGATGCGCTTGAACCGGACAGTTGCGTGCTTTCTGCTGCTCTGGGCGCCTGCCTACGTTTCAAACGCTTCCGACGTTCTCGAGATCACGCCGGTTCCCCAGAAGGTTACGCTCCGGAAAGAAGGCCTCTTCCTTCTCGCATCAGACATGCCCGTCGTTGTTGGCGACGACGCCACGCCTTCGGAACTTGCCCGAGTTCAGGCCTTTATAGACGCCGCAGGTCTGAGTATGCCGATCGAACGCGCCGGCAGGCACCGCTTCAGCGGGCCCGCGGTTTATGTGGGAGAACTGGACCGCAACCTCGCCTTCGAGGAACGCAGGGTGCGGCGCCCGATCTCGGACATGCTCGAGCCGGGTCCACAAGGTTACCGTTTGGCTATCACCCGCAAAATGGCAGTGCTTGCGGGGGCCGATCCGGCCGGGAGACGGAGCG
>CAZBQH010000207.1:0-16489 GCA_964493915.1 uncultured Nitrospiraceae bacterium
TGAAGACCGCCCAACGGCCCAAAACGGGCTGATCAATTGCCTCAAGAGGCCTTCTGCAGTCACGAACGGACAAGCGGATGTTATACCAAACGTTATACCGGGCGTCCGAAAACAGCAAAAAGGCCAACAACTCATCTCGCTAAGCTGTTGGCCTGTAACAACTTACGTGGTGGGCGGTGCAGGACTCGAACCTGCGGCCCCCTGCGTGTAAAGCAGATGCTCTAACCGACTGAGCTAACCGCCCAAGGAATTGAGACTATAGCATTCCCGGCCATTGGCCCGCAATACGGCCGGTTGCAGCCGTTCGCTCCACCCGATAGAATGGGCCGCTGCGGAGAGAAGAAGATAATGAGGAAGCGTTCGTGAAATCACCAATTCCACGCATCCCTGAATCGGAATACATGGACTTGCCCCATGAGGCAAAGGCCTATGCGGAAGCCGACTTCTCGGATGTTAACGCGGCCTTTGTAGACCGTCTCCTTGAACTCGTGGGTCCGCTGGAGAAAGGCCTTGTGCTTGACCTCGGGACCGGCCCCGCCGACATTCCCATTCGTGTGAGCACCCGGCGCCCGGCGTGGACAATCCTTGCCGTAGACGCTTCGCTGGCGATGCTGCGTTTTGCCTGCGAAGTTCTGCCGGAGGTCTGCGCGGAAGGCCGGCTCCTGCTTGTCCAGGCTGACGCGAAGCGGTTGCCCGTGCCTCCTGGCCGGTTCGACGTGGTGTTCTCGAACAGCATCCTGCACCACATCGACGACACGGCGTCGTTGTGGCGCGAGATCATGTGGGCGGCTGCGCCGGACGCTCTTGTCTTTTTGCGCGACCTCACGCGCCCGTCGAGCGCGGAAGAGGCATATCTTCTCGTCGAAAAACACGCGGAGGGCGAGTCGGCGCTTTTGAAAGAGGAGTTCCGCCGCTCGCTGTTGGCGGCCTACACCCCCGCAGAGGTCGAGGAGCAGTTGCTCGAGGCCGGCTTGGGCAGCTTTGCCGTGCTCCAGGTGACGGACCGGCACTTGGATATTGTGGGCCGCGTTCGATCCTGACCGCCTGTTCGGGATAGCGGGCCTGCCTGAGGAAGCGCGTTCCGGCTGAGAACCCCGATGCGTTCCGCAAAGTGTTCGGCTGAGGTTCGGGTAATGGGGTCGCCTCTGACAGGGCGCCCCACAGAAACAGAGCATCTCACCACGCGCGTGAGTCATCTGCAAGACTAGTGTACAGTGGAGGGCGTTCGCGAGTGCCGGCGCCCCTCCTGGTTGAAGGCGACACCCGATGACAGGCGAGGAATTGAGGGCCCCCCGCGAGGAAATGGGCTACATCTTCGAGGACCTCATCCGGTGGTTCAAGGAGGTGCCGAACGAGGAGGCCGGCGACCACTTCACGCCAGCGAGGCCCCCGCGTCTACCAACGGATCCGCGACATCTTTGCTTTGGCCAGCGACTACGTTGAAGACGAGCAGGAAAAACAGCGGTTCTTCGCCGCCATGCAGAACAAGATGCACCACGCCGCTGCAGGCATGACTGCCGCCGTCTCGACGCTGAGGCGCAAGCGGAGAAGCGTTACCTGGACGATCTGCGACGCTCGGCGGAAACCCTGGCTGCGGAAAGAACAACCAAGAAGAAGGCAACCGCACGCAAAGACGCTAAGGCGCAAAGAAGAGAGAAGAAACAATGTGAGTACTTTGCGGCTTAGCGCCTTTGCGTAAGGCATTGAGACCACGACGGAAAACGAAATTGCGAGAATCATCGTGGACGCTTGTTATCAGATACATACGGGCCTCGGGCCGGGTTTGCTCGAATCGGTCTATGAAGCCGTGCTCGCTCGTGAACTGGCGCGGCGCGGTCTGAATGTCCGGCGGCAGGTCCCGGTCCCCATCGTGTGGGACGGCCTGAAATTCGACGAAGGATTCCGCGCCGATGTGATGGTCGAGGACAAGGTAATCGTCGAATTGAAATCGGTCGAGCGAACCGTGCCGGTGCATGGGAAACAGCTGCTCACCTATCTGCGCCTGGCCGATAAGCGCCTCGGCCTGCTGGTCAATTTCGGGGAAAGCCTGATAAAGGATGGCATCAAGCGCGTGGTCAACGGGCTGGAAGAAAAGGACTGACGCAAAGGCGCAAAGGGAAGTCATAGTCTCGTCCCCCTTTGCGCCTTTGCGTGAAAAAGGAACAGAGGCTGCGGCATGGTCCGGCGCGCCTGCAGGGCTATTTGGATGCGGAGAATCGGTTCGGGGCGATGGTGCGTATCCAGAACGTTGCCCTCATGCGGGACGAGTTCGACGGGACCTTGAAATGCTTGCAGGTTGATGTTCAGGAACGGAAGGTGGCGGCAGATGAGCGAAAGTAGGAATTGACGACGGAGGTCATACAAACGCACCCCACTGACCCGCTCGAAGTGTCGCACAATTGAATTCTCGAAGTCGTTTTTTCAGGTGTTTGTCCCTCTATCTTTCGGCTCGCGGGAAGTACTGTATGGAGGCGTAAAACGTTGAGACAAGCTATGTTACGATGGGAAGGGGGAAAAACTGGCGGAGAGGCCGGGATTTGAACCCGGGGTACGGGGTAAACCGTACAACGCCTTAGCAGGGCGCCACCTTCAGCCACTCGGTCACCTCTCCGTAGGCTGTTTTCATAATCTAGCAGATTTGTGCATGGTCTGCAACCTGCGGCTACGGGCGCCCTGCCGGGAAGGCGCAGGGACCTGTTGCGGAGGGCTTGCCCGGTTGTTTCTGCCAAGCCTTTTCACTTGCCTATTGCAACGCCCGACGGTCTTGGCTGCCTGCTTGTCCCTCTGCTATGATTCCTCCGCTATGAACATACGCCCCGCTTGGTATCTGCCTCTTGGGCTGATCGCTGTCGCGGGATGGCTGGCGCTGACGTTTGCCGTCCATGCACAGTCTGTCGAAGGCCCTGCCCCGGACCATGATCTGGCAGACGTGGTGGAACGGCCGCCTGCCCGCGAGGAGTTCGAGTCGCCTGCGCCGGAGCGTCCTGAAACTGAGGTCAAGGCTGGGGTTGCGCTCGAGCTCAGGGCCAAGATCGCCCAGCTCATGTTGGCGACGCTGCAAGGGACGGTGCGCCTGGACCCAACGGACCAGGAGATACTGGCCCAGTACCCGCCCGGCGGCGTGATCTTGCCTACTGTAGTGCGTCCTGCGTCGGCGGCCAAGTATATTGGGGAGCTCCGCGCAGTTTACGGAACGGGCCGGGGTGCGCCGCTGCTCATTGGAACAAACCTCTACGATCTGCCGCTTGAGCGCAGCGCCGCAAATACCTTTTTCACGCAACTGCCGGCGCCGATGGCTGTTGCGGCGGCGGATGATCCGGCCGCCACGAAGAAGCTCGCCGGCCTGCTTGCCGAGCACTTGGCGCTGATGGGCTTCAATCTTCACTTGGGGCCGTGCCTGGTCTTGGCGCCGTCACTCGACGGGACGCGGGGAGACTTGCGCTATTTCGGCAGCGATCCCGAGTTTGCCGCGTCGGCCGGCATGCAGTTTCTGGATGCGCTTGAAGAACGGGGCATTGTGGGCATGGCCGTGGGTTTTCCGGGAGGCGCCAGGCGTAAACCGGACGAACCCGCCGTGCTCTCGACGCCCCGCCCGTTGCTGGAAAACGGCCAAAACGACCTGTTGCCGTTCTCCCGGGCCCTCGAGGCGGGCGCGCCTATGGTGCTTGTGGGCAATACGCTCGTGCCCACCCTGGACCGGCAGAACCTCTATGCCAGCGTCTCTCCCGTGGTCATGCGGGATATCTTGCGCGGACAGATGGGATTCACGGGGGTGATTGTCGCCGGACCGATGGACGCCGGCGAGCTTGTCAAATTGGGCAGCCCCATTGCTGCGTCGATTCGGGCCCTCGATGCGGGTGCAGACATGCTCTACTGGAAGGAGCCGGGCCGCCACGTTATGAAGGTGATCGACGGACTGGTACGGGCTGTCCAGGAGGGCCGGTTGTCGCTCGAGACGGTCGATGCCGCCGTCGTCCGGGTTGTCGAGCTGAAGAATCGTTTCAAGCTGGGCGAGGGCTCCTTGCCGGATCCGGATCAGGCGCTGCAACTCGAAAAGAAAAAGCGCTACGCGGAGACGTCCTACGACATCGAACGTCGCTCGATAACCGTGGTTCAGAATCGTGGCGGGCTGCTTCCGTTAGGTCAAAAGGGAACCGTTCCTTTTGGCATAACAGGCGGTGTGGGCGTCGAGGATTTGCAGAAGGCCCTCGAGGAGTACGTCAAACAAGTCCCGGTGCATGTTATCGCCACGGCCAAACACGTAGGCGACATCATGGACTTCGAGGTCGCGCGCGTGACCCGCTACCTCGGGGGGATGCGAACGATCATATGCGTCTTCGGCGACAGGGAACGGACGACGGGGCAGTTGGAGCTGCTCCGGCAGATTCGCGCGGCGGGGCTGCACGTCGTTGTGGTTCTGCTCGGATATCCCTCGAATCTTCCGCTGTTCACGGAGGCCGACGCTATTGTGTTGGCTTATTGTGAGCCTCCCTCCTGCGCGCAAAGCCTCAGGGCTGTGGCTGATGTCCTAGTCGGTCAAGGTCCAGTCAAGATTCTCCCGGCAGTCCGCGAGATGGAAACCAGAGTGGGGGACGTGATCACGTTTTCCGTTTTCGACGTGATACGGGTTCCTGCGGGGAGTCTTCCCGTCGCCATAGGCGACCAGTTCAAAACGGGGCATGCCGTGCCGTGCAACCCAACGCAGGCAATCAGCAAGGCGACCTGGCAGATCGGCGATGGAAGACCGAAAAAGGCGGAAATCCTGAACCATGTTTTTGAGGCGGCCGGGAGGTATCCCGCTGTTTTGACAGTGCTGGACTCAAAAAAGGCGGAGTCCTCGGCCGAATTCGAGATCGTGGTGGAATAGCGTTGCCTTGGAAGGCCGGGGCCGGCTTTCCTACCGCAAGCGATCTTTGGTGCAGCCGTCGGGCGGCTTTTCGGACGGCCCAGCTTTTTCGGCATGTTATTCATCGTCTTCTTCCCAAGGCAAGGGCGGTTCTGTGCCCTCGAGATCCCACGCTGTGAGGAGTTCGCCATCCTCTTCCGCCCATTGCCGTTCGATACGGCGTTTCCGCTGGCGCTTGCGAAGATAGGCCACGATGCAGAGGATCGCCATGAACTGGAACACACCGAATCCCGAAACGAGCGACGATACGACGGCGATCTTCCACAGGGATCTATGCCAGGCAGCCCACAGATCGGCCGGATCGAGTCCGGCCTTTTCTCTGAGGGCGTCAGCGAACGACGTGTTCTCGAGTGCGGCCACCAATTCCCAGAAGCGCTTCTTGCCCATGCGTTTCATGAGATACTTGGTCATTGAATAGCTTTGGATATATGCATCGCCAAACTCGTCCGGGCTGCGCGGCGCAAAAAACGCGTAGTCCAGAGCCGGGTACTCGATGACTTGGTTGCGCAGATAGATCTGGGCCATTTGGAGGCTGTTCGACAGACGGCGCTCTCCTGACACCACCATGCAAATCCCTTCCTCGAACCAGCGGGGCATGTTGAGCGGGTCCGTGTTGCGTTCGAGCAGAACGTGGATCAGTTCATGCCGCAGAAGACCCCGGTAGTCCACCTCGAGCCGCTGAAGCCGGGGCGGCCTGACCGCGATAGTCCCGGAACCGGACTTGGTAACGCCGATAGCCCCGAATTCCGAGTAGGGGCCGGCATACCGCGCAAACTCCTCGGGCGTGGAGCATATAACCACGCGGATTGGATCGGACCCCGAGGGGAGGCGGTCCGAGAACTCCTCGATGCTTTCCTCGATGGTACTAAGGGTATCTCGGGCCACCGCCTCGTCTCGTGGCGCATACTCGACGGCGACCCCGTCTCCATGAAGCAGTTCAGCAAACGCCGCCGGGCAGCAGAGGGACGCCAACAGGAGCCATGCAACCACCCGGGTTGTCATAGGCGGGACTCGCGCAGGACCGGGACCTTCGCCTTCAGCAATGTAATCGCGTCGCGTGTTCGCGTCAAGGCTGCTTCGACTGCCGCCCGCGTGATCTCCACCTCGACCAACTCGCCCAAGTCCAGGTACAGCAGATAGGCAGCCGACGGATCAATGCCTTGGAGTTGGTGCACTGCCGCCGCATAGAGTTGGACTTGCCACGTATAGCGCGCATGCACCTCGTCATGGCGCTCGCCGGTCTTGTAGTCGATGATTGTGCCGTCTGACAACAACAAGTCAACCGTGCCCGACACCAAGGCGTCGTCCACGCGCAGCAGAAACGGCGCCTCGCGTTGCGCCCCGGCTGCTTGGGCCGCGATGTGTCTGGCGATGGGCAGGCTGCGCAACCGTTCTGCGACAGCCAGCAGGTTCCTTTCAAGCTCCGCGTACCTGGGCGACGCCGGCCCTTCCTCGTTGAATACCCTCTGTACAAGCGTGCCAGGATCAGACTTCCAATCCCACTCCTCTAAAATCCGGTGAATGAGCGTGCCCCGCAACAAGGCCTTGCTGCGTTCACGGCCGCCCTCTGCCGCAAGAACCTGATCCCCATCCGGCATATTCACGATTTCGCTTACTGAGAACGTCTTCCTCGCCGGCGCGACGGCTTCGATGCGGCCCATGCGGCGAAGCACGTCTTGATCCGTGAGCGGCGAACCGCTCTCGACAGCCGGCTCTGGGATGCGCTCGGGGCCGGGCTGCTTGCGGATAACAGCGCACCAACCGTCGCCGCGCAAGACGTCGCCGTCGTTCTTTTCAAGGATCTTGTAGACCTTGTCAATGGCCCCCATCCAAGACGTGTCGGCGCCTTTGTCAATCGGCGCCCCGGCCAGAAGCAGCCAGTCGCGAGCGCGCGTCATGGCCACATAAAGCACGCGGGCATTCTCGGCCGTCTCATGTTCGTCGCGAGCGCGCTGGATAAGCGTATACATGGAACAGCTTTTCGGTTCGCCTTGCTCGCCCGCCACCTTGACCGCCACGCCAAGATCGCGGTGGAGCAGAACATCCGAAGACCGGCCTGCGGCCAGGTTACGGGCCAAGTCGGGAACAACGACGATAGGAAACTCGAGCCCCTTAGACTTGTGGATCGTCATAAGGGTAACGGAATCGACGCCTTCCGGTTGGATTGCAGCTTCGCCTTCGCGTATTTCCTGAGCCGCAACTTCGTCCAAGTACCGTACGAAAGCGCCCAGTCCCCCCGCACTCCCGCGGCTGAATGCTTCCGCGAGATCGATCATTTTGTGGACATTGCCCACTTTCTGGGGTCCCAGGAATTGGCCGGCCAGAATCGCTTCATACTGGGTCCTGTCAAGCACATGGCGCAGGAAAGCCGGCAGCGGCATTTCACGGTTCGCCCGAAGATTGCAGACAAGTTGCCGGGCGTGTTCAAGCCGCTCCGGTTGTGGGAAACCGGCCGGAACCTCCTTGGCCCGGAACGCTTGAACGAGCCTGCGCCTGTCGCATAGGGAAACGAGCGATTCGTCGGATAGACCGGCCATAGGACTGCGGAGCAGCCCCAGCAAGGCCATTTCATTGGATGGGTCCACAATCACGGCCAGCAGGTTGCGCATGTCGGCCACTTCCTGCCGTTCGTAGAAGCCTGTCCCCGCGATTACCATGTAGGGTATATTGCGCCGGCGCAGGGCCGACTCATAGATATAGACGTCGCGCAACGCCCGGAACAGAATCGCCGCGTCCCCAAAACGGGCGGGCCGGCTTTCGCCCGTATCCGGATCGGAAACGGACACGGGCGCAGCGTGGCACATCTGGGCAATGCGTCCTGCAATGAGCTCGGCCTCATCCTTGCGATAGTCTTTGATGGCTGTCTTTTTATCCCGTCCTAAAGGTATCAGGAACTCAACGCGGCAGGCGTTTAGTCTTTTGCGATCAGGCTCGATCCGCTTGTATTCCGGCTCGACCGCGCTTAACGCCCTGCTCTGCGCAAAAAAATCATTCGCGAACTCGAGCACCTCCGGGACGCTTCGGAAATTCCTCTCAAGACGGATGGTCTTACCGGCCGCTTCTCGCGCTTCGGCAAAGACCTCGACTTCAGCGCCCCGGAAGTAGTAGATGGACTGCTTTGCGTCGCCCACAATGAACAACTCAGGCTGCGGATCTACGTCCGATTCATGAACCAGAAGACGAGCGATAGCGAGCTGGCGCGAATCAGTGTCCTGAAACTCGTCGATGAGAAGATGACGTATACCGCGTGCAGTTCGGTCGCGGATCTCCTTGTTGGTGCGCAACACCTCGAAGGTGTCGTTGATGAGGTCGTCGAAATCCCGCGCGACGTTCTCGGTCGTCTCGCGGCGCAGGGCGTCCTCCACATGACTTAGAACCGCGAGAAGGTCGCAGGTCATATGGGCACTTTTCGCCTCGATCGCCGGGTCTTCGTCAGGGGGGAGATAGGGTGCACAGAGGTCCCTGAACTCATTCCGGATCTCCAAAACGCGGTCGAACGCTTTTCCCGAAGCCCATTGCCTCTTTGACCCGCCCTTGGCGTCCAATGCCCTGGTCCTGTTGATGATGATGTATGTGTGTGCGGCATCCATCGAGGCGCGCAACTCGCGCAGCCCGTTAACAAGGTTGGTCCGCAACTTTTCACGGTTGTCTTGCGGGTCGTCGCAGCAGCCGTTCATTGCTG
Organism: uncultured Nitrospiraceae bacterium; assembly: GCA_964493915.1. Classification (GTDB taxonomy): domain Bacteria; phylum Hydrogenedentota; class Hydrogenedentia; order Hydrogenedentales; family SLHB01; genus CAZBQH01. Next base: position 8,589 of record CAZBQH010000207.1, read on the forward strand.
CCAGTTCCGACTCGAGCGCGCTGAGTTGCGGATCTTGCCGCAGTAGAATCAGGCGGCGTCCGTTTTCCTCGACCGCCAACCGGCGCCATGCAAGCGCAAGGGCTGCCGGATCATTCAGGAAGAGGCCCTTCGCGCGTATCGTTGCGACCAACGCGCGGTTTCCCAGCATCTGTCCGAGGAGCCGCATGGTCCTTTCAGCGCCGAATTCGGTGGCAACCCGGACAGCCGTCTCGTCACCGGCATCGAGCAAGGCGTGGAGAGTCGTCTCGACAGCCTGGACCCGCATCAAGTAGGACGCTGCCTCGTCGAGAATCGTAAAATCAGGGTCATGGCCCAAGGAAAGGGCGTTTTCCTTTAGAAAAGCCATGCAAAAAGCATGGATTGTTGATACTCGTGCGTGGTCGATCCGGCGCTCGATGTCGCGCCAGAAATTCATCCTCGCGGGGTCGTCGCTGGGTGCTCGTCTGTGGGCCTCCCGTCGCAGGCGGTCTTTCATCTCGCTGGCCGCCTTTTCGGTAAATGTGATGGCCACGATTTCGTCAAGCGCGACGCCCTTGTGTTCGAGCAAGTAGAGCATGCGGTCAACGAGCACCCGTGTCTTACCCGACCCAGCGCCCGCGTCGACGCAAAGGTCGAGGCCGGCACTTTCGATGGCCTCGCGTTGCGCCGCGGTGTACTTCACGGCGCCGCTCCTTGTTTGCGCTCGATGCGGCCCTCCTCGTGGCGGCAGACCTGTCTTGCCGGACAGTAGGTGCAGGCTTCGCTGTTGCGAGGCGTTGGCGGAAACCGGCCTTCTCGAATGGCCTGAACGTACCGCGCTACAGATTCCCTGAGCGTCGCTTCGCGTTGCTCCCATTTCTTCTTGCGGTCGAGACCCTCGAGTTTCCTGTCTCGCCCAACTTGCACGAAGAGCGCTTCCGCACACCGGCGCCCAGGTAGGAGGTGCTCCTCGACGGCCAACGCATAGAGGGGCAACTGCAAGGAGACGCCTTCGTCGATATTCTTTGCTGTGACGCGCACCGTAGTCTTGTAGTCGATAATCCGCACTTCCTCGCCGTTCTCATCGATGCGGTCAATCTTTCCCGAGAACGGGAAGGCCCCAGCGCGGGTATCCAACATAAATGGTTCGCTCTTGTTAAGCGGTTCCGCCGAGAACCGGTCCACACGACCGAACCTCACCTCGAAATGCTGCGGCTTCCAAAAGCTGTCTTTTTCTTCACGCGCGATGGCGAGGTATTGATCGAGCAGCCGGACCATCCGGTCTCGCTCAACGCGCAGCAACCCGCCCTGAACCGTCGCATTGGCCGGCATCATGCTGGAAAAGACTTCTCCGACAGTTTCACGCATTGCTTGCCGGGCCTCGGCTTCCGGTATTTCACTGACTGCCAGCCCCCGGAAACGCGCGTGGAGATGCTCCAAAACTGCGTGAACGAGGGCGCCACGGGCTGTGCTCTCCAGTTCAACCACAGGAGTCTCCGGCTCCTCGACCTGCAACACCCGCTCGACAAAGAAGCGGAAGGGACACAGTGCGTAAGTCTCAAGCTGCGCCACGCTGTAGACATGCGTCGGGCCAAAAGATTGCGCAACCATGTCGATAACCTCGGGCGCCTCAAGCACGCCGTCATACGCGTCAAAAGGAAGAGCGCTCTGCCGGCTGCGCTCAACCTCGGCGCCCGCTGAGGCCGGCGCAAATAAGCCCCTGAATCGGTCGCGCAACTCCGGGTGGCTGCTGAAGGCCGCATTGCGCACATCACGCTCGCAGGCGGCTTCTTCGGGAGGCGGCGCGAAGGTCTCCAATGGGCTGATGCGCTTTTGGACGACTTGCTCCTCGGGCAGCAACTCGCGCAGGTCCGTGATGTAGGGACTCGGAGCAAGAGGACGGCCCTCGGCACTGACGGTTTGCCATGATATCCATATGCTTTCCCGGGCCATGGAGAGCACATGATGAAACATGAGCAGCTCGCGCTTGGCATGGGTCTGACGGCGTTCAAGATGCACCCCGGCATGTTCGAAGGCCTCTACGTCACTTTCGCCATATATCGCGCTGACGGGCGCCGGACGAGGCACAGCGCCCTCGTTTACCCCTGCATAGAACACATGGTTGAAAAAGAGACCCCGGCCTTCCTCCGGTGTGAGACACTGCACGCCATCGCGCGGCTCTGCGAGGTCGACCTCGACATCGTTGGATATACGCTTGAGCCGCGACGCGAACGCAGCGCGCGACATGGAAAGCCCTGGGTCCTGTCTAGACAACAAGGAGAGAAGATGGCGGAGGCGCTCGAGGGCGGCCATCTCAAAAGCACGAAAGTCTTCTGAAATATCGCGTTCCGACTCAACTGCATCCTGGACGTGCAGCTCATCGAGAATCTTTTCCATTGCGTGCGCGAAATCTGCAAGGGCACCGTTGGAGGGCAGCAGGTCCGCCGTCGAGGCCAGGGCGTCAAAGCGGCGTTGTAAGGCGCCAAGCGCCGCCCGCGGTTCAGCCACAAGCTTGTTAAGCTGCGCCCAATCCACGCTGTCCTTGTTCTCAAGCCGTTTCGCCAACGCATCAAGACGTGTGCGAAACGCCTCGCGCCCCGCAACAATCCCGGCGAGACGCGCCAAGGCGGCCGCTCCTTCCGTTTCTTCCGGCGTCTGCACGCCGGTTGGGCGGAACCAAGGCGACGTAATCACATCGACCACCGTGTCGCGCGTCCATTCATCAACGGTTTCGAAAAGCTGCAAGAGGAATCTAACAAGGCTGCTCTCGCTGAGTCGGGGCTTTTGTAGAATGCGCAGCGGTATCCCGAATTCAGCAAAAACCGTCCGTAACATGGGCCCTATGTCGTCAAGCCTGCGGTAAACCACCGCAATCGACGCAGGCGACACGCCGTCTTCGATCAGGAGCGCTTTGATCCGCCTGCCGACAGCCTCCATTTCCTGGCGCGCCCCCGCGCAAGGCTGCAGGATCATGTTCGCCGTTATTTGATGTGGCGGGGGACGCCTGTCGCGCCAGAATACCCATGACGCGGCAAACTCGGCGAAGCTCTTGGCTGCTCGTTCTTCAAAAGTCTCGACCACCCGTTCCGGGAAATGCTGACGCAACAGCTCGGCCGTATCGAGCGGCAAGGCATACAGGTCCTTCTGCGCAGGTTCGTTCATGGTGCAATTCAAACCGAAGACCAGATGGGCTGTATGGTGCGCGAGCGACTTGAGCAGCTGTAGCTCGGACGGCGTGAAATCGTCGAAACCATCGAGGACAAGGGTGTCCACTGTTTCGATGAGTTTAGGACACTGATCGTTGCTCAGGCGCGCCGCTTTCCAGTAGAGGCCGACCAAATCATAGGCTTCCGCGGCAATCAAAGCCTCTTGAAAGCCTTCGTAGATGTCGGCCACGATCGGGTCGAGCCACATGGGCGGCTCCCGCCGGGCCAACGTGGCTCGGAAGGTGGCTGGTTCGACGGTAGCCTGTTTGAGCTGCGTGACGACCCGTTCGATATGGCTGACGAAGCCCGGCGTTTGCGCGGCGTCTCTCAGCATGTCGAGCTTCCCGGCGGCGCCCTGTTCGTAGATGACCCGCTCGAGCAAGAGGCGACGCTCGAGACCCTCGACGGAGCGGAAAACGAAGCGCTCTTTTTGGAGCAGGGCCTTGACAAACTCGGGAAACGTCGACACGGGCCGTCCCCAGAAGCCGGGCCGATTGCTGTTCAATACAAGGTTTTCGATGCGTTGGTTCGCCTGCAGGCCCGTGGGAACAAGCAGGAGCGCTCTGTCCCCATGCGCAAGGACAATATCGTCAATCTGTTGGGTCCGTTTCGAACGCCAAGGACCGCAGATGAGCCGTACCTCGGCCATTTTAGACGTCCTCAGCGTTCAGGATCTCGTACCGGTAGCCTTGCTCAGTAAGGAAGAGCTGCCGTTTCACACTGTAGTCTTGGTCGCATGTATCGCGCGAAACCAACGAGTAGAAACGGGCCGCGCTCTGGTCGGATTTGGGCCGGAGGATCCGCCCAAGCCGCTGGGCTTCTTCCTGACGGGACCCAAAGGTTCCAGAAACCTGGATCGCCACATTCGCGTCCGGAAGGTCAATAGCGAAGTTGGCTACTTTCGAGACAATCAGCAGCTTTTCCTTGCCGGCGCGGAACTTCCCGTACAGCTCCTCGCGCCGCCGGTTCGAGGTAGCGCCGGTGATGAGGGGCGCCTTGAAACGTTTGCAGAGCATTCTTAATTGGTCGAGGTATTGACCAATAACAAGCACATTGTCGTCCTCATGCCGTTTAATAAGCGTCTCGCAGACATGAGCCTTCACAGGGTTTGTGCTGGCGATGCGGAATTTGCCGCGTTTATCGGAGATGGCGTAACGGTAGCGCTCCTCATCGGGCAGAGGCACCCGGATCTCGGTGCACACCGCCTGGGCAATCCAGCCCTGTTTCTCGAGCACCTTCCAAGGAACATCGTATTTCTTGGGCCCAATAAGGCTGAACACATCGTCTTCGCAAGCATCCTCACGGACGAGCGTAGCTGTCAGACCGAGACGCCTGCGAGCCTGCAACGCCGCCGTCGCACGGAATACGGGAGCAGGGAGCAGGTGGACCTCGTCATAAATGATGAGTCCCCAGTTGCCCTCGTCGAACAGCCGGAAGTGTATAAACTCGCTGTCCTTAGACTTCCGATACGTGAGCACCTGGTAGGTCGCCAGAGTAACAGGTCGGATCTCCTTCGAGTCCCCGCTGTACTCTCCGATCAGGTCGGGCTCGAGCGTCGTCTTATCAACCAGCTCGCTCTTCCACTGGCGCAACGCTACAGTGTTGGTCGTAAGCACGAGCGCCTGCGTCTGCAATGCATTGATGGCGGCGATCCCCACGATGGTCTTGCCCGCGCCGCACGGCAGCACGACGACCCCGCTCCCGCCGCGGTTGGATCCGCGCATGTAGAAGGCGTCGACCGCCTCGATCTGGTAACGGCGAAGGTTGAATGGCTTCCCAGAGAGGGCCGTGTCGCGCAGATCGCAGGCTAGCGGCGCGCCCTCGACATACCCGGCCAAGTCCTCGATGGGAAATCCGATCTTGATCAGGGCGCTTTTTATGTTGCCACGCTGCTCGGGTTTTACAAGAATGCTGTGCCGGTCAGGCGACCCTGTAACAAAGGGTTGCAGCGTCTTTTGGTTGAGCAGTTCGGTGATAAGAAGTGAATCGTCCGACTGCAAGACCAACGAACCGTCTTCCCGCTTGAACAACTTGAGTTTGCCGTAGCGGGCTACGCTGTCGCGGATCTCGACCAGGATGTTCTGCGGAACGTCGTATTTGCTGAACTGGTAGAGGCTCTCGATGATTTCGTCGGCCTTCATGCCCGCAGCGGCCGCATTCCATAGTGAAAGCGGCGTGATTCGATAGGTATGGATGTGCTCGGGCGACTTGACCAGCTCGGCGAAGGCGGCAATGGCGTCGCGCGCATCTTCAAAGGAAGAACCGTCCGTCTCGAGGAGAAGGGAGCGGTCCGATTGCACGATAATGGGTTTGTCTTCTTTAACAGCCATAACAAAAAAGCCTACCGCACGCGCCCTGTACTGTACTTTGGGCTGGTGCTGTCTACACACCCGCCAAAGGATTCTCAGGACCGTCTATTACCAGATCGTGTTGCCGGCCGTCATGCAGCCGGTTTGGGACCTGTGCATTCCCTTTCTAATACACCCTTCAGCTCCGCCACGGTGTCCGGATGCTCAACAGCTACGTTTTTGCTTTCCACCGGATCGGAAGCCAGATCGTACAGCTCGACGCTCCCGTCTGGCATCACCAGCAATTTCCAGATCCTTCCCTCATTGTCCCGTTTCATCTGCACAGCCTGGACCGGCCGATCGGTGGCGCCAGGCTGGGTGAAAACCAGGTAGTCGTGTTCCCTTTGACGACCTTGGCCTGTCAACGTCGGCACGTACGAGACGCCGTCGATTCCAGGGGGTACAGGCGCACCGGCAAGCTCAGCGGCAGTAGGCAAAAAATCCGCAAAATAACTGACGTGACTGCTGGTGCGGCCCGGTTCGATGACTCCTTTCCAGCGTGCAGCGAACGGCTCGCGGATTCCACCTTCGTAAAGAAAAAACTTCTTTCCCCGAAGACCGCCGCTGCTGTTGAACATCTCCGCCGCGTGCCCATCAGTGAACTGCGGGCCATTGTCGCTCGAGAAAAGAAACAACGTGTTGCCGGCAATGGCTGGATTCCCATCAACGGCATCGAGGAGCCGTCCAATGTCATGGTCCATATACGTGATCATGGCCGCGTACGCCTTGTCCGCGGGTGTGGGCGCCGGTTCCAGTGCCGCCCAATGGTCTTCGGGATACGGGTTATAGGACTCGGAGCCTGCCTGATCGGCCGGGAGCGGCGAACCCGGAAACTTCGTCTCCCGATGTGGAAGGGTATAGGACAATTGGAGGTAAAACGGCTTGGATCCGTCTGCGCTCTCTACAATATCGAGCGCCTCTTTGGTAAACAGATCGTGGATATAGACCGTTCGCTCGTTGTAGTTTTCACTGTTGTTGTCCGGCAGCCACTCTTTGCTTTCGTTGCGCCAGATGTAACGCGGGAAATGCTTGTGCGCGGTGAGCTGATCCAGAAACGCATAGGAAGTGTCGAAACCTTTCCGTGTGGGCAACCCGTGCTGCGCGCCCGGGATGAGCTCGCCCGTTCCATCAAAATCCGGGCTGGGCGTCGCGCCGCCGAGTCCCCACTTACCGATGAAATGCGTGTTATAGCCCGCTTCGCGAAGGACTTCCGCCACCGTTGCGTCCTCCGGCCTCAAAGTCTGGTCCGACGGCCCATTGTTCGGCAAAGTGCAGTGGCCGTTGTGCATGCCCGTCATCAGACCGCAACGCGAGGGAGTGCACATCGGGGCGACAGCATAGTGATGGGTGAATACCACGCCCTCGCGCGCAAGACGATCGATACGGGGCGTTGTGATCCAGCGCTGCCCCATGAAACCCGCGTCGCCGTAACCCATGTCGTCGGCCAGAATAAAAACGATGTTAGGACGCGGGGTGCCTCCATCAGCAAAGGCACGTGCTGGCATACCTAGCGCCACGGCAAACGCGAAAACCCCCGGCGCCAACGTCTTGAGCACCGCACCTTTCCAGCGTATGGGGGCTTTCCGAACCATCGTCCGTACCATTCGCATAAACCGGGCAACCATTGGCAATCTCCCCGATGCTTGTCGGAAAAGATGAACGAACGCATCTCTTCAGAATATCGGGCTCAGGGGAAACATTCAACAGAAAGACGTCGCGGTCAGGATTCACTAGACACGGCCTCTGTTTTCGAGGCTGGAATGGCCATCGCTACAAGGACAAGTCCTTCAAGCTAAGAGACCACGCATTGAAGACCGGATTGGGCTCCCCTGAGCCCCGTAGAAGGGGAATCGCGAGGGTCGTCCAGGGGTTTGGCCCTGTCTTCTCTCATTGAATGTTGCGGAAACGCCGTTTGGAAACCGGCGCGCAGTGCTTTTCCTACTCCGCGCAGCAGGTTACAGCTATACACTGGCCTGTACTCACCGAGACGGCGGCCAGTTGGCGGCGGCAAACAGGCTTTACACGTCAATATCGAGTTCCGCAGCGACTTTGGGAAGGAAGACCTCAATCTCGTGCTCGAGAAGCTCGATTTTGGCGTCGAGCATGTCGGTCAGATGGCTGAAACTGGCGTCTCCCCGATGATAGGAATCGAGCCGAGCATCGGCCTTGGCCACGGGCAACGCCTGACGCGCGTTTTCCAGCTCGTTGGACAATACCATACGCCACTCGCGGAACAGGTCCCGCGCCTCATCTTGCTCTGTTGCAGTAAGCTCCGGCTTTTTGCGGAGTTCATTCAGCCGGTCGCGGAGTACGCAGGACCGGGTGAAATTCACCTCGGTTCGGGCAATGTGTGAAAACCAACGGATCG
>CAZBQH010000208.1:0-3316 GCA_964493915.1 uncultured Nitrospiraceae bacterium
CGACGTGGGGAGAACCACTGGCCACCAACGGGGACTTCAACTGGCCATCAACGGGGACCTACATGACCACCAGTGGGGAGGATGACATGGCCACCGACAATGGCCGAGACAGATCTCTCCATGCCGTGTTCTCGACGTGCGAACAGCTGCTCGCCCATCCTGCCGCTTCATGTCATGGTTCCGAGCAGCCAACCTGGTACGGCTCGCACTTCGCTGGCTGCCCTCTCGAGGGTGAGTGTCAGAATACGTGAAGCCCACTTCCGAGGTGTGGCCCAACACGGCTCACCTTGGGTCGGGCTCGCGGGTGTTGTGTCAGTTGAAGGAGGAGGCATGCGAAACGCCGACCTGCTTTCTGAAGTCGAGCGCCTACAGCTTGGTGAGGCGATAGCGACGTACAGAATGCAGTTCTCTCTACTCATACAGGCAGGAACCGTACTCGTCACGGCAAGCCTAACGGTTCTTGGCTTTGGCTTCACGACGCGTTCGGCGTTTCTCGTTTGGTTGGCGGTCTCGTTCCTTGTGGCCCTCATTGTCCTCGCCGTGCAGGCAAGGCGGTCAATGAAGCCGGTGATCGTTACGGCCATCACGCTTGAGAACCGTGCCGGGCTAGGAGACGAAGGGCTGGGGCACTGCTTCGTGGGCCAAGACCGAGACCCTACGTATCTGGAGCGCATTCGGGCCCTGGCGGCCCACTCGGGTCCTGAACGCCATCAAGCTGTGCGCCGTTTACCAGACCCATGGCTTGGCCCGGTTTCGCGTGGCATGTTTGGCGTCTTCTACATTGTGCTCTTGATATTGGTTCTTCTTGCCATCGGAGCCTCGGTCTTCGCATGTACGAGTAGTTATGAGTGGTCTTGGTTCGGTGGCCAGGCATGCCCTGAGTGCGCCACGCCATAGCCGGCGCTGCTGGGGTGGGAGCGACGTGGTCCGTCCCGCTCGGACACCTGTGGAGTGGAGGCGGGCGCCTCTGGCTTGCCCGCCTAACAGGGCCCCGAGCGTGATGCCACTCATGATCACACTGCCTTCAGCATGGAGCTCGGCGTGGCTGGCGCGGTCGTGCCCCGTGGTGCCGAATGGTCGGCGCCAGCGCCTGGCCCCGTCGGCCTCGAGCACGCTTTCGTGGGTGTTTGCATCGCCTGCGCTTGTCTAGGCGAGATCGTCGACCGTGAAGCCGACGGCGGCCGACGTGTCGTCTGGGATGATGACGAGGTCGGTGACGAGGTCGGTAGTGGCGGTGCCGAGTTGCGCCGTGCATGGGAGGTCGGCGGACGCATTGAAGGCCTTCCGGGAGGAGGAGCGCCGGGGCGCCGGCATGGGCTCGCGGCTGGTCCGGTTATGGCATGCAGGCGTCACGATTCGCGCGCTGGACGCTGCGCGCGCCGCCTGCTGAGGCCACGGTCGCGATGTATCATGCCGGAATGAAGGCACCAACCTGCGAGACCCTGTCGGTGTCGTTCGGCGCGAGTGCCGAGCCGCCGGGTCTGCCGTAGCCATGCCGTTCCATGGGATCCGCAGGGTGTACCGCGACCGCAACCCGTCCGCCACTTGCGGGACCCACGCACACGCCAACGCCGATCCGCACGCCGTAGCCGCACAGCGATGAGGAAGTAGCCGCATGCCCCTCAAGAAGTCCGACCTCTACGCCTCCCTCTGGGCCTCGTGCGACGAGCTGCGTGGCGGCATGGACTCCAGTCAGTACAAGGACTACGTCCTGTTCATGCTGTTCATCAAGTACATCAGCGACAAGTACGGCGACAGCGACGCCTTCGCGCCGCCGGTCGTCATCCCGAAGGGCGCGAGCTTCACCGACATGGTCGCGCTCAAGGGCAAGCCCGACATCGGCGACAAGATCAACACGCAGGTCATCCAGCCGCTGATCGACGCCAACGCGCGGTTGGCGCGCAGCGACTTCCCGGACTTCAACGACCCGAACAAGCTCGGCGAAGGTCAGGCGATGGTGGACCGCCTGACGAATCTGGTCGGCATCTTCCAGAAGCCCGAGCTCGACTTCTCGCAGAACCGCGCCGAGCACGACGACATCCTCGGCGACGCCTACGAGTACCTGATGCGGCACTTCGCCACCGAGAGCGGCAAGAGCAAGGGGCAGTTCTACACGCCGTCGGAGGTGAGCCGCGTGATCGCCCAGGTGATCGGCATCTCGCCCGCGAACACCAAGGCCGCCACCACCGCCTACGACCCCACCTGCGGTTCCGGCTCGCTGCTGTTGAAGGTGGCCGCGCAGGCGGGCAAGCACATCACGCTCGAGGGGCAGGAGAAGGACGTGACCACGGCGGGCCTCGCCCGCATGAACATGATCCTGCACGACTTCCCCACGGCCAACATCCTCTCGGGGAACACGCTCGCCGCGCCCAAGTTCCGGGACGGCGAGCACTTGCGCACCTACGACTACGTGGTCGCCAATCCTCCGTTCTCGGACAAGACCTGGAGCACCGGCCTCACGCCCGCGACCGATCCGTTCCAGCGTTTCGCCTGGGGCGTGCCGCCGGCCAAGCAGGGCGACTACGCCTACTTGCTGCACATCATCCGTTCCATGAAGAGCACGGGGAAGGCGGCCTGCATCCTGCCGCACGGCGTGCTCTTCCGCGGCAACGCGGAAGGGGCGATCCGGAAGCAGCTGGTCCGCTCCGGCATCCTCAAAGGGATCATCGGCCTGCCGGCCAACCTCTTCTACGGCACCGGCATCCCGGCCTGCATCGTGGTGCTTGACAAGGAGAACGCCACCGCCCGCAAGGGCGTGTTCCTGATCGACGCTTCGAGGGGTTTCGTCAAGGACGGCGCCAAGAACCGCCTGCGCGAGCAGGACATCCACCGCATCGTGGACACCTTCACCCGCCAGGTCGACACACCGCGCTACGCCCGGATGGTGCCGCTGGCCGAGATCGCCGACCCGAAGAACGACTACAACCTCAACCTGCCGCGCTACATCGACAGCACCGAGCCCGAAGACATGCACGACATCGAGGGGCACCTGCGCGGCGGCATCCCCGAGCGCGACCTCGATGCGCTGGCCGACTACTGGCAAGTGCTCCCCGGCGTGCGCGCCACGCTCTTCGAGCCCCTTCGCCCCGGCTACGCGCGCTTGAGACTGCCGTTGCCCGAAGTGCGGCCGGCCATCCTGGGCCATGGCGAGTTCACCGCCTTCAACCAGACGGTGACCCAGCGCTTTGCAGGGTGGCGCGCTGCCGCGACCGAGCAGCTAACGGCCTTCGGCAAGGACGGGCACCCCAAGGCGCTCATCGAGCACATCGCCGAGGAGTTGCTCGCCGCCTTCCACGACGCACCGTTGCTCGACGCC
>CAZBQH010000209.1:0-18388 GCA_964493915.1 uncultured Nitrospiraceae bacterium
CCCCCCCCGCCGGGGGGGCGTCCTGGGGGCGCCCCGCCGCCCGGCCCCCTTTTTTAAGGGGGCGCGCGCCGCGCAGATGGCGGCCTGTAGCAGGCGCAGTGTTTGCCCTGCCTGTGTTGCTGTGGACATGGAATCCCTATCACGACGGCGGCGAAGTCGTCTTTCTTGATGTCGGCCACGGCGACGCAAGCTTCGTACGCACCGCAACGGGCAACACCATGCTCGTAGACGGCGGCGACAGAACAGATTACCTGGACTGTGGCGCGCGGTACGTCTCGCCGTTCCTGTGGAGCCGCGGGGTGCGGAAACTAGACTACGTCGTGCTCAGTCACCCCGACAGCGATCACGCGGGAGGCCTCCTTGACGTGCTCGACCACTTCAGTGTGGGGGCGTTGTTGATGGGTCCTTTCGAGACCGATCGGCCTCTCGAACAGGCGATCCTCGCTAGGTGCTCCGATAGGGGAATACCCGTCCGCCGACTTGCCCGCGGCGACTTGGTTCCCTTCGGCAACAGCGCCATCGAGGTCCTGCATCCGCCGCGCGACTGTCCAAACGCCGCCGGCGTCAATGACCGGAGCCTGGTGTTGCGGCTGGAACTGGATGGAGTGCGACTTCTGCTCTCCGGAGATATCGAGGCGGCAGGCGAGGCGATTCTCGCACAACACGATTGCGCAGCAGATATTCTCAAGGCGCCTCACCACGGCTCGGGAACCTCCAGCACGAGCGCCTTTCTCGACGCAGTCTCCCCCGCCTACTGCGTTATATCGACTGGACGGCTCCGTGGAGAGGAGACCGCGGACCCCGAGGTGATGCGCCGGTACCAGGACCGAGGCATCCAGGTGTGGCGCACCGACGTGTCGGGCGCGGTGGTAGCGACTTTCAAGGAGGGGGTCCACATCCGGGGCGTCCGCGAGGGTCGGGGCTATCCCGTTCCTTCGGCTCTTGCGGCCCCTCGGTGACGGAGAGCACGCGAACGCCAAGACGCGGAACTTTGGAAATCCAGGATGGGTTTCCTGTATAATTTTCTGATCCGGATTAAGATGTGTTCCCGCTGAAAGTCTGCGAACACTCGCTTAATATCACGATACGCACTGCAGAAAAAAGACAGAGGTGTCTGACTATGACCAAGCAGTTGATGGTTGTCCCGGAAGACGTCAGGAAACACGAGGTGATCAAACTGGGGCAAATCCAGATAAACGCCTATAAAAAAACCATTCCGGAAGAACTGGCCTCGAAGTCCGAGATCACGGCCCAGCGCTGTCTCGGGGCATACCGCGACATGGTGCTGATCCGCGAGTTCGAGACGATGCTGGACAACATCAAAAAGCTTGGTTCTTACGAGGGAATCGCCTATAAGCATCTCGGGCCTGCCCATCTGTCCATCGGTCAGGAAGGCGCAGCGGTAGGCGAGTGCTTCCATCTAACCGTGAAAGATCATATTTTCGGAAGCCACCGCAGCCACGGCGAGATCATCGCCAAGGGCCTGCGCGCTGTAGACGAGCTGAGTGGGGACCGCCTTTATGAGATCATGAGCGGCTATTTTGACGGTGCAATCCTGCGAATGGTTGAGCAGAATGAAAAAGACTTTACGCCGCTGACTATTGCCGGTAAAGGCAACGGTCAAAATATCTTCACATCGGACGAGAGTCAGGAGCTCGGCATCGATTTTCTGCTGTACGGGTTGCTCGCCGAGATCTTTGGCCGCCAAAACGGATTCAATAAAGGCATGGGCGGGTCGATGCACGCCTTCTTTGTTCCCTTTGGCGTTTACCCGAACAACGCCATCGTGGGCGGCAGCGCGGATATTGCGACGGGCGCGGCCCTATTCAAAAAGGTGCGCCGGAAGGACGGAATCGTCGTAGCCAACATTGGGGACGCCTCGATCGGTTGCGGACCCGTCTGGGAGGCGTTGGGTTTTGCATCAATGGGCCAATTCAGCACGTTGTGGGAGGACGAATACCGAGGCGGTCTGCCCATTATCTTCAATTTCATGGACAACTTCTACGGTATGGGCGGCCAGCCTATCGGCGAGACCATGGGCTTCGAGCGCCTCTCTCGCGTCGGAACGGGGGTCAATAAGGACGGCATGCACGCCGAGACCATCGACGGCAATAATCCGCTCAGCGTAGCCGATGCCTACAAGCGCAAGATTGAGCTGATCCGAAATGGCAAAGGGCCCGTCTTCCTCGATGTCGTATGTTACCGCCAGACAGGTCATTCTCCAAGTGACCAGTCGTCGTACCGGGAACGCGAAGAGATCGAGATGTGGCGCAACGTCGACCCTCCGGTCGAGTTCGGCATCAAGCTTGTTGAGGCGGGATTAGTCAGCGAAAACGACCTTGAAACAATCCACGCATACGCCAAGCACAAAGTCGTCAAGGCCTGCAAACTCGCCACGGACGACGAGCTCTCGCCACGAATGGTGTTGACCCACCACGAAGGCGTGAGCCAGATAATGTTCTCGAACGCACTCGAGAAGGACTTGCCCGGCCTGGAAGACCCGAAGGATGTGCGTATCCCCCTTGAGGAGAACCCGCGGGTCAAGCAGATTGCCAAAAAGTCGCGCAAAGGCATCGACAAGGATGGCAAACCCCTGAAGGAAACACGCGCAGTCAGCTTTCGCGACGCCATCTTCGAGGCGATTGTCTATCATTTCTACAACGACTCGCGGGTCGTCGCCTATGGCGAGGAGAATCGGGACTGGGGCGGCGCCTTCGCAGTCTACCGCGGACTAACCGAGTCGTTGCCGTATCACCGCCTCTTTAACTCGCCGATTTCCGAGGGCGCTATCGTCGGGACCGGGGTCGGGTTTGCACTCGAGGGCGGGCGGCCCATTGTCGAGCTGATGTACTGCGACTTTATGGGACGGGCCGGCGACGAGGTGTTCAACCAGCTCTGCAAGTGGCAAGCCATGTCGGGCGGATATTGCAGGATGCCCATGGTGCTCCGCGTGTCGGTGGGAAGCAAGTACGGAGCCCAGCATTCTCAGGACTGGACGGCCTTGTGCGCCCATATGCCCGGCCTCAAGGTGGTGTTTCCCGCTACGCCTTACGATGCGAAAGGTCTGATGGCCTCGGCCCTCCGCGGCAACGATCCCGTGGTCTTCTTCGAGAGCCAGCGTATCTACGATCAAACTGAGATCTTTTGGGAGCAGGGCGTTCCCGAGGAGTATTACACCATCCCTATCGGCGTGCCGGCTGTCTTAAAACAAGGCACAGATCTTACGGTCATGACCTTCGGCGCCACGCTCTACCGCGCATGGGAGGCCGTCCAACGGATGGAAAAGGAATTCGGCCTCTCCGTCGAGCTGATCGACGGTCGGTGCCTGGTTCCTCTCGATTATGAGCCCATCGTCGAATCCGTGAAAAAGACCGGCAAGTTGCTCCTGGGCAGCGACGCCTGCGACACAGGCAGCTTCCTCCACAACGTCGCATCGAAAGTCACTCAGATGGCCTTTGACCATCTCGATGCGCCGGTCGCCACCGTTTCAGCGCCAAACTGGATCGTGCCGCCCGCGGAACTCGAAGACTTCTATTATCCCCAGGCGGATTGGTTTCTTGACACGTACCACACTCTGATTAGCCCCCTTCCCGGTTACAAGCCCGGGTATGCGCCGACGCCTGACGAGTTGATCAAGGTGTCGAAGTACGGCGTCTTGTAACGGCATCCTCCCTTCCTGTACACCGCGGCCCGTAAGCATTCTCGTGCTGGCGGGCCGCCCTTTTTCGGCGGCCTCCGGCCGACATGGGGGTGTTCTCCGCCCATGGGCCTTTCCTGCGCCCCGTGTCGAGAATGCCAGGAACCGCCCTGACCGCCAGAAAAGCACCTGTGGCTGCGCAGACGGACCGTGGCGAAGGATGAACGAGCAACAGGGCGCCAGACAGGCGCTGCCCGCGTCAAATCAGCGGCGCACAAATGACCGAGTTTGGAGTGGACCCCGCCAGATGCGAACAGGAGGCGTCCACTCCATATGCGGCCTGGACGCCTCCAGTTCTGACCCGAGAATGCATAGTCTTACAAGAAGAGCGGCGCGAGCACAAGCGAGATGACGCACATCAACTTGATAAGGATGTTGATAGAAGGACCGACGGTGTCCTTGAGGGGGTCACCGACGGTATCACCTACGACCGCCGCTTTATGGGCCTCCGAGTTCTTGCCCCCAAAATGGCCTTCCTCGATATACTTTTTGGCGTTGTCCATGGCGCCGCCGGAGTTCGCGGTCTGAATGCCAAGCATGACGCCCGTCGCGATAGCCCCGACAAGCATCCCCGCCAGCCCCTCGGCGCCCAGAGGCGAGAACCCGACAAGGGCCGGGAAAATAATAGCGAGACCACCCGGAAGAAGCATGCCGTTGATGGCGCCCTTTGTGGCAATATCCACGCATTTGGTACTGTCAGGCATGACGCCTTCCTTGCCTTCCTTAAGGCCGGGAATCTCGCGGAACTGCCTGCGCACTTCCATGATCATCGTGTCGGCGCATTTGCCAACGGCGCGGAACAGCATCGAGGAGAAGAAGAAGGGCGTCATGGCGCCAATAAGCACCCCGGCAAGGATGTGGGGGTCGGCCAGACTCACCGTCTGCAGCTGAGCCGCCAGCATATACGCACTGAGCAAACCAATGGCTGCGAAGGCTGCCGAACCAATGGCAAACCCTTTTCCCATAGCGGCCGTCGTATTCCCTACGGCGTCCAGGTTGTCCGTAATGCTGCGGACCTTTGGGTCGAGGCCGGCCATTTCGGCGACGCCGCCGGCGTTGTCGGCAATGGGCCCGTAAGCGTCTACGGCAACCACCATGCCTGTTGTGGCAAGCATTCCCAAGGCTGCGATGGCCACGCCGTAAACGCCTGCAAAGTGGTAAGCCACAACAACAGCAATCGCAAGCACGAGAATCGGCAAAGCCGTGCTCTGCATGCCAATAGCCGTACCATCCGTAACGGCGATGGCAGGGCCAGTCTGGCACCGTTCGGCAAGCTTACGCACCGGGTTGTATTTGCCCGAGGTGAAATACTCGCTCACAAATCCGACGATGGCCCCGGAAACAATCCCAACCACAGCCGCGATTGCGGGACCCCACTTCGTATAGAACACCTTGTCGAGCGTAAACGGTTCACCCTTCCAGCCGGCATAGGCGAATACGCCGATGATCGTGAGGATAGCAGCGAGATACGTACCTTGCATAAGCGCGCCCTGAGGGTTGCTCCTCGCGAAGGTTTTCACATACATGACCCCAATGATCGACGCAACAATCCCGATGGCGGCGACAATGAAGGGAAAGGCCCGGACGTACTCGGGGGTGTTTGCGGGATGTTGCATGAACATGACGGTTGCGATGGCAAGACTGGCGATAATCGATTCGACGTAGGACTCAAGCAGGTCCGCGCCCAGCCCCGCTACGTCGCCCACATTGTCGCCTACGTTGTCCGCGATCACGGCGGGGTTGCGGGGGTCGTCTTCCGGAATGCCCGCCTCGACCTTCCCGACAAGATCCGCGCCCATATCGGCGCCTTTTGTGTAGATGCCGCCGCCCGAGCGCGCAAACAACGCGACCAGCGAGGCGCCCATCGCGTAACCGTTGACGATGTAAGGGTCGCCAGCAAAAACCTTATAGACGATCACCAAACCCAGAAGCGCGATACCTACCACGCCCATGCCCATAACGGCGCCGCCGCTGAGGGCCACGTCAAGTGCGCCCTTGACGCCGCTGTTTTGGGCTGCGGCGGTGGTTCGGGCATTGGCGCGGGTAGCAATGAACATTCCCAGAAAACCTGCACAGGCGCTCGCAACAGCCCCGCACAAGAACGCTACAGAGGTTTTCCAGCTCAGACTGACCTCCGGCTTAAGGGCGCCGAGAACTGCCAACAGGATCATGATCACAATCACAAAGCTGGACACATATATATACTCGCGCTTGAGAAAGGCGAGGGCGCCCAACTGAACTTGACGCGAGAGAGCGGCCATTTTCTCAGTGCCCTGGGTTCTACTCAGGACGTACCTCACCAGATACAACACAAATGCGAGCGCCAAAAGACTCGCAATGCCTGCAGTCCACAAAAACCTATCCATTTTGCTGTATACTCCTCCTACCGTTCGTACAATGCGATCCCCGACAAGCTTGCCCGCCCAGCCCCGCTGCCGCGCCGCCTAATCGAAATGGACATCCTCATGTTCGAGTGCTGCCCGCGCCGCTTCTTGCTCCGCCTCCTTCTTGCTCCGCCCCGTTCCTTTCCCGACCGGCCGCCCCCGCACGACCACCTCAACCTCGAATTCCTTGCGGTGGTCGGGACCTTCCGAGCGAACCACTTTGAAAACAGGCAGCGCAATACGTTCAGCCTGACAGTAATGCTGCAGGCGCGACTTGTAATCCCAGACCGAATCCATACGGTGGACCCGATCAAGTTCGCCCTGCAGGGTTCGGCTCACAAACTGGCGTGTCGCACGCCATCCTGCGTCCACATAGACAGCTCCAATGAGCGCTTCGAGGCAGTCAGCCAATAACGCCGCACGCTCGCGGCCCCCCGAGAGTTCCTCGCCTTTGCCCAGCCGTATCGCGGGAGCGATGTCCAGCTTCTGAGCCACATGAGCCAGACAACGCCGGTTCACAACGCTGGCACGCATGCGGCTGTATTCGCCCGGGGTGCGGTCAGGTACCCGTTCATACAAGTCATGGGCGACAGCGAGACCCAACACTGCATCCCCCAGAAACTCGAGGGCTTCATAGTTGCGAATCCTATCATCCATTCCGGAACCAGCCGAGGCGTGAGTCAGCGCACGATCAAACAAGGCAAGGCTACGCATTCTCAACCCCAAGCGAGAGGCGAGCTCCCGTAGTTCCTGAAGGCGAGTCTCATCTTCATTCATATCGTTTTAGGATAATGGAGGAATTGTGTCCACCAAATCCTAACGAGTTCGACATCGCAATTGCAACGTTCGCTTCCCGTGCCTCATTGGCCACGAGATTCACCTGGCACTCTGGATCAGGCGTGTCGTAGTTGATGGATGGCGGAAGGACGTTATAGCGAATGGCGAAAATGCAGGCAACAGCTTCGACAGCCCCCGCTGCACCGAGAAGGTGTCCCGTCATTGACTTTGTTGAACTGACGGGCGGCATCTTGTCGCCAAACACTTTGCGCAAAGCCAACGCCTCAGAAACGTCGTTGTATCGCGTGCTGGTGCCATGGGCGTTGAAATAATCCACCCGCTCCGGTTCGATCTTTGCCATCTCGAGCGCGTTGATCATCGCCCCCATTGCCCCAGAACCATCGGGTCGCGGCGCTGTGACGTGATAGGCATCGCACGTCTCGCCGTAGCCGGCCACCTCGCAGAGAATATCCGCGCCGCGCGCTCTCGCACTCTCTTCCGACTCGAGTACGAGAAGGCCTGCGCCTTCTCCAATCACAAAACCGTCGCGGTCCAGGTCGAAGGGCCTGCTTGCACGTTGAGGTTCATCGTTGCGCGAAGACAAGGCCTTCATGGCACAAAAGCTTGCGACGCCAAAAGGCACGACCGGCGCCTCCGTGCCGCCGGCGACCATCACATCGGCCCGGCCGTCTCCGACGATGTCGGCGGCGTCGATGATGCTCTGCGTGCCCGAAGCGCAAGCAGTCACCACCGACTTGTTCGGGCCGCGCAAGCCAAGCCGGGTCGCCACGTCGCCAGCGGCCATATTGGCAAGAACCTTCGGCAAGGTCATAGGCGAAACGCGCCTCGCCCCGCCCCGCACGAATCGGGTGATCTGCTCTTCAATGGTAAAGAGCCCGCCAATGCCGCTGCCGACGACGGCGCCGCAGCGCGAAGGATTGAGCGTATTGATGTCAAGCCCCGATTGCGCCCAAGCCTGGTCGGCGGCCGCCATGGCGAAAAGCGCATACCGGTCATGGCGGCGCAGGGCTCGATCGGACATGCCGGCCGGCCAGCAATCGGCAGCTTGACCTGCTATCTGGGACGATAATTCGGACGCATCAAAAACGCTGATGGTTGTGATACCCGAGCGACCCTCGGAAAGGCCTTCCCAGAAAGAGGCAAGACTGTTCCCAAGAGGCGTCACCACCCCCATCCCTGTCACAACAACTCGTCTGTGCATAGTCGTCCAGATGTCTTCCCGCTGTTCACACGCAAGGGAGAGGTGATGCGTGTTCTCCTCTGATGCGCCAAGTGCCCCTGTCTTGGGCGTCTCAAATTCTGCGCGGGAAGAGACGCAACAACGGCAACGTGCTTGGCTACGCCTCCCGCGCCGCTGCGTAGGTGAAAGCGCCGAACACCCAGCCCACGGCCAACCAACCGCCGGGGCTGGACGCTCAAGGACCAAGGATCTATCCGCAACCGTCCCTTTACGAGACGTTAAGTGCTCAGCTCAGCTTTGCGTCGATGTACTTGATCGCGTCGCCGACCGTTTGGATGTTATTGGCCTCGTCATCGATGTCGATACTGAACTCTTCTTCCAGAGCCATCAGGAGTTCGGTCAAATCCAGCGAGTCAGCCCCCAGATCGTCAATAAAGCGAGCATCAACGGTCACCTCTTCTTCCTTGCGATCAAGCTGCTCGACGACGATTCTCTTCACGGTCTCTTCGACGTTCACGTCTGTTGCCATGCGATTCACCTCCCCTCTCGTTATGGTGTTGGGAAAAACATACCGCCGCGCCTAGACTGATCGCGGCAAAAACGGCGAGACTATAGCACAAAGAAACAGGGAATTCTACCTGTCCCAAGGCGCATCCCAGACTCGCGGGAAATCAGCTTGCCCTGCTTCTTGCGGGTCTGCTCTCGAGCTCCTGCCGTCGAACAATGCAGCGTGCTGCACGACGCAAGCAACCACCTTTTCCAGGCAAGCTGTGAAACCGTTCCAGACAACAAGGTCGCAAAAAGCCGAGACGGTTATCCTTGGAAAAGGATCTTGCTGTCAAACCACTGCTGCCGGAGGCTTAACAGATTGAAAGCCACTGAGATGAGCTGATTAACAATATCAAGCACCGCCTCGATATTCACGGCGGGCGCCGGTTGACGGCGCGTCAGGGTCCGCAGATGCATCGCACTTACCCCTCTCTATGCCCTTTGTTTACCGTTCCTCGGTTTGTCCACAAACGAACAGCAGCATTATACGGCAAAACTACCCTCAGTGCAGCTTCAACGTTACATCCCTACGTCGCTCGGAGCTGCAGCGGGAACGGTTTGCTCGGGGACGTCGCGTACAGCTATGGTAAACCCCTATGGGAAAAGGCATCGTTCGCTTCCGCTGCCATCGCAACCTCCACTGCTGTACGGAGGTCGTCTGCCTGCCTACGCCTTGGGACGTCATTCAGATCGTGAAGGCCACACATATTGACCCTGTCGAGTTTCTCGAATTCCTTAGCCCCAGTGAGATCTCAGGCGTATCGCCAAAAGACCCTACATGGCTCAATTGCAACGTCCAACGCACCATTATGGCCTTGAAACGAGGAAAGTCGGGGTGCTTTTTCCTCGATAGAAAAAGCAGGAGCTGCCGCATCTACGAAACACGCCCCATCCTGTGCCGGCTCTACCCCTTCAAGCTCCAAGAAACCAGGGACGGTCATTTCAAAGGGTTCACCCTTCATAACGATGTCGGCTGTCCGCGGCGCCAGGACGGCGTCGTGCCTACAAAACCCCTTTACGACCTCTACCGCGAGGATCAGGTGCACCAGGAGGACTACCAAGAGCTCGTAGCCTACTTCAACAAGCGCAACTACAGCGGCAAGAAGCCGGAAGACTTCATCAACCTTTTTGTCGTGAAGCAGTCCTGACGCTTGTCCCCGTTTTGACGCGACAAATCCGGGGCCTCTCTCGCGCCGTCCGGGATGAAAAAGGGCCGGACGAAGAACAGCCGAACAGGGCCGCACAGGGCGCGAAATGATGGCCGCAATTATTGGGCAGGAGAGCTGTTGGGGGTGGTGCTGGCAGGTCGACCCCCATATATAGTGGTGAGCTTAGATCATGGCGCATTATGTTGTAAAGATAGCGCCCCCTTTCGCCCTGTTCAGGTTGACAACTCCGGCCTGCTTTGATATAGTAGCTTTGCTGAGCGAAAGGGAACTTTTGGTGTTTCTCTGGGGATTGTGCGGACGGAGTGGAAGAGAGGTTTCTGGCTCAGCCAGCCCACGCACATGCATGAAGGCTTAGGGAACGGTTTTTTGTCAAACCTACCTGGGAGCATCTTTTCATGAAAAGATGGACTGTTATGTTAATTCCCCACGACCAATCAAGCACGCGCAGTCTGCGGCTTCATTCATCACATATTTGGGTCGCGATGATTCTCGCAACATGCATCTTTTTCGGGGTCGCATTCTTGTATGGCCGTTGCGAGGTCCAGAGCGAGCAAGTGGATTCGTTGCGTGCTGCCTACGTACAGCTCCAAGAGAAAGCGGAACGGCAGAAAACACCTGATCTGCTCGCCCTGCCGTCGCCGCAGACAGACATCGAAGCGGACGAAGTAGAGAACATTCGGGCCGAATATGAGAAACGTCTGGCTGTAATCACGGCTGAATTGGCGGAGCTCTATGACTTTGAGGCCAAGATCCGGGCGATCCAGAAACTCCCGCCCAGGACAAAAGACACGGCCTCTTACGAAGAAGGCCAAGGCGGCGGCCAAGGCGGCCCGCCGGGGGATTTTGAATCGAACGCATACGCTGTTGACGACCCGTTGATGCTTCCGCCAAGCCATATTAACGGACTCTCTGATCCCTCAGCGGATCTCATCGCCGAGGAGATCAACTTGCGGACCGAAAGCCTGCAGCAGTTGATGCAGTCCATGACCAAGCAATTGGACTTGACTGCGCGTACACCCGCTATATGGCCATGCAACAGTCCGCAAAGACGAATTACCTCGCAGTTCGGGTGGCGCAAAGACCCCTTCAATTTCAAGTTGCGTCATCACGACGGCATTGACGTAGCGGCGCCCTTAGGGTCGGACGTGGTAGCGACCGGCAAAGGGGTGGTCTCTTTTGCGGGTCGCGATCAGTGGCTTGGCGTGGTGGTCCGAATAGACCACGGCAACGGCATCGAGACGGTGTATGGCCATCTTCAGCGGGCGGTTGTGAAGGTCGGCATGCAAGTTGATCGCGACCAGGTTGTCGGCGAAATCGGCATGACGGGGCGGACGACGGGCCCCCATGTCCATTACGAAGTCCGCATCAAGGGCAAGGCCGTCGATCCCATTCGGTACTTTGGAAACTAAGACATGCTCGACTCGGGAAGGAAACGCAGTTACGCCGACTCGAAGGTTGTAACAATTATCGGACCAGGCACATCCATAACCGGCGAGATTCATTCGAAGGGCACGGTCCGGGTGGAGGGCGCTGTCTCAGGGCGTGTCCAGAGCGACGACACTATCGTTGTTCAGGAAACGGGGCGCGTCAAGGCCGAGCTGGTCGGTGCTCAGATCGTCATCAGCGGCCGCGTTGAAGGCAATGTGATTGCCCAAGAGCGTCTCGAGGTGATTGCCGGCGGCCAAATCGTCGGCGATATCACCGCGCCACGCGTCGCAATCGCCGATGGCGTGCTTTTCGAGGGGAAGTGCGTGATGCGGCCCCCTGGGGAAAGTGTGCAAGCCAAAAGCGCCCCGGCCGATGGGCAAAGGGAGAACACGCCCGAAGCCCAAAGCCGGCTATAGTCCGGCAGGCATTTTCACAGCGTCATGCCCATAGTGCAACCATGCGTCGCCGTCGCTATGAGCGGCGGCATTGACAGTTCAACCGCTGCGGCGCTCCTTGTCCGTGAAGGCTGCGAGGTCGTAGGCGTGACTATGCAGGTTCGGGCCGCCTCGGCCGCGCGACCCGGTAGCGTTGCTGCGCACTCCACTGATGCTGCTGTCGCGGATGCCGCCCGCGCATGTCAGAGGCTCGGGATTCCTCACCACGTCATAGACTTAAGCCAAGTCTTTGAGCGCGAGGTGCTAGACGGTTTTACCCGGGAGTATCTGAACGGAAGAACTCCGAATCCATGCATGCAGTGCAACCAGCGGATCAAGTTCGGCAGTCTCGCCGAGCATGTCAAAGAGCTGGGTGCAGAGGCTCTAGCTACGGGTCACTATGTACAAATAGCGGAACTGCCTGGCCGGCTCGCGTTGCACCGCGCTGTGGACCCCCGCAAAGATCAGAGCTATTTCCTGGCTGCCCTCAACCAGGAGCAGCTCGCCTTCGCGCGGTTTCCGCTGGGTCGGTTCACCAAGGCGCAGATACGCGAGAAGGCTCGAGACTTCGGCCTGGCAATGGCCGAACGGCGTGAAAGTCAGGACTTGTGCTTCTCAAACAGTCAGGACTTCCGCAACGTTCTTATCGAGAAAACAGAGACGCCCGCGCCCGGCCCGATTCTCTCGACCGACGGCAAGCTCCTGGGCCGGCACAAAGGGCTGATCTACTACACCGTGGGGCAGCGAAAAGGCCTCAACATCGCCGCGCCTTGTCCTCTCTACGTTGTTCGGCTCGATCCGCAGCGCAACGCCGTCATCGTCGGCGTAGAACGGGAAACGTACGCAGGACAGATGACCGTAACCGGCGTCCACTGGTCAGGTCTGCCGCCGCAGACACGGCCCTTCGTCTGCAAAGTCCAGATCCGCTACCGTCACACCGCCGCACATTGCGAGGTGATCCCTTCCTTCGACAAACTGCTGGTCGTATTCTCAGAGCCGCAGAAGGCCGTGACGCCGGGACAATGGGCCGTCTTCTACAACGAAGACGTGGTCCTCGCAGCGGGAATCATCGACGACTTCGCCCCCGTTTTGCAGTCTCATCGAGCACCGGGCCGACATTGATAAGCACAAACGCCCCGTCGCAAAGGGATACGCGAAGAGGGGCGTTCTGTCTTCCCTTCCTTTCGCGTATGGACAGCCCGGTAGACCACACCCCTCTTGCCCGCGTGACGCTCGCGTTCCGCATCTTTGACGGCGGCGCCGGGAAAAGATCCCTCTGCGCACAGGCGCGGCGCCTTGTCTTAATACGGGCCTACTCGCTCGCGAGGTCTGGGTTCTCCGGGCCGAAGTGTTTGAGCATGACGAGGTCTTCCAAACTGCTGCGGTTTGTGATCTTGACGCCCTCTTTGGCCGCTGCTTCCGACACGAAGAACTCGTCAGCGGTAAGCTGGCCGTAGCGGATAAGCGTAGGCGTCTCGATATCCCAAACGCCCATTTTCCCGTGTCCCTGAATCAGGATCATGCCGTAGGCTGCACTGTCACGGATAGTAGCTGTCCGACCGGGCAGAACCGTTAATTCCTTGGCGCTATAAGCCTGGTTCTTATAGCAGACCCAGTTCTCGACGTAGCCCCCGGACCTCATAGCTTCAACCGAACGGACAGGTTTTGGGCGCATGAAATGGTGCTCCGCAAAGAGCGGATCCACATTGGCGTCCCAGTCAATGATTTCGAGCAAATACTCGAAGTTGCCCTTCTCCTCCTCAGGCGTGTCTTTCCATAGGAGCTCTTCTCCGACGACTTGGTCGCCCACCAGGGACTGATACATGGCGAAGACATCCGAAGCGCACTGAGGCTCGTACGTGCAGAGGCTGCCTGGGGCATGGAGGATGCCTGGAGGCACGTCCCAGCCTGTGCCCGGTTCGAGGTGATACGCCTGGGACAAGCCGGTGATGTTGTTATCTCCTCTTGTGAATGCCTTAAGGGATTCGAGCACGGCTTCTCTGGAAGTGCCTGGCCGCAGACCGAAGAAGGTGTAAGGAAAATCCCCGCCGTGGTTGTTTACCTGGGGCGCAAAGTAATACGCCTCGGGTTTCCCCATCTGATGCACACGCGCCGCGTGTGCAGTACGGTGATGGATATGGTGCGGAAGGGCGCCTTTGTTGTCGAAGAACTTGGAGAACATGGGCCATTTCCCGTACTGGCTCCATAGGCGCTCGCCGATCAGCTCGCCTTTCAGCTCAGCCACCGCATCGCGCAGGAGAAACTGCGTCGTGTTAGCGCCGTCCTGGAACACAACCTGGCTCAGACCCTCGTTCGGGGCGGTCAGCGGGCCGTTGTCGGCAGGCGTTGTAGACGAAAACCACCGTTCGTCGATGCCTCCGCGCGCGCCGCCCAAAGCGTAGTAGTCGTTTGGGTGCAGTTTGATGCGCCGTCCCGGTATGCAGAACGCCCGGGGGACCCACGTTGGGGCTAACCGGAGTATGCCTTTGCCTTGTTCCATGGCGCGTGTGCATAGCGGTGCGATTGTCATAAAATCTCCTCCTCGCGGCGTCTCTGGGCGCCGCGTTTATGCAGACCTGGGCGCATTCTAGCGCGCACGGGCGCAAAGTCCAACTACAAAGAAAACGCCCCCCCGCGCGCGACGTCAAGATCGCGCTTCGATGAGCCGCTGCTCCTTGATCTTCAGAAGGCGTATCGTGTTCGAGCGTTCGTTCTCGTCCAGCTTGCTTGCGATGTACTTGGCCGTTTCCGTCATGCGCGGGATCATCGTGTGTTCGAGTGCGTTGACGCGCCTGCGCGTACGCGCGATTTCCTGTGCAAGCCGGCGCACGATCTCTTCGAGTTCGGCCAATTGGAGCAGTTTAGGAAAGACGGTCTCGAGACCTTGAACCGCGCCATCGAGATCGGGCGAGGTGTGCAAACGTGAATAACTGCCCGTCATCGGGTCCAGGGCAATCTCGAGGTGCGGCGCCGCGACGCTCATCACTCTGCGCGTTTGAAGCGTAACGGTCAGCTTGCGCCGCAACCCGTCGAGCGCTTCCCGCGTGGTAAATGCAGGCGCGGCAGCCTCGGCCAGAACGAATCCCTTGAGCACTTGAGGCAATTCGGCATCAACCTCGCGGCGGTGCGCCCGATAGTCGTCTTGGACCTCGAGAAACACGCGCATCAACCCGTCGAGCTTGTCTTTGAGAAGCTTATGGCCGCGACGGGCAAGGACAAGGCGCTTCCGAAGCCGCAGAAGCTCCATCCGGGTCGGATTGAGATTCATCACATTCGCCATGTCACGACTCCTTAGTCGCGGCGCCGTTCGGTTTATGATAAGCGTCCAGGAACGCATCGCGGACGCGTTTCAGTTCCGTTCGCGGCAGCATGCCGAGCAGTTCCCAGCCGATTGCAAGGCTTTCGTCAATCGTCCGGTTCTCATGTTCATCCTGAGCGACGAGCCGTTCTTCGAACGCGTCGGCAAAATGCACGTAAAGCATATCCGTTTCACTCAGGGCCGATTCGCCCAGCACCACGGCCAGCTCCTTGGCATTCTTGCCGCGCGCATAGGCCGCGTAGAGCTGATTCATGACGTCTGCGTGATCCTTCCGCGTCTTTTCGTCGCCGATGCCTTTGTCCTTCAGGCGCGAGAGCGACGGAAGCACGTCGACAGGCGGGTAGATGCCCTGCGCATGCAAGGGGCGGCTCATGATGATCTGGCCTTCGGTGATATATCCGGTAAGGTCTGGAATAGGATGTGTTTTGTCGTCCTCCGGCATTGTCAGCACAGGGATCTGGGTGATCGAACCTTCTTTTCCGCGGATGCGCCCCGCCCGCTCATAAATCGTCGAGAGGTCGGTATACAGGTACCCGGGATAACCCCGCCGGCCGGGCACCTCCTTACGGGCTGCAGAGATCTCGCGCAACGCCTCGCAGTAGTTCGTCATGTCCGTCAAGATGACCAACACGTGCATTCCCTTTTCATAGGCGAGAAACTCAGCGGCGGTAAGCGCCATGCGTGGGACCGCAATGCGTTCGATGGGCGGGTCGTCGGCCAGATTAATAAACAGCACGGCCCTCTCAAGGGCGCCGGTCCGCCGGAAATCCGCGATAAAAAAGTTGGCTTCCTCGAAGGTAATGCCCATCGCGGCGAAAATGACGGCGAACCGCTCGCCTGTTTTCCGTACGGCTGCCTGGCGGGCGATTTGAGCCGCGAGCCGGCCGTGGGGCAAGCCGGATGCCGAAAAAACAGGGAGTTTCTGACCGCGAACCAGCGTGTTGAGGAGATCGATTGTCGAGACGCCCGTTTGTATAAACTCGTTCGGGTAGTCGCGCGCGGTGGGATTAAGCGGGCTTCCGTTCACATTAAGCCATTTCTCGGGGATCAGTTCGGGGCCGTCGTCAATCGGTTGCCCGAACCCGCTGAAGATCCGGCCGAGCATGTCGGGCGAAACCGCCAGCTCCATTCCTTTCCCGAGGAAGCGCACCTTTGTGTCCTCGCGGCTGAGCCCGCTCGTGCCTTCAAACACCTGCACGAGTGCCTTGTCGTCCTCGACCTCGAGCACAAGGCCCCGCCGGACTTCGCCGTTCGCCGTCCGGATCGTGGCAATCTCGTTGTAGGTTGCGTCGGACACGTGATCCAGCAGAATCAGGGGTCCGACGAATTCTCTTGTAGTCCGATACTCGCGTGCGATCATCCGCACCTCCTGTGGGCAGTGCACCCGGACACTGAACACGATTCGTTTCTAGCGGGGCAAAGCATGTATAGCCGCTGTGATTTTCTCACGAAGCTCCGTGAAGGCGTCGAGGCGGTCTTCTTCATAGAGCCTCGCCCGCGCAACTTCATCGAGGGCGTCAAGCTCGAGCAGCGCTTTGAGCGAGGCCCCGGCGGACAGCGCGGCGCGCGCCTCGTCATAGTAATGTAATACGGTCGCCAAAAGCTGGAACTGTTTCTCCAGCGAGGTGTAGGTGTCCCGATCGTCAAATGCGTTCTGGTGCAGGAAATCCTCCCGCACCATACGCGCCGCTTGCATCAGGAGCCGATCTTCGGGCGCCAAAGCGTCCACGCCCACCAAACGCACCAGCTCGTCGAGTTCCGCCTCCCTTTGCAGCAATGTCATGGCTTTGCGCCGGTTGTGCGGCCACTCGGACGCGACGTTCTCAGCGGCGTACGCGTCAACGACGTCTTGGTACAACGAGTACGAAGTCAGCCAACTGATGGCTGGGAAGTGGCGCGCCGACGCGAGTTTGTCGTCCAGTCCCCAGAAGACCTTCGCAACGCGCAACGTGGCTTGTACGACCGGTTCGGAGAGGTCGCCGCCAGGCGGAGACACCGCCCCGATGATCGAAACCGAGCCGGTCCGGGCTTCGGACCCCAGACACGTGACCTTGCCCGAACGTTCGTAGAAACTTGCCACGCGGGAACTCAGGTAAGCTGGATAGCCTTCCTCGCCGGGCATTTCTTCAAGCCGTCCCGAAATCTCGCGCATGGCCTCCGCCCAACGGCTGGTCGAGTCGGCCATAAGCGCCACCGAGTAGCCCATGTCCCGGTAGTATTCGGCCAAGGCGATCCCCGTGAAAACACTCGCCTCACGGGCCGCGACCGGCATGTTCGAGGTGTTCGCGACCAGGACGGTGCGCTCCATCAAGGATTCCCCGGACGCGGGGTCTTTCAGATGAGGGAACTCGAGCAGCACATCCGTCATCTCGTTTCCTCGCTCGCCGCATCCAACGTAGACGATGATCTCCGCGTTGGCCCATTTCGCAAGCTGGTGCTGGACGACCGTCTTGCCGCTGCCAAAAGGCCCTGGAACACAGGCTGTGCCGCCTTGCACCATGGGGAAGAGCATGTCTATGACGCGCTGGCCCGTGATGAGTTGCTGGTCAGGAGGCAGCTTGCGCGCCACCTTGCGCGCCGTGCGGACCGGCCACCGCTGCATTAGCGTGACGCCGACAGCGCCGTTTTTCGCGGCAATCCGGGCCACTTCAGTCTCGACGGCGGCGTCCATCTCTCCGATCCGCTCGATTGTTCCGCTCACCCCGTCAGGGACCATGATCTTGTGAACGACGAGCTTGCTCTCCTGAACGGTCCCCAGCACGTCCCCAGGACCGACTGCATCACCCTCGCGCGCCGCAGGTTGGAAATGCCACTGGCGGGATCGGTCGAGCGCCGGCCTGTCCGAACCGCTGACGATGTAATCGCCGAAGTCACGCTGCAACGCATCCAAGGGCCGTTGCACCCCGTCGAATATGGAGCCAATCAGACCCGGACCAAGCTCGACACTTAAAGGCTGTCCTGTAGGAAGGACGCGCTGACCAGGGCCTAAGCCCTGCGTTTCCTCATAGACCTGGATGGAATACTCATCGCCGCGGATCTCGATAACCTCTCCAAACAGGCCGATCTCGCCGACACGGACCATTTCATACATCCGCGCGCCCGTCATTCCTTTCGCGACGACCAACGGCCCGGCCACTTTGACGATTGTGCCTTGGCCGCGCTCTATACTTGCAGGAGTTTTCGTCATGGTCATTTACGTGGTCTCCGCCTCCGGCCCGAGCATGTCCAAGCCGAGCGATTGCTCGACAAGGCGGCGTATTTCAGCGTAGCCCGCGCCTTGGCTCCCCTCGTGGGTGGGTATGACAAGCAGCACGCCGCGGCTGCTCTCTCTAAAGTGATCGATCGCGTCTCGTATCTCTTCCACCATGTCTTCCGTCACCAAAACAAGAGCGGCTTCCGGGTCGCGGGCAAGCCTTTCGAGCTCGCCGGC
>CAZBQH010000210.1:0-2423 GCA_964493915.1 uncultured Nitrospiraceae bacterium
CACGGACGCGGAACCGCAACTCGTCGAGGGAGAGCGTCTCGGCCCATACCCAACGGCCGGTGAGAGTCTTGTCGAAGAAGGCCAACACGTCCTCCTCGGTATGGCATGAGCGCGACGCGATCAAGCGGAGCACATGGTCTTCGAGGGAGGTCTGGCCAAGTTGCGGATCGACTTGCTCCCGTTCGCCTTCGATGTACCGCCGCCACAGCGTCTCCTGGTCAAAAGGGGTCGCGGCGATGAGGATTGCGCGGCCGTACTCGTAGCCGGCGCCGTAGCGGCCGCCTCGACCGCCCATATTCTCGAATTCGGCGCGTAGAATGGGGGTTTTCCACGGCATGCCGAAGCGGTTGTCGTACCGCCATTTGTCTGAGGAGATGAAGACGTTGCGCGCGGGCAGGTTCATGCCCATGGCGAGGGTGCTCGTCGAGACCATCACCTTGATCTCGCCGTTGCGGAACGCCTCCTCGACGATTCGCCGTTCCTGAGGCGAGAGGTCCGCGTTATGGAATGCCACGCCGCACTGCAACGTGTCAAGCAGCGCTTCGCGGCAATGGGTGGGCTCGAGGGCGCGCAGGGCGGCCAGGGCCTCGGCCGCCGGAGGCTGGCCGATGCGTCCCGCTAAGAGTTCAGCCGCGCGGCGTGATTCATGCTTCGCCTTGACAAATACCAGGCATGGCTCGCACCTATCGACAAAAGCGCACAGGTTCTCGGCGAGGATTTCGCCAGGCGATTCGGATGCTGCGTCGGCAAGGTGCTCCTCGCCTTCCGAAAGTCCGTTGTATGTTCGGTAACGGAAGACGCCGTTGTGCAAGACACCGTAGCGCAGTTCCACGGGCCGCCGATCGTAGGTCAGCAGGTCTGCGCCCATCCATTCGGCGAGTTTGTCGGCCTTGCCTATCACCGCTGAAAGCCCGATCAGGCGGGCGCGGCTGGCGAGAACGCGCGTCAAGAGCAACTCGATCGGGGCGCCTCGGTCCGGATCGGACAAGATCTCGAGTTCATCGGCGATAACAAGGTGCACCTCCTCGAAACGCTCCGGCCGGCGCACCAGAAGCTGGGCCAGTTTCTCGTAGACCACCACCGCAATGGAAAACCCGCCCGATTCGAGTTGGGCGTCGAATGCGCGATGGTCCCGCGTCGAGATGATCACTTCCAATCCATAAGGATGGTATTTCTGCTCGAAATCGGCATATTTCTCCTCCGCTAAAGCCTTCAACGGGGCTAGATAGACCACCTTTTTCCGGCGCAACGCTGTTTGAAGGGCTGCCATTTCACCAATAAACGTCTTGCCTGAACTGGTAGGCGCCTGAATCAGGAGGTTCTTCGCGCCGAACAGGCCGTACTGTTTGACAGCAAGCTCCTGCAAAGGGAGGAGGGTCTCGCCTTCTCGTTGCCGCCACAGGTCGAGCACCGCCGGCGGCAGGTCGTGTCGGGCCAAGTCGGTTATTTTCATGCTGGGAACCTCCTGATGGACCAACGGGAAGTATACTGAATAAATTATCAGTTGTCAAGGCCCAGCACGGGACCGGGAAGAACGACAAGAACAGCCTGCTCCAAGAAGCCCCGCTTCTGACGCCTCCCCCTCGATCAGCGGCAGGTAGAACCGGGCGGTCCGGGCCCGCACACTGCGCACTTGTGCATAAACACAGCCACCCTACGGGGGAAAAGCATATCCGAAGTGCTTTACGGCGTCCCTGCGAACGGGGACAGGCATCCCCTTTCCCAGAGCGTTGGGCCGTTACGCCGTGTCGGCTATGCCAAAGAGACGTGCGGCGTTGTTATGCAGCAGATCGTGTCTATAGTCTGGACAATCCTCCGTTGCGACAAGGGTCCGTGCCAACGCCACGTGAAGGGGGACAAAGGGCCAGTCGGAACCGTACAGCACCTTAGCTGGGTCATGCCGTCTGAGGATTTCCTGTATATGTGGGACGGGTTGTATGGAGATGTCAAGCCAGACCTGGTCCGCGAACGCGTTCGCCAAGGCCAGGGCGTCTTGATACACCGACATGCCCGTGTGGGCGAGGATAAGGCGCAGCTTCGGAAATGATTCGAGCACAGCGCGAAAGTGCCCGGGTATGGCCTTATAGCGAAGGAAGAACGGTTCGGCCCCGCAGTACCCGCAGTGTGAGAGAACGACCACGCCGCGCTCGGCGCACCACTCGAAAAGCGCCATGGCATGCCTGTTGTCGGGCCGGATCCCTTGCCATACGGGATTGAACTTGAGCCCCTGCGCCCCTTGCGCGAAAAGCCGCTCCAACTGATCGATTTTGCGTTGACTCCAGCGCCACGGGTGCACCGCCGCCATCGCCGTGAGACGTGTGTCCAATCGGGATGCAGCCAAGGTCTGTTCTGCGTGCCGTGAATGAACCGGGATCTCGTTGGGCAACAGAAACGCGCGGCAATATCCTGAGCGCTCCATCTCC
>CAZBQH010000211.1:0-3440 GCA_964493915.1 uncultured Nitrospiraceae bacterium
TTGTGCAACGGATCCCGATCGTGTGCTCGAGGGCTTGCGTTAGCTGTTCCTGGAGACTCTCAAGAGCACCTACCGTGTCGCTGAACACTTCGGCTGTGACCTCGACAAGCACTTCCATCTCGTCCAGACCTTTGTCCCGCGTTAAGATAATCTGGTAATGGGGCAGGGTCCCTTCAACGCATAGGAGCGCGGCCTCGACCTGAGACGGATAGACGTTCACGCCTCTAATGATAAACATGTCGTCGCTGCGGTGTCCGATTCGCATGACCCGGCGGATGGTCCGGCCGCAGGGGCACGGCTCCGTGATGAATCTTGTGATGTCGCGGGTACGGTAACGGAGCATGGGCATGGCGCGTTTGCTTAACGTTGTGAGCACGAGTTCACCTTCTTCCCCGTCCGGCAGCAGTGCGCCGGTTTCCGGGTCGATGATCTCGGGGTAAAAATGGTCTTCGAAGATATGGAGCCCGTCCTGAGCTTCGCATTCGCTGGCTACGCCGGGGCCGATGATCTCGGAGAGCCCGTAGATGTCGTAGGCTTTGATGGCTGCGTTGGCCTCGACGTACGCCCGGATGGCCTCCGACCATGGTTCGGCACCGAAGATGCCTGCGCGCAGCGGCAGCGCCCTGATGTCGACGCCAAGCTTGTTCGATCGTTCGATGATGTGGAGAAAGTAGCTCGGCGTGCAGCAGATGGCGCTGACGCCGAAGTCTTTCATGATCATGATCTGACGGTCTGTGTTGCCTCCTGAGATGGGGATTACGGTAGCGCCAAGGGCTTCGGCGCCGTAGTGTGCGCCGAGTCCTCCCGTGAACAGACCATAGCCGTAGGCGTTCTGGATGATATCCCTTTGGTTGAGGCCGCAAGCGGAAAAGGTCCGCACCATGACCTGCGCCCAGGTCTCGACGTCTTCCTGGGTGTATGCGACGACGGTGGGCTTGCCCGTGGTCCCGCTTGATGCATGGAGGCGGACGATTTCGTGCATAGGGCTTGCGAAAAGGCCAAAAGGATACGTCTCGCGCAGGTCGTCTTTGACTGTATAAGGCAGCTTAGCGATATCTTCCAGGGTAAGAATCTCGTCCGGAGAAACGCCGCGTTCATCCAGACGTTTCCGGTACATCTCGACATGACGATAGGCCCGGTGAACCACTTCTCGGAGCCGCTGCAATTGGAGAGCCCGGAGTTCCGACAAGGGCAAATAGTCGAGGGCGCTCGCAGAAGCAAGTCCTTCCTTTAGCTTGGTCCGAAGGGTGCTCTCCATTGGCAGACTTCTCCCTAGTTCAGGTGATTGCGGCGATCTGGGCCACTAAACGCTCCACAACCCGGGTAAATGCAAAGACGCGGGCGTTTGCTTCGTAGACCTTGGCCGGCAGGTTCTTCTGAATGGCCTTGAGCCAGTCCTCCAGCGGGATGTCGAGATAGGCGCTCAATGCGCCGAGCAGGCCGACATTGATCATGCGGCTCTTGCGAAGCTCGTCCTCGACTTCCTCGCTGTAGAGCATTTCAGGTGCAATCAACAGTCCACCGGGCTCGAGGCGTCCCTTGTTGCAGCCAACCTCCTTGCCGTCAAGCACCACCAGAAAATGGGCGGTCCCTTGAGGCGTCATGGGACTGAAGACCTCGGTGCCGAAACGTACATCGCTTGTTACAGAACCGCCGCGCTGGCTCATTCCGTGGATCTCGCTCTTTTTCACGTCGTACCCGGCGTTGAACGCCGCCTCGACAAGGATGTCCGATGCCTTTACCACGCCTTGGCCTCCAATCCCGGCGATGACGATATTGACCACATGATTCGATCCCGGTGTCATGGTTCCTCGGGATCCTCCGGGTCCCCTTGGTAGGCTGCAAGGCGCTGGGCTGCGATCAGGCAAGGGGAGCGGGCAATGATGACCGCCAATTCATTGCTGTCGAGGCATTCCTTCACCAGATTCTGGAACGATATAACTCCTGCCAAGGGATCGACGACGTGAACGCGCGAGATCCCTACGGCGCGCACTACATCTTCAAGGACGAGCTGGCGTGCCGGTGAATGGTTCAGCCTACGGCCTGTGCCCGGGTGTTCCTGGGCGCCTGTCATGGCCGTTGTTCCGTTATCGAGGATCAATACAAGATGGCCCGTCTCTGGAGGATTGTAGACCATGTCGACAAGGCCCATAATCCCGCTGTGAACAAATGTGCTGTCGCCGATGACGCTTACCACCTGGCGGGCCTGTTCAGGGGGCAAGACATGGCGCAGCCCCACCCCGACGCCGATGCTGGCCCCCATACAGACGCAAGTGTCCATCGCCTCGAAGGGCGGCAGCACGCCCAAGGTGTAACAGCCGATGTCTCCCGCCACGATGCAGTCCAGACGGGCCAAGGTGGCAAAGACGGTCCGGTGAGAACACCCGATGCACAGTTCGGGCGGTTGTCCTGGGGGTGGCAGCGGTTCGTCCGAGTGGTCCCGGCGCAAGATGTGCTTGACCCGCTCGACGTTGAGCTCACCGAAGCGGTACATTTCATTTTTGCTCTCGATTTCGATTCCATAGGCGCGGATTGCGTCGGCAAGGTAGGGGTCGCCTTCCTCGATGACGACGCAGCGATCCACCGAGCGCGCAAAGAGTCGGATAGGCGCCATTGGAAGAGGGTAAGTCATAGCCAGTTTCAGTATACTGGCCTCGGGCGACGCTTCGCGCACGTGGACGTAGGAGATGCCTGAGGTGATAATGCCCAGGGAAGGGTCTCCGTCGATCTTTCGGTTGATGGACGACGCCTCATTCCATGCCCGGATGCGGGTCAGCTTCTCGCGGAGCCGTCGATGGGCGGGCCGGGCATAAGCGGGGATCATGACTCGTCCTTGGATATCCCGTTCGTAGCGAGGCGGGCGAGGTTCTTTGACGGGAGTCTGGGGGCGGACGACCGTTTTCGAGTGGCACACGCGCGTCGTCATGCGAACCATGACCGGCGTTTGCCAGCGCTCGGACAGCTCGAAGGCCATGACCGTGTAGTCGTAGGATTCCTGCGAGTCGGAAGGCTCGAGCATGGGAATGCCCGCCATTTTGGCGTAGTTGCGGTTGTCTTGCTCGTTCTGGCTCGAGTGCATGCCCGGGTCGTCGGCGGAAACGATTACCAATGCGCCCGGAACGCCCGTATAGGCCGCTGTGAACAGTGGATCGGCAGCCACGTTCAGGCCCACATGCTTCATGGCTACGATGGCCCGCGCCCCGCCAAAGGCGCAGCCTAGCCCGACCTCGAGCGCCACCTTCTCGTTGGGGGCCCATTGAGCCCGGCCGCCAAGCTCCGAGAAATGCTCGAGTATCTCGGTTGACGGAGTCCCGGGATAGGCGGCGCCGAGATGGACGCCGCTATCGCGTGCGGCTAACGCCACGGCTTCGTTCCCACTCAAAAGAGACCGATCGGCGGGGGGTGAAGTCCCTGTCCTATATAAACACCCCCCGCGGGGC
>CAZBQH010000212.1:0-7009 GCA_964493915.1 uncultured Nitrospiraceae bacterium
TTTGCGTAGGAGCGCGTCTTTGTTGCCGGTCATCGAGACGTCGTACTCGCGCAGGATGTCCTTGAGCACGTCGGCCGTGCTTTTACTTCCCGGGAAGGGAGGGATGCCGTACGCGGCGATCTCTCCGAAGGCCAGTTCTGCCGTGGCTCTGCCTGGGCGCTGGTCAAAGGCGTAGTTGAGCGTGGGGAATGACGGCACTGCCACGCGCTGGTCGAGCATCTCGGCCAGCCGGTGGATGTTTGCTGTGAAGCACAGCCTGCCGTTATCCTCGCGCCATTGCTTCGCGAAGGCCTCTGCTCTGGCGCGTTTCAACGCGCTTCTGCCGATGTCTGGTCTGAACCTGCACGCCTCTCCCCTGCGTTCCACGTGCCACACAAGGTGCACATACTCCTCCTGCCCAGGCACGAGCGTGAGGGTCATGCCTGTGATCTCCGGCACGAGCCGCAGTCTGCCCTGCTCGTCCGCCACGCTCTCGAGCATGGAGGCTCGCCGAAAGTTGGCAGACGGCAGCGCCTCGGAGATGAGCAGCGGAAATGTTTTGACTCTGCGATCCTGTTCGTGGTAATATTTTTATTGTATCGGGTTCATATGTCTGGGAATGAGTGCGTCTTCGGGAGAGGCCGCCCTTTCGATGGACCCGCGGGGGTGGAACATGATTAGTATCGGCGATATGGAGCACGCAGCACTGCGTGGGTCTTGGACGCGGGCTGAAGGGCTTTGTCTTGAAACGTGTAGAACTGCGCGAATCTGTCTGTTAACGAGTAAGAGTCTTTTGCGTGGTTCCACGAACGGTTGGCGAAGCTTTCCCAATCAGACGATTCTCCTGCCTTTTCCTTCGGTTTCATCTATGTCAACACGCCGTTTGAGCCAAGTGTCGCCGGGCCTCAGAGTTAACCAAACGGTCCTCCGGTTTCTGATTGCAGCGACTGATATCCGCGTCTGTTCCTGCAGCGCCACCGCTTGTGTTTTCCCATCTGGGCCCTGCACCAGGAGGAGGCGAATACGGCAATAAACAGCAGTCCATCAGCATGTTTTCAGCGTGACGAGTTTTAACGGCGGCGGCAGGCTCCTCAAACGCTAAGTGGAGTCGCCCGATAGTGAAAGGATCGAACGATGCGACGTATGTTCCGGGGGAGCTGGAGCAAGGGGTTGCTGATTGCATTCGTGACCCTCTTTCTTGTGGTTGGCGTGGCATATGCCGCGAGTTGGTCGCTTACGATGGGGACCAACTACTTCAAGTTCTGGGGGCCAGCGAACAATGTAGTTGTACTTGATGGGGACGGTACGGTTGATGAACTCGACGACGAGTGTTTCCTGTATGTGTCAGCGTCCCTGGCAGGCGTGGCAAGCGACAAGGCAGGAGATGGGCCCAGGGGAGCGGTTCTGGTTGAGCGCGACGGGAGCGACCAGTCTGTGCGGCTGGAAAGCGGCGATGGAACGGTGGGAGCGAGACTTCAGCTCACCGCCGGCGGGGATATGGTTGTAATGCTGGGTGTAACAGAGTAACTATACAGTTTGTCTTCTTTGGCAAGGACTCGGGCGACAGTGTTTCGACGCATCTGAGGGGTGAACAATACGGGGAGGCGGAATAGTCATGGTAGGTGTGAGGATAGGCGTTGTCTGGGCGGTGACGATCCATTTCATGGCGAGTGTTGCGCCTGCACAGGCCCCAGGTCCGGTAGGCCCGGGCGTTGACCCAACGCACGATCCGGCCATATCGTCCCGGCTCGACGGCCCAGAGCATGGCCGGGTCTTCTATGGCTGGAAAGGCGCTACGCAGCGGCTTGAAATGTCTGCGAAGCAGATCACTGTAACCTTCAAGGCGGACACGCGGTACGATGAGGCCGCGCAGATTCTCGCGACTGACCCTGTGTTGATGCCGAAGGACGCGGTGCAGCTCCAAGAGATGGACAGCGCTTCGCGGCCACCTGGACAAGTTGTGGACGCCTTCGCAGAGGACTCAGGTATTCTGGTCCAGTGTGAGGAGGGGGTCACAAAAGACGATGTCTACCGTACAATTGAATGGCTCCGGGCTCAGCCGGAGGTTGTGTGGGCAAGCCCCACGTTCCGCCCGCAGGGCTTGGATCCTCTGGTTGAAGGGGACGTGGTCTTGGCCAACTGTTTCTATGTAACGGTTGCGGCCGGGGCGTCCGTTTGCGCCGAGCTCGAGCGTTTGCTCGCCGCGGACAACCTCGAGATCCTCAAGAAGTACGACTACTCGCGGATAGGCAGAATGGGGTACCGCGTCCGGGTCCCTGCAGCGCGGACCGAGGCGACAGGACTAGATAGCTTAAACTACGCCAACCGCTACCACCGGCTTGTTCTAACAGTGAATGCAGCGCCATGCTTCTTGCCCCTGTATTCCATGCAAATGGATGCGACTTCTGACCCCTACTGGCCAGCGATGGGCGAGCAAGACTACGAGACCCTCCCGAATGGGGAAAACCATCAGGGCGCCTGGAACCTCGAGGAAATGAATGTCCCGGAGGCGTGGTTGGAAGTATATGGTGCGACGGGCGGCGACCTCGCAGAGGCCCTGGATCAGGGAGAGCAGGTCGTGATTGCGCTGCTGGACAACGGGGTGGCCCTGGACTACAGGGTGAGGGAGGGCGCCTCGGGCTTTCCTACGGGATATGCCGACCAGATTAGCGGCAACAACGCCGGGGACTGGCTCTTCATCGATCCAGCCTTGGCTCCAGATCCAGAAGATCCAGACAAACCCACGGAAATGGGCGCGACCGGGCATCTCGACCTGAGGGGCAACACCTGGCTGAACGATCCCGAGCTCAATGGAACGCCCGACGAGGACGATGACGCTAATGGCTACGACGACGACATCTTCGGCTGGGACTTTGCGGGCGGCGACCCCGCCAATATCGGCACGATTCAGGCCGAGGACGAAGATATGGTCCCTTACCCCGACTGGGTGTCGGACCCGCTGTTTAACATCAACAGATTTCACGGTACCGGCGGCGCCGGCCTCGCTGCAGCGCGCGGAGACAACGGCCAAGGTTTGGCTGGGGTATGTCCTGACGGCAAGATCATGGCCGTGCGTTACGAATACAACAACTACGTGCACAACACCGACAGTTCATGGCGCGTCGGGCAGGCGGAGGACGCCATCCTGTATGCGGCCGGCAAGCACCGGGACACTGGGGAACTCTCTGACACCCACGCCGACGTCATCGCTTTCTCGTTCGCAAGCCGGGTGTTTGACCCTGGACTCGAGCTCGCCATCGAGTTCGCCAACAGCCGCGATATTCCCGTCGTTGTTCCGGCCGGGAACAACAACACCTCGCTCGACTCCTATCCGTCTTTTCCCCAGGTGTTCCCTGGCGTGTTTTGCGTCGGTGCGGTCGACCAGAACAGGACGCGAAGCTTCTTTGAAAACCCCGATGCAGACCCGATAACGGGCGCGTCTGAATACGGATACGCCCTTGATTTCGTGGCGCCCAGCGTCAACTATAAGATTTACTCCCCCTACTACAAACCCATCAGCGTCTCGGGACCCCTTGAAGGATCCGTAGGCACAGGGGCAGGTACATCATCAGCCTATCCACAGGTTGCCGGCGTGATCGCGCTGATGATCAAGGCGGCCAAAGACACGGGCCACACGCCAAGCGGTCCTGAGATCTACGCCATCCTGGCGCGCACCGCTCAAGACATTGTATACACTACGAACAGCCAGCAAGAGCCCGAGGACGCCCACAGCGGCCGCGACCGCTTTACCGGCTGGGGGCTTCCCGACGCAGAAGCGGCCGTGATCGAGGCAATGAAACCCCGGTATCAGGTTCGCACAGGCGATGGCGCCTTCCTCATGGGCGTCGACACGGCAGGAGACCTGTCTATTGCGGGCGGTCTCGAGGAGGTGCCCGCCGCCGAGGCCGCGCAGAAGCTCCTCGACGACCCAAACAAGGCCGAGTGGCTCGTAAAAGACGGGTCCACGGGCGCCATCGGGGCGCGCCTCGAGCCCGACGCGGACGATGTCGACGGGTGCTGCTTGCGCATCCGGGGCGCCTGTTCTGAAGGGCAACAAAGCCTCACGCCTCCCACAGGCTCGATGATCTTCCAGCACAAGGAGGGCGCCAACACCGTGGTCGACGGCTACATCGACAAGAGCGGCAACGTTGCCCTGCGCGGCAATGTCATAGAGTTCGCCAAGACAGACGGCGTGGCAACCGTTACCGCGGGTCCCTCGGGCAGCGGCGCGGATTACGAGGGGGCCGACGCCATCCAGGACGCCATCGACGACACCACGAACGTGCCCAACCACACCATCGTCGAGGTCCTGCCCGGCGCGTATGACCCGATCGTTTTCCCAACAACCCCCGTGCGCGACCTGGTCGTCCGCTCCCAGCGCTACTACGACTTCAGCACCGTCGGCGATACCATCATCCAGGGCAACAACACAGAAAACAACGGCCCCGTCATCCAGTTCGGCGGCAACGAGTCGGAAGAGTGCGCGATCCTGGGTTTCACGATCCGGGGAGGCAGCGCATACTCCGGGTCCGGCGTCCACGGCAGAACAGGGGAGTATCAGCCCCGTTCGCGGGCGACCATCATGTATAACCACTTCTACAGCAACACTGCCCCGTTAACGGGGTCAACATGGGGCGGAGCCATCTCATGGCACCTTGGCCGAATCCAGTTGAACGTTTTCGGCACAGACAGCCCCCCGTCCGGTTGGTCTGGGGGGAACGTGGCCGCGTATGGCGCCGCCCTCTTTTACTGTGACGGCCCCGTCGAGAATAACATTTTCTGGTACAATGGAGGCGCGGCAGTAACTGTAACCGGAGGTGCACTCTACCACTGCCATGAGGTCCAGTCCAACTTCCTGGCCTTCAATGGGGCCGGATATTCCGGCGCCATTGCCTATGGAGGGTTCAGCGTGATAGAAGGCCACGACGAGATATGGGGGGTCGTCCGTGGCAACATCATGTACGCCAATACAGCCTCGGTGCGGGGAGGCGGCTGCACTGGCGTGTATGGCCGCTGGGAGAACAACACGATCTTCGGCAACAGTTCGCCGCAGGGGAGCGGCATGTATTTGGGGTCGTGGAACGCCACCGAGTATGTCAATCAGAACAACATCCTGTGGAACAACGGGACAGGGGCAGAGATCGAGGGCACGGCCGGCGTGGACCAGATCCGCTATTCGGCCATCGAGATGGCCACCAACCCCGCCGGAGGCGGCGACACCACCAACGTGGGGCCCTGGCTCGGCAGCGCGTGGGACGATGTCGCCGACCTCGGATTCCTCAGCACCGCCTTCAACGCGTCCAGCCCCAACTGGGCCGAGTTCCTCCATCTGGGAAACAGCTCTCCGCTGAGGGATATAGGACAGAAGGGCATAACCAAATACGCCGAAGAGGTGAGGTTCTATACTCCCGCCGGTCTTTACGTCTTCCAGTTTGACTTCGACAGGCAATGGGCGCCTGTAGAGGTGCCGGGAGTTGGCTTCGACTATGATCCATCGGACCCAATGGAAGAACGTACGCTCCCCATGGATATCGGGGCCGACGAGTGGCCCACTGACCCGGAGAGCTTTGTTTTCTGGTGGCAGGAGCGCTAGCAGTAGTGCGCAGGAGGTTTCTCATGTCATCACGTTATCTAGCGGCACTATTTGCCTGTGGCTTGGTTGCCATGGCGGCAACAGCCCAAGGCGGGCCTGTCTGGTACGTCGACAAGGACAACCAGTCTGGGGTGGAAGATGGCATCACGTGGCAGACTGCCTTCGCCACGATCCAACGCGCCCTTGATGCGGCAGTCGGCGAGGCAGGTGGGGAGGTCTGGGTGGCCGAGGGCCTTTACGATGAATATCGCGTCTACATAGCGGTAGACCAAGGGACAGAGGCAAACGTTGGCGCCGTCTATATCCCCGATGGAGTTGCACTGTACGGAGGATTCTCAGGGTCGGAGACGAGCGTATCGCAGAGAGATGTTGTGCAGCACGTCACCACCATCGACGCTTCCAGAGCGCGTGATGGCTTGCCAGCGTACTTCGCGGTGTTCGCTGGGGACGATACTATTCTAGACGGGTTCGTCATCACGGGCGCGGTCGCCAACGAAGGCGAGCTGACACCGTTCAGAAGCGGCGGCGGGTGGCGGAGCGTCAGAACCGAGTCAAGCGCTTCTATTGCTAACTGCATCTTCAAGTCAAACATTAGTTTTGCCGGGGGCTCTGGCCTCGCCTTCGGGCAGGGCTTGCTAGAAGTGATCAACTGCACCTTCGAAGGCGGCACAGGGACGGCTTGCTCGCTGGCACTCGCTACGGCCGTGTTCCGATGTTGCACTTTTTCGGATAACGTTGCCCCTGTGGCCGCTGGCGTCTCCGCTACTGGAGGCTCGCTTAGGATCGATAGGTGCAAGTTCGACAACAACACGGTTCCTCTGTCGAGTAGGACGGTTAGAGCGAGCGCCATCTACGCCGTTGGCGATGCTTCTATCACGAACAGCGTCTTCTACCAGAACACCAGCGGCTTCGAGAAGGGCGAAACGCTGCTCTTCGTGGGTCCGAACGATCCGGAGGCCTTTCTCTACCCGACGGTGAATGTGACGAACTGCACGTTCTACGGGAACAACGACAGCGCCCAGGACGCGGCGATCCGGTACGAGGGCAGCGTGGAGTGGACGCTCCGCAACTGCATCATAGTAGAGAACACAGGCTCCGCCATTGACGGGGGAGGTGCAGGGAGCCAACTCCTCTACAGCGACATCCGGGGAGGCCTGCCCTGGCCCACAAGCGGACCGGACCAGCCGCGCTGGCTCACTGTCGAGGGGCTCATCAATGCTGATCCCCTTTTCAACGACCCGGACAACGGAGATCTCCGCTTGCGCTCCGGCT
The DNA here is from genome assembly GCA_964493915.1 of uncultured Nitrospiraceae bacterium. GTDB lineage: Bacteria > Hydrogenedentota > Hydrogenedentia > Hydrogenedentales > SLHB01 > CAZBQH01. The sequence continues at coordinate 6,845 of CAZBQH010000212.1, forward strand.
CGCCGTGCATCGACGCCGGCACAAGCGAAGACGCGCCCAGCAGCGACATCCGGGGCGTGCCCCGGCCCATCGGCGCCGGATTCGACATCGGGGCGTATGAACACCTCGAGCCCGACGCGGACGGGGACGGCGCGACGAACGCGCTGGACGTGCAATTGGTGATCA
>CAZBQH010000213.1:0-15954 GCA_964493915.1 uncultured Nitrospiraceae bacterium
CCTTCTCATTCTGCACTTGGGACGGCAACTCTACTGCGGCCCCATGGCACAGGCTCGGTCCGCGTTCAGCGTCATCGAGGCCGACGCCTCCCTCGAGGAGGTCTTCTTCCGCGCCACTGAGGGCGGCGCCGTTGCCCGAAAGCCGGGGTCATGACCATCCTGCACCCGGCACTGATCATGATGATCCGGTTGCGCCTGCGCGCCCGCGGCCGGCGTATGGTGAGAAACCTCAAGTCGTTTCGAGGCATGATGTTCGGTGCGCTGGGCCTGATCTTGATCCTGTTGTTTATTGGCCCGGCTATTCTGACCTCTTTCGCTGGGCCTCGCACCGATCCCGCCGTGGTACGAGCTGTGGGACCTCTGCTGCTCCTGGCTTTCGTATTGCTCGGTTTCTTAACGAATTCAGGGGAACGGGCCGTCTACTTCTCACCTGGAGAGGTTGAGTTTCTGTTTCCAGGGCCGTTTTCGCGGCGGGAACTCCTCGTCTACAAGATCATGCTGGCTCTCGTGGGCGTTTGCCTGACGGCCCTTTTTCTGTCCATCGTCTTTCTTCGTCACATGATTCACTGGTATGCCGGTTTCACGGCGCTCACACTGGCCCTGTGGTTCATTCATCTGCTCAACATGACCCTATTTCTCGCCGCACAAGTGGTCGCCGAGAAGTCCTTTACACGGGCACGCAGAGCCGTGCTGTACGTTGCCATCGGCGCCTTGGCCCTGGCGATCTGGCAGGCAACCTCGGCGGGAGCGGGACAAGGAATGGCAGAGATGGTTGAGCACCTTCAGCAATCGCGCCTTATGTCAGCGATACTGTTGCCTTTCAGCGTCTTTGTTCGTCTTTTTACCGCGGAGCGCCTCGCGCCCGATTATCTGGTCTGGACAGCAGCGAGTCTTGCAATCTGCCTCGCGATGGCGGCGCTGGTCATCAGATTGGACGTCAATTACCTCGAGACGTCTCTCGATGTGAGTAAACGCCTCTATGCGCGCATCCAGAGTGCACGCCGTAGCGGGGTCATGAACCTCAACAAAGCCGGAGAAGTCCGTCGCCGATTGCCTAACCTGCCGCGCTGGGGAGGGGCAGGCACCGTGATGCGCCGCCAGCTCGCCAACGCCATACGGAACTCGCGCGGGCTCGCTGTCATACTCGTCCTGTTGATTGCCGGCGCGAGCCCGATGCTGATGCAGGGACCACGCATCACCCCATGGCCCGCCTTCATCGGCGCCCTCATTTGGCTGACTATTATGCTGACGCTCTTGATCCGCTTTGACTTCCGCAGCGACATCGATCAGCTAGACTGGCTCAAAATGATGCCGTTCCGTCCCCTGGCCGTGGCAGCAGGGGAAGTCACAGTTCCCATCCTGATCGCAACCGTTGTGCAACTTGCGCTTGCCGCAGCCGCTGCGTACAAAACGGGTACCTGCGAAATTGTGGTCCTGACCGTTGCGGTTGCTCTGCCCGTCAACATGCTGTTGTTTGGCCTTGAAAACCTGACCTTCCTGCTATTTCCGGTGAGGCTGATGCAAGTCAACCCGGGCGACTTCCAGTTTTTTGGGCGGCAGTTGGCGCTGTTTCTCCTTAAAGGGACGGTGCTCCTTATCTGCGGCGCCCTTGCGGCCGGATTTGGGGCTCTGGTCTACTGGATTTCAGGCGGTAACAAAGCCGCCGCCGGAGTCGCGGGGTGGGTTGTCCTCAGCGCGCAAGCGTTGGCGCTGCTCCCGGCCATTGCGTGGGTTTATGGGCGATTTGACGTCAGCCTTCACATGCCCGAATGATCGTGCTGCGCTTCTGGACGTACTGCCAAACGAGCGAGCAAAGCAATCAATCTTCCCTGGCTTCAACAAAGCGAGGCAAAATACAGAAAACTGATAGACGTCTGGCGAGCAAGGGCCTTTCTTTTTGTCAAGCTGCCTGAACAATCGGGCCGAGTCTATCGTCGTTTCAGCAGGCTGCGGCGTCTGCGGAAGCCATTTGCTCTGCGTCCCCGATTGTCCCCATCGTCCGGTGTGAAAAGCGACAGAACAGGCGCTTGGCTCTCCCAATCCGCCCGGGGCAGGTTCTTACCGAGATTCCGCTCGATTGCTTCGAGCTGCAAGTGTTCGCCAGGACTCACGAACGTGATGGCGTCGCCTTCAGCGTCCGCACGGGCTGTCCGGCCAATGCGATGAATGTAGTCCTCTGCATTCCCGGGAATGTCGAAGTTCACGACATGGCTTATCCCGTCGATATCCAGGCCACGCGCGGCAACGTCCGTCGCAACGAGGATGCTGTAACGTCCCTGGCGGAATCCGTCGAGCGCCTGCTGACGCTGGCTTTGGGAGCGATCGCCGTGAATGGCGGCGGCTTTGAATCCCTCTTTCTTAAGGCTCTTAGCCACCGAATCGGTCCGGTGCTTCGTTCGAAGAAAAATGAGCGCCGAGCCCACTTTTTCATGCCGCAGGATCTTGACCAGCAACGAGGTCTTGGTGGACCGCTGCACCGTATAGAGCACTTGCCTGACCTTATCGACCGGTTTGGCGACAGCTCCCACAGAGACCTGCACCGCATTGTTCTGCATCTCCCGCGCCAAGCGCGCGATCTCGCCAGGAAACGTAGCTGACGACATCAAGGTCTGCCTCTCGGAAGGCAACTTCTGCAGGATACGGCGGATATCCGGCAAGAAGCCCATATCAAGCATGCGATCGGCCTCGTCAAGAACGAGTATCTGCAGATCGCGGAACGCAATGTTGCCGCGGCCCATATGGTCGAGCAGACGGCCTGGCGTCGCCACAATCACCCCAACGCCCCGCTTCAGGTCGCGGGTCTGATTGTCGAAGCCGACGCCCCCGTAGATGCACGTCGAGCGAATGCCAACAGCCTTGCCGTATTCGCGAATGACCGCGTGAACCTGCAACGCCAACTCCCGTGTAGGGGTCAGAACCAACATCATGTTGCGCTGCTTAGGTCCCTGCGCCAGCCGCGTCAGGGAAGGAAGCGTAAAGGCAAGGGTCTTGCCGGTGCCGGTCTGTGCAACAGCTACCACATCCCGGCCGGTCAACGCGACCGGGATCACCTCGGCCTGAATCGGCGTCGGCTCAGTTAATCTTTGCGCGTCGAGCACACTTAAACAACGTGGGTCGATCGCATAGTTGCTAAAACTCATTTTTTCCTTTTCGTCTTGGGAACTTCTCAGTTCAGGTATGCAAAGGCAGTCATTCTTGTCATCGATCAGGCTCTGGGGAGGCTGGACGGGACAGAGGAGGAAACCGGCAGACTAAAGACAATCCTTAGCTGTCAAGACGCATTATACCAACCGATCAAATGCAAAAGCAAGAAAACCAGCCAAGTAGCAAAGCATAGGAGGAAAACTGCTCTGTGCTTTTTGCTTCTGGAACCACCGACCTTCGGAACATGGCGGCTTCAGACGCAACCGACAGGTCCCGATCCTTTTTCCCCACAGAACAAAAGCCATTTCCAACGAGCTGAGAGAGAGGTCCTTTCTGAGAACTGTTGGCATCTTATCAATGGACGAGGTGCAGCGAAATGCCCGCTTAGGTATAATGACCCTCGGCTTCTCGCCAGGCAGGTACCGCGAAAACACAAAGGTCGCCTGTTGCAAGCGCCAAAGGCGGGAACTCGAGAGCCCGGCAACATCGCTGCGGTGTTCACCGCAGCCAGTCATAAGACTAAATAAGCGGACAGGAAAACATCCGAAAGAGGGAGTCAGACATGTTTCCACAACTCAAGGAATCGCAGATCGAAAGCGCCTACACAAGTGCCAAGGAGCGGTATGCGCAGTATGGTGTAGACACAGACGCGGCCTTGGCAAAACTGGGCCGGATCCCTATCTCGCTGCATTGCTGGCAAGGTGACGATGTCGGCGGATTCGAAAGCGACGCCGGCCTGACGGGGGGCGGCATCCAAGCCACGGGCAACTATCCTGGCAAGGCGCGGACGGCCGCCGAACTCCGGCGCGACTTCGAAAAGGCGACCTCGCTCATTCCCGGGAAACACCGCATCAACCTCCACGCAATGTACGCTGAGCTGGGCGGCGCAAAGATCGAACGGAACGAACTCGAGCCCAAACATATGCAAAGCTGGATCGACTGGGCAAAAGAACAGGGCTTGGGCATGGATTTCAACCCGACGTTCTTCTCCCACCCAAAAGCCGATGACGGGTTCACTCTATCGAGTTACGACAAAGGCATCCGCCAATTCTGGATCGAACATGGCATCGCCTCCCGCAAAATCGGTGAATACATCGGCCGCGAACTCGGATCGCCTTGTGTGACCAATATCTGGATTCCCGACGGGTACAAAGACATCCCCGTAGACCGGTACACGCCGCGGACCTTGCTCAAACAGTCGCTAGACGCCATTCTGAAAGAAAAGCTTGACAAGCGGTACAACCTTGATGCGGTCGAGTGCAAGCTCTTTGGCATCGGTTCAGAAAGCTACGTCGCCGGTTCTCACGAGTTCTACATGGGATACGCGATAACCAACGACATCCTCCTTTGTCTCGATGCAGGCCATTTCCATCCCACCGAGACCATTTCCGACAAGATATCCTCCATTCTCTTGTACATTGAGGAGATCCTTCTTCACGTGAGCCGCGGCGTCCGCTGGGACAGCGACCATGTGGTGATCCTTTCGGATGAACTGCGGGCCATAGCTCAAGAGCTGGTCCGGCACGAGTTTCTGGACCGTGCCCATATCGGCCTCGACTTCTTTGATGCAAGCATCAATCGGATCGCGGCATGGGTCACCGGGACCCGGGCCATTATCAAAGCGCTTCTGCTCGCTTTGCTCGAACCGACGCAGACGCTCAAAGACTTCGAGAAAAGCGGCGACTTCACGTCGCGGCTCGCTCTGCTCGAAGAGCTGAAATCGTTGCCGTTCGGGGCCGTCTGGGATTTCTATTGCACGAAGCAGGGAGTGGCCGCCGGACCGGCTTGGATCGACGAAGTCAAGCAGTACGAGCAGCAGGTCCTGTCGCACCGTGCTTGACAAAAGAGCCGTCGACACTCCATTATCGACGCTGTCTTCGAGTTGCTCATTGCCGTGCGGCGGCCGTGCTGTGAGCGAGGCTTCCTTGCACGCGGCCGGCGCCGGCGGGTGTTCCCTGATCCTTCCGAGCATGCCTCGAATGCAACTCGGGAGCCCGGTCCAAACGCGGAGGCAATGGCCTGATGGATGCACCCAGCGGCCATACTGTGCTTGTCGTTGATGACGACGAGGACCTATTGGCGCTCCTTAAATATGAGTATACCCTCAAAGGCTTTCGAGCCCTCACCGCACGGTGCGGCGATGAAGCCTTCCGGATAGCTGAGTCGCAGCCGGTTGATGGCGTCATTACCGACATCCGGATGGCAGGCGGCGACGGCCTGTCGCTGCTCCGGGCGCTTAAGGGCAACAACGCCCGCCGCCCTGTCGTCATTCTCATTTCCGGCTACGCTGACGTCACTCCCCGCGAGATCCTCGCCCTAGGAGGCGAAGCGCTTTTCGCCAAACCATTCCGCCTAAAAGATCTGGTCAGAGCCACCGAACGTTTGCTCAAACCGACTGAACAGCAATGGACCACGCCCCCGCGCCATCCTCCGACGCGCTACGTCTCCCGCAACGTCGCAACTCCCGAAACGCTTTTGAATGGAAAAGAAATAGCAGTAGGCCGGGGAGGATTGGCCCTGCAGGTCCCAGGCCCCGCCCCTTATCTTGGCGAACACATGGGGTTCTTAGTCACTTTTGAAAAAGAACCGGCGCGCCGTTTTGAGGGCTGCGGCGTGGTGCGGTGGGCTTTTCAAACTTCGCAGCAAGCCCCCTTGACGGCTGGAATCGAGTTTGAGTTCCTGACAAGCGAAACGCGTGCTCTAATGTCAGCCTGGTTGACTGATCACCCCATCCGACCATTCATTCCTTCGCTTGTCCCTTGACTCTCCTTGCCCAATCATCCCTGCATCAGGTCCAGGACCTCAGCCTCCATATCCCCGGGCAAGCCTACAAGCTCGTCGAGCAGCCGCGCTACGCGCGTTGGCTCAATACGGATAAGCTCCTGCAAAACTCGCAAGATTAGCCGTTTGCTACGCAACGACGATTCCCGGAAACCGGCGAAATGGCTGAGCTCCGTCGCATAGATGTCGAAAATGCGCCGTTCCGTCTCCTCAGCCGTGTCCTTGGGAGCGGCTTCATAGGGATAGATGCCACTGGCACGCCATTCAGAAAGCAGATCCTGAGCTCTCTCGGCCTGTCGCAAGGTAAAGTGCTGGCGCAAACAAAGCCGGGCGGCATCCAAGAGCTGCTTCAGGTCGGGGCTCATATCTTCGACCTGCAACAGACCTTCGTTATCCAGCACGGAGAGATGATTCGACTTCAGATAAGCCGTATAACTGAAACCCCGAAATACATAACGCGGCGACGTAGCATGGAGCGCGAAACCATGCTCGTTGCACAGGATAATGCCTCGTTTGCCCGGCAAAGCCCACTCGACCACCGTCAGAAAAGCACGCACCCGTTCCCCATCCGGCATGACCATCTCGCCCAGGTCGTAGTCTACGCTCCCCTCTTCCGCATTGGTTGGATCGATGGGCACGCCGTCATAGATCAAGCGTAGCCCTGGATATTGCCGCAGATAGAGAGCGAATAAGTCCGTAACCTCCTGAAGAACCTTCGTTCCACGGAGCAGACCCGTTTCCGCTGCGAGACCGGTTATCTCGACGGTCATCCCGGCCGCGCCCGCCGCAAGCTGCGGCTCGGAAAGCTCAAAAACACCCGGCTCTTCCGCACGCCCAAAAATGCAGTATTCCCAGGGGGTCCCAGCATCCATGAAAACGCTGCGCCACTCGACACAATCGCCGAGCGAGAATGCGCGAAACCTACCCTTTCCATATTTACCATGCAGATCGCGGTTGTGCAGAGGGGTTCGCAGCCCCTCTTGTTTCCATGAACCGCCCAAGTTGCGAAACACGTCTAATGCATGAATAAAGGACAAGCCATGACCATTGTCGCGGACTCGTATCCTATCGAGGCCGTCGAGCTGATTCTGGGCAAATTCGACCCGCACTTCTGTCGCATCCGCGTCAAACGCGTTCCAGATCAACTCGGCCAAGGCATTTACCGGTTTTGCCCGCGCCAACAGCGCGAGATGATCGTCTCGAACCTGGACCGATATCTTTTTGACAGCCACGGGCTCCTCCATAGCGGGGAAAAAATGCATGCTAACCGCAAAATGCGACAAAGAAAAAGATTTTAGCATCCGTACGCGCCACTTGACAAAGAACCGGCGGCATTTTGCCTGCTCGGCCTTCTGTTCATTTGTGACATCCGCTTTGCCTCGGGTAAAATACCGCTTCGCTGTGCATGGCAGGAACTGCGCCAGTCGAAAGGCGATGACGCCTTTGGCTGATGCCGGAGCGGAGAGTCTGCATAGTTCTTGAGAATGTAGAGTATGTCCTCCACTCTGCCGACAGGCCGAGTACGCACCCGACTCCAACAAGCAAGGAATAGGTAATGGCGAAGAACATCTACGAGAAAATCTGGGAGAACCACGTGGTATGCAGCGAAGATGACGAGACCGCGCTGCTTTACATCGATCGCCATTATCTCCATGAAGTGACATCTCCCCAAGCCTTCGACGGCTTGCGGCTCAATGGGCGCAAGGTCAGGCGGCCCGAACTGACCTTTGCGACCATGGACCACAACATCCCGACGACAGACCGCTCGCGCCCCATCGAGGACCCGCTCTCGCAGAAACAAGTGGATACCCTGAAAAGCAACTGCGAGGAATTCGGCGTAACCTGTTTCGATATGTTTGACGAACGGAACGGGATTGTGCACGTAATCGGCCCCGAGCTTGGCCTTACTCTTCCCGGAATGACCATTGTCTGCGGCGACTCGCACACCGCTACCCATGGCGCTTTCGGCGCCCTCGCCTTCGGCATCGGCACAAGCGAAGTCGAGCACGTCCTTGCAACCCAGACGCTTCCGCAGAAGAAATCCAAGACGATGGAGGTCCGCATAAACGGCGCACTTTCCGCGGGGGTCGCGCCAAAGGATCTCATCCTGGCCGTGATCGGCAAGATTGGCACGGCGGGAGGCACGGGCCATGTGATTGAATACACGGGCGAGGCGATGCGCAACATGTCGATGGAAGGGCGCATGACGGTGTGCAATATGAGCATCGAGGCGGGCGCCCGGGCAGGTCTCGTGTCGCCGGATGAAACCACCTTTGCTTACCTCGAAAACCGGCCATACGTGCCGCAGGATCGGCCTTGGGAAGACCTTGTCGCACATTGGTCAAGCTACGCCTCAGATCATGGCTGTTCCTATGACGCCCTTGTGGAACTCAACGCGGAACGCATCGAGCCCCAAGTAACATGGGGAACTTCGCCAGGAATGGTTGCAGGCATCACTGGTTCGACCCCAATCCTCGATGAAATCGACGGTCCAGACCAGCGGGCCGCCAGCGAAAAGGCCCTTGCCTATATGGGACTCAGCGAAGGGGCCCCTATCACTGGAATCGCAGTGGATAAGGTCTTCATCGGCTCTTGCACGAATGGCCGCATCGAGGACCTGCGGGCCGCGGCCAACGTCTTGAAAGGTTACAGAATCAGCAAACGTATCGCGCTGGCACTGGCGGTTCCAGGATCGCAGCAAGTGAAGAAGCAGGCCGAGCAAGAAGGTCTGGACAGGATCTTTACGCGGGCCGGCTTCGAGTGGCGCGAGTCCGGGTGTTCCATGTGTCTGGCCATGAATCCTGACAAACTCGAGCCCAACGAGCGCTGCGCCGCCACTTCCAATCGCAACTTCGAAGGACGCCAAGGGAAAGGCGGCCGTACACACCTCGTAAGCCCGGCCATGGCGGCGGCGGCGGCGGTCGAAGGCCGTTTTGTGGACGTCCGCAACTGGACATTCAAGTAGTGGGTGCTACGCCGTTCCCGAATGGGAGCATGGGCTTGCGATCTCGGAATGTGTTTGTAAACAGGGAGCGATTACGATGGAACCTTTTGTGAAACATACCGGCATTGTTGCGCCATTGGATCGAATGAACGTTGATACCGATCAGATCGTGCCCAAGCAGTTCCTGAAACGGATAGAGCGGACAGGTTACCAGGACAGTCTCTTCTACGATTGGCGTTTCCTCGAAGACGGCAAGACCGTCAACCCCGACTTCCCGCTAAACGCCGCTCGGTATCGAGACGCAAGCATTCTGCTGACAAGAGACAACTTCGGGTGCGGCTCATCCCGCGAACATGCGCCTTGGGCGCTCCTGGACTACGGTTTCCGCTGCATCATAGCGCCTTCGTTTGCCGATATCTTTTACAACAATTGCTTCAACAACGGCATCCTTCTTGTCACATTGCCCGACGCGACAGTAGATGCCCTTTTCAAGAAGGTTGCGCAAAATGAGCGGTACGCATTGACGGTTGACCTCGAGAATCAGACTATCGAGAAACCCGATGGAGGAACTATCCCCTTCACAATTGACCCCGCTAAGAGGCAATGTCTCCTGAATGGCTGGGACCAGATCGGTCTCACCCTCCGCCATGAAAAGGAAATCGCGGCCTATGAGCGGGTCCACGGCATCTCGTAAACCCGGGCAGATTCCGCTTGTTCAAGCCAGCAACCTTGGCTATTGGCCTTACCCGCCATGATGTGCTATCATCAAACCCGCTGTAGGCAGCGAGGGTCGCATACCCGATCCCAGGGAAGCCGAGCCTAAGCGTTTTCTTTTCTGCATAGCGTTCGTATAAGGAGTTAAGGAGTTATGTCCCGCTGGAAAGTGCTAATTCTGGCGCTCTGTGTTACCCTGACCGCTTGTCAGCACTTAGCACGGTTGCGCACGCCTGCAGAACCGGTCGCATCTCTGGAAGATCCCCTGCAAGAGGAATCGACCGCAACCGACCTCGAGGCCCCTCCGATACCGGATACGGTTCTTCCAATGTCGCCGGAGCAGCGTTTTGCTGACGTACCATTGCCGGCGAACGTGAACGAACAGCTCGACAAGAGTTACGTTTTCGAGACGGAAGGCATGCAGATTGGACGGATTGTGTATACGTCAAGGGCCACCGTAAACGAACTTGCCCAATTCTACATCAAAGAGGCCCCGGCGGCAGGCTGGAAACTAGCTCGAGTGATCCAAACCGGCGGCGCCGAATTGGTTTTCACGAAGCCGGATAGAAGGCTGGATGTGACGATCCAACCCGGCCGTTTCCCTCTCTTCAAACAGAAGCTGATCCTGCATCTGACACCGAGTGTGAGTGAATGAGATCGTTATTGGCATTCCCGGTGTTTTCCGTGCTCGTCGTCTGCTCTGCCTGCAGAAGCAATCTACCCGTCGAGATCCCGGGACTGCTAAGTGCTAAGTTGTCTGATGAAGCACAGATCGAGCTCGTGCTCGACGACGTACACCAAGGGATGGAGACCCGCCGCATTTACAAGGTCCTCGCTCATGTGTCGCGCAACTACCGCGACCTGGGCGGGCGTGATTACGAAGGCATCCAAGAGTATCTTAAAGAGGTGTTCGCCTCGTACCGGGAGATCCGGATTACCCGCGTTCGACCCCGGATTATCGTGGACGGCCATCGCGCCCGGGCTATCGAGACTTTTGGAACGACAGCCAAACCTAAGGACTTGCCGGATCGGCCCTTCATCAACCTACAAGGACAGGTTACTGTCTACCTCGAGAAAACAAACGAAGCCTGGCAGATAGTCGAGTGGGGCGCACTGCACTAGAACGGAGCATGATACATCTATGGCGTTGGAGTCCTCATCACGTCGGAAGAAACTGGAGGAGATCGCCAGCGAACCCAAGCGTAACGACCTCGCAGCAATCATCAACCACGCGAAGGAGAATCCACTTCTGTGGTCCGCAGGCGCCGTCTTCATCGCCGCCGTTATCCTCGTCGGCGTTTTCTACCGCATCAGTACAGATATAAAGAACCGTGAAGCAGCAACGAAATACGCCCGGGCCGTACTGGACGCCGAGGATCCCGCCGTTCGCGCAACGGAACTGTCCTCTGTCAATACGCCGGACGCGTCCCTGGACGCACTTGCGCTTTACATGAACGGCCAGGCGGCTCTGGATGCCGAGAATTATGATAAAGCGCGTGAAGTATTTGAGACGGTACGAACGAAGTACCCTGAAGCAAGAGTCACCCCCGAATCCGTGGCGGCCTTGGGCTTTATTGCCGAGCAGAGCGGCGACCATGAGAAAGCCCTGAGCTACTACCTCGAAGTGCGCGAGAAATGGCCCGAATCTTTCGCAGCATACCTTCAACCGCTCAATATGGGGCGCTGCTACGAGAGACTCGGCCAGCTCGACAAAGCAGTAGCTGCATACCGCGACGAGGTAAACCTCTTCTATGGCTCGAACGCCGCGGCTGAAGCCGAGGATGCCTTGAACCGTTTGCGCAACTCGCACCCGGAGCTGTTCGCTGAGGAAACAGCACCTGAAGCCGAAGCATCCGCAGCAGACAGCGAACCAACTCCCTCCGGCGAAACAGAGCCGCCGCCCAGTGAAGAAACGCTGTCGCAGGAAGTTCCCAGCGAACCAGTAAGCGAATCCACCCCGCCCCCTGGACAGAATCCTGAGGGCGACGACGGGTCTGAAGAAGAAGCCGATGGTTCGGCTGTCACACCGTAAGCACTTGCTACGCTGACCTAGGCGGCTGTACAAGGTCGGTCGAGGCGCCATGGTTGTTCATTTGTGTACAACGTGCATCTCGACAGTCCCGATGTGTCAAAAAAGGATGCGCCGCAATATTCCCGCCACGAAAACTTGGCATCGGCAGAGTGCCGAAAACATGTCGCTTTGACAACAAAACGTAAAATGCCCCACGCAAGAATGCAGCCCTAGACGCAATTCCCCATGGGTAAAGCATCCCCAGCTCGGCGATTCTCGTGCATTTCACATAGGCCGCACTACGTTTTTCCATTACGTGGACAATATCGACCGGGCGGCATAGGGATTGCTTACAGACCGGGGGGCATTGGGTGCAAACCGGTTCTCGAGTTCGCCCAAGTGCCGGATATTACTGCGTGTACGATCGTTTGGAGAAGAGCCTATGAGACGCACCGTCCCGGCTACTCTGGCATTTATCCTTCTCGCAATCGCCCAAGGAGCTCAGAGTCTGACAGCCACCATCGAGGTGAATGAAGACCCCTACTATGCCGAGGTGAAAGACAAGTTCTACCGGGGAACGGGCCTGACAAAATCTTATGAACCCTTTCCAGTGTTCTTTGAAGGCTGGAAGTCAGCGCCCCGGGAGGAGATTGTCGACTACATATGGGATTTTGGCGACGGTTCGGAGAGGATGAGAGGATTCAACGGCGCGCATGTTTACGAAGAACCGGGCGTTTATCAAGCCACGCTCACAGTGCGGGATGCAAAAGGCCGCAGCGCCAGCGATAGCATCACGATCGAGGTGCTTGAACGAGACGGGACCACCTACTTTGTGGACGCAGTCTTGGGCGACGATGCGAACCCGGGCGTCAGCCCAGGCGAAGGCGCCTGGCGCACTGCTACGCACGCGCTCAAAGGCATGGAAGAGCGCCGCTACGGGCCTGGAGATCAAATCCTCTTTAAGCGGGGCCAGACCTTCCACCTTTGGGCAGGGCAGGTAACGCCTGGCCATGGCGATGCGCGATGGGGCTATGTCTTCCGCGCGGAAAAGGGCGCCGGCCCCAAACCTGTCCTGCAGCTTGTCGGCAACGACAGCAGGAACGTCATTTGTCAGACCGGCAGCGGCTTGGCACACTTCGGCTTTGCCGACCTCGACTTCCGCTTGACCTCGTCAGAAGGGGCTGTCGCTCAGTTCTGGTTCTCGACTCAAAGCATCAATAACATCTATTTTCTGCGGGTGGACGTGTCTGATTTCAATCAAGGACTCGTTTTTTCCCATGGCATCGACTCGCGCCGGGCCAACGGCATCTTCGTCGTCAACTGCACGCTGCGCAACTCGAAAGCGTCGCAGCTTTTCTTTCTTGCAAGCCGGTTAGCCCTTCTCAACAACAAGATGGACCTCTCTGAAAACCACATTGCATACCTTACCTACATCAACAGCGGCGTGATCCAGGGCAACCTCTTTGCACGGCCGGCCTTCGGCCGCCACGCGATGCGAATCTCAGGCGGTCACAGCTTCGAAACACCCACCCAACACGTCTGGATTTCGAACAACCGCTTTGAAGGTTGGATTGATCCGTTAACAGATGGCCAAGCGCATTCAGACGGTACCCGCTACAACTGGCTGCTGGTTCACCTCGCCCCGAACAAACCAGAACCCCAAGCCATCAATGACATCGTGTTCGAATACAACACCCTCACCAACGCGGAGATTCTTCTGAACGTGGGATCATGCCACCAGCTTTCGGTGCGCAGAAATATGATGAGTACCGTCGACAGGCGCGTCGCCGACCGAATTGTCGTTGGCTCCGCCCACGGGTACGACCAACGGCCGCTGCAAGACGTCTTTTTCGAAGAGAACGTCGTGATCTCGAACGAAGACCGGCCCAGGACTTCGGCGATCTTTGGAATTCGGACCTACACCGGTCCCGAGTACCTCGGCCAAACCCGCCACGAGCATATCGTTATCGACAAGAACGTCGTCCAGATGTGCGACGGCATCGCGCGATTCCTTGCCTTCGACAACAACGAGCTTGCGGAACTGGGCCAGGTTGTAAGCAATGGCAATACCATCTACTCTCCAACTACCGAGGGCCTTTTCGAGTGCGGACTCGAAACCATCTACAGTCTGGCGCAATGGCAAAACGCCTCCGGCCAGGATAGCAGAACCGTCGTCACATCGGACAAACCGCCCCTGCCCGCTACGGCATCCTCGCCCGCAGACGCGGACAAGAGTTCCATTGCTGTCGCATACGACGGCGCCGTTGACAGCAACGGGACTGGATTGAAAGGCGTCCATCTTTGGATGCGCAAGGGCGCCCACGCCTGGACGGACACCGGCCTTTCTGCCGCAAGCGGGAGCGGATCTTTCTCGTACATCCCTGACCAAGGAGAAGGAACTTACTATTTCGCGACGCAAGCAGAAGACAACTCAGGCGCCCGCTCCCTCGGGCCTTCGGGGGCCGGGACCTGCGCCACGCGCTTCAGCCGCGGCGATCAGTCTGCTGACGATATGGCCCCCTCTCCAGGCCAGGCGAGTTCCCCGAACATCACATCAAAAAACCCAATCGCCGTCGCTTACTCCGGCGCCGACGACGAGTATGGAGGATCCGGCCTCCATGCAGTCTGGCTATGGGTAAAAAAGGGAGATTCGGGGTCCTGGGCTGACAGCGGGCTTCCCCCCGAGAACCAGGAAGCCGGCACGCTGTATTACGATGGCATGTCCGGCGACGGCGTCTATTACTTTGCGCTGCAAGCTGAAGACAACGCCGGGAATCTCTCGCCCGTCCCAACCGGGGACGGCCAAACCCACACGCTATATGACACAACGCCCCCTGCTGTTGGTTTGCTTTCGGCCGCCGAATATGCCAAGTCCACATCGCTCTCCCTTTCCTACGACGGCGTTACGGATGAAGGCAGCGGCCTGAAAACGGTCCGGCTCTGGGTCAAAAAAGGCACAGGGACATGGGCGGACACCGGCCTCAGCGCGACGGAATCCAAAGGGACATTCTCCTATCCGGACACGCAAGGAGACGACACCTACCGGTTTGCTTTGCAGACGCAAGACCATGCAGACAATGTGTCTCCAGAACCCTCAGGCCCCGGTCAAGCGACTGTCGTTTTAGACACCACGCCGCCGGACATTCCGATCGTCTTTGCTCCAGCTTACACGGCCTCAAGCCAAGTAGGGGTGAGCTATACTGGCGCGTCGGACGCAAGCGGCATCAAAGAGGTGCGCCTTTGGGCGCGCAGAAGCGGCAGTATTTGGGCAGATACAGGACTCATCAGTACCGCAAGCACCGACACGTTCTCCTATGCATTTCCATCCGGAGACGGCTCGTATGAATTCACCGTGCAGGCCATCGACAACGCAGGCTGGAAATCTCCGGCTCCGGCGCTCACCACGCCCGCGGTCGCCATCTACGATACAAGGCTTCCTACGCCCGCCATGGCCGCACCACCTCCGTACGCAACCGAGACGCCTTTCAAAGTGGGTTTTTCCGGGGCTTCCGATAGCGGCAGCGGTCTCAAGAAGGTCCAACTCTGGATGCGTTATGAATCGGACGACTGGGTCAACACCGGACAGGAAAGCGCCGTTTCCGATGGGACGTTCACGATTGCAGGCCTCCCGGCAGAGGGCAGCTACTACTTCGCAACGCGGGCGTTGGACAACGCAGGAAACCTCTCGCCCGCGCCGATAGGCGACGGCGACGGGCGGACGATTTACGACACGTCGGCGCCGGAGCCTGGCGTGGTCTCCTCGCCTAAGTACAGCAGAACGTCCATCCAAGTGCGCTATAGCGATGCAGGCGACGCCGCCAGCGGCCTCAAACGGGTGACCCTATGGGTCCGCAAAGAAGGGACCGAGTGGATACAGACAAACCTCGGGGCCAACACGCCGAGCGGCGCCTTTAACTACACGCCAACACAAGGCAACGGCGCCTATTACTTCGCAACCCGCGCGGAAGACGCGGCAGGACGCTTGAGTAGCGTTCCAGACGCCGAGGGCGGCGCCTGCACGATCTACGATACGAAAGCGCCCATCAAAGGCACGGTCCGATCGCCTTCCTTTGAGGACAATGCCCCTATCTCGATCAGCTATTCCGGCTTCGCAGACGGGGACGGCAGCGGCTTGGCGCGCGTCCGCCTCTGGGTGAAAAAGTCAACCGGCGGCGCCTGGACTGAAGGAGCAACTTCCACGAATGCCGAAGAAGGCACTTTTGCCTACAACGGCACAACCACGGACGACACGTACTATTTCGCGGTTCAGGCGGAAGACAACGCGGGCAATCTTACCCCTGCCCCCTCGGGCGGCGGGGACACCCAGACTGTTTACAATACGCATTTTACGGCAGGTACA
>CAZBQH010000214.1:0-9868 GCA_964493915.1 uncultured Nitrospiraceae bacterium
TTCCCTGGTCAGCCGCTAGGCGATACCATTTGACCGCCTCTTCGTAGTCCTCTGGAACGCCTTTCCCGTGGTGATAGCACAGGCCGAGATTATACTGCCCGACCGCATAGCCCTGGTCAGCCGCTAGGCGATACCATTTGACCGCCTGCTCGTCGTCCTGCGGCACGCCTTGGCCTTCGTTATAGCACCAGCCGAGATAATTCTGCGCCTCCGCATTTCCCTGTTCAGCGGCCAGCCGAAACCATTTGACCGCCTCTTCGTCGTCCTGCC
This sequence comes from uncultured Nitrospiraceae bacterium, assembly GCA_964493915.1. Lineage (GTDB taxonomy): Bacteria > Hydrogenedentota > Hydrogenedentia > Hydrogenedentales > SLHB01 > CAZBQH01. Next base: position 271 of record CAZBQH010000214.1, read on the forward strand.
GCACGCCTTTGCCCTCGGCATAGCACAGGCCTAAGTTGAACTGGGCCTGGGGAAGTCCCTGGTCAGCCGCCAGCCGAAACCACTTGGCCGCCTCCTCGTAGTCCTGCGTCACCCCCTCGCCGTTCCAGTAGCACCCACCTAGGTTAATCTGGCCAGCCACATTTCCCTGGTCAGCTGCCAGGCGATACCACTTGACCGCCTGTTGCACATCGCTCTTGACACCATATCCCAAGTGATGACAGTAGCCGGCTTTAAACGCGGCCCAAGGGTTTCCCTCGCCAGCCTCCGCCTCCCACTGCGGTACCCTATGTGCCAGATGGTCTCTTCCGGCTTCCGTCCCCGCCAAGCCTGAAATGGACTCCGTCGCACCGAAATCTCCACGAGACATCGCGTCAAGATCTGCATCGAGTGCCGGACCAACATCGACCTCGCCAATGTGCGCCATGGTTGCCTCCCTGCCAGCATTTCTCTCACAGCTAGCAACAAGGATGGCGACGACCAGCAAGCCTGCAAAACCTCCCTTGTGTTTCAAGTCCATATCTTGATTCCCTCCAAGGGAAGATCAACTAAGACGAAGCTCACGCCAACTTCGATCCAATAATAATAGTAACATAAGTGAGATTGCGCGCGCGGTGAAATAGCTTCAGTCGCCTCGTTCCATATACGGCTATAAGGTGCGGTATCTGGGCAGAGGTATGCGGAACTAGACTGCGATCTTCCCGTCGGACGGGCGCGCGTTCACAGTTGTGGCGCAGAAACGGCCAGCCTTCAGCCGGGTCACGTGCCCACGAGAGGGATTTTTTGAGGAGCCGGTCGTCTACGTCGTGGACCGCCATGGCCAGGGCGTAAACATCGGCATTAGATGTCCATTCATCAAGCCCGCTGGTCCGCAGCTCCGGCGGCACGAAATCCGCCCGGCCCTCGAAGTCAGGCGCCACCGCCCCCTATGCGGTTTACGCCCAAACGATCAGGGCCGTTTCGTGCTTCTCCGCCAAGTCAGGGTGATGTGGAATCGCTCGGACCGTAAGACCATGCCGGCCCGTTTTGGCGCAGGAGATCTCCCCCTTGAAAACATAGATGTCGCCCTCTTTGCGCTCTACGCAATCCATCGGGCGTGTTTCCCCCTCGGGAATGCGCTCGTAAGGATCCAGATCGCCATAGTACACCTCGACCGTGACGTCCTGGTCAGTCAGCTTGCCGAGGTACAAGGTCGCCGAGACGGACAGGCTCGTGCCGTACGTCAGTTCCTGGCCGTCGTCTGTTACGAGTGCTGTGAAGTGAACCTTGTCCCAGCAGGAGCGGACGCGGGCCTTCCATTCCGTTAGAGCCAAGGCGTGGGCACGGTTGTCGGCGTTGAGTTTCTCCGAGCGTGCTGTCGCGGGCACGTAGAACCGCTGGGTGTAGTCCTGCACCATGCGGTGCGTGTTGAAGACGGGGGATATGGTCTTGATGGCTGACTTCATGCGGTGCACCCACTCGCGGGGGAGCAAGTTGTGTCCCGATTGATAGAACATGGGCGCGACTTCACGCTCGAGGATCTCATAAAGCGTCTGGCTCTCGATCTTGTCCTGTTCCTCGGGGCTTTCATAGACTTCCCCGCGCCCGATGCTCCACCCATTCTCTCCCAGCCCTTCGGCTTCGCACCACCAGCCGTCGGGAATGCTGATATTCAAGGCGCCGTTGGCGGCGGCCTTCATACCGCTTGTGCCGCTTGCCTCCATAGGACGCCGCGGCGTGTTTAACCAGCAGTCCACCCCTTGCACCATGTAACGGGCAACATTGATGTCATAGTCTTCGAGGAAGATGATGCGATGCCGGAGGGACGCATCGTGCGCAAAATGGATAATCTGCCTGATAAGCTCTTTGCCCTGGTTGTCGGCCGGATGCGCCTTGCCCGCTATGATCATCTGGAACGGGCGTGTCTCGTCGGTGAGAAGGCGCCGCAATCGCTCCTGGTCCATCAGAAACAGATTTGCGCGCTTGTAGGCGGCAAAGCGTCGTGCAAACCCGATGGTAAGGACCTCAGGATCGAGCACTTCACTGGCGAGCTGGATCTCGCGTTGGGGCGCTCCCCGTCGTTGCAGTTGGGCCGCAAACCGTATCCGCGCGAAGTTGATCAGCCGCTCGCGACGCCGCTCATGGGTGCGCCACAGCTCGGCGTCCGGCACGTGGTCAATGCGCTGCCAGACTTCCGGGTTCATAGGCTGGGAGATCCAGTCCGGGCCGATGTAACGATCGAATAGACCCGCCATATCGCGTGACACCCAGAAGCGCGGGTGCACCCCGTTGGTAATGGACGTGATGGGCACTTCTTGTTTAGGAATCCCTGGCCAGGCGCGCGACCACATCCCGCGGGCGGTCTCGCCATGAAGCTTGCTGACGGCGTTCGAGTGGGCCGAGGCGCGCAACGCCAGAACAGTCATGCAGAAAGGCTCCCGGCTGTCCGCGGGATCTTGGCGTCCTAAGGCGAGCAGTTTGTCAAGAGTGATGCCGACGTGTTGGGCATAGCTGCCGAAATAACGGGCGATCATCTCCGGGGCAAACATGTCGTTGCCAGCAGGAACCGGGGTATGGGTGGTGAAAACGCTCGATGCCTTTACCAGTTCGAAGGCGTGGTCAAAAGTGCATCCCTCGTTCACGACATACTCGCGCACACGCTCGAGCGTCATGAAAGCGGAGTGTCCCTCGTTCATGTGATAAACAGTCGGAACGATATTCAACGCCCGAAGCAGTTTGACGCCGCCTGTGCCGAGGATGATCTCCTGCCGGATCCGCATGTCCCGGTCGCCACCATAGAGCCGGGCGGTGATTTCCCGATCGTCTTGATCGTTGGCCTCGAAATCAGAATCGAGGAGGAAAACGGGGATGCGGCCTACTTGGCAGCGCCAAGCGCGAACATGAACCGCACGCTCCGGGTATTCCACGTCGATTACAACCGGATTGCCTGCGCCGTCGCGCTCGAGGGTCACCGCCATATTGTACAAGTCGTTGCGGGGATACCGTTCCTGTTGCCATCCGTCCGCATTCAGGTATTGCTGATGGTAGCCTTCACGGTACATCAAACCGACACCAACCATGGGCAAGCCCAGATCGCTTGCCGACTTCACATGGTCCCCTGCCAGCAGGCCTAAGCCGCCGCCATAGATGGAAATCGACTCATGAATGCCGAACTCGGCCGAGAAATACCCTACCTGAAAGCCCTTGGGCGCGTCACAAGACTTGTCATACCACGTCGAGGAAGTGAGATACGTGTTAAGCCGTTCTTTCACGCGAGCAAGATGGGCAATGAAACTATCGTCCTTCGCCAGTTGTTCCAGCCGTTCCTGACCGATCACGCCCAGCATCAGCACGGGGTTCTGGCGCGAGGCCACCCAGAGATCTCGATCGATGCGGAAGAAGAGTTCGATAGACTCGGGGTCCCAGCACCAACTCATGTTATAGGCTGCCGTGCGCAGAGGCTCGAGCGGCGCCGGCAGCCTTGGCACAACGGTGAACGTAGCGATGCGAGCCATTCTTCCCTCCTGAACAAGGTCGCTGTTGTATGGGCGCGCGATCTTACCCGATCAAGCCGGGCAAACGCATCCCTTGTTCTGAAAAACCGCGCGGTCCTCTGTCGCGCCCTGTCGGTCCCGCGCTTCGTGCAGTGTCCGTCTGTTTGCCGGCGGATACATGATTCCTCTCAGACCCGCGCACTTCGGCGCCCTCAGAGGAAATACTTCCGCACCAAACGTGCCATGCGCTGATGCCATGGAAGCGTTGAGGAGGCGCCGTTGACTCGCCCGTTTCTTGCGGCTGCTCTATATTCGAAAGCATGGCGAACAATGCCTACGGCTGCGGAGAACTCGGGCGATTTTACTTCGTGGGGGAGGATTTCGACGTTGTTGGGCAAACCCACGCGGCAGGGCGTCTGAAAAACGGCCTCGGCCAAGGCGACGTGATTCCGGATCTGGCTGGCGCCCCCTGTCAAGACGACGCCCCGCACGAGGTTCTTGGTCAGATCCCGGGCCTGAAGGTACTGCCTCACTAAGGTCATCAGCTCCTTCGCGCGCTCGAAGATGATCTCCTCGAGGGTGTTCCGATCCACTGCAGGGGGAGCGCCGGGGACAGCCGTCTTCAGTTTGATGCGCATGTTTTGTTCGTCGCCGTGCCGTTTTGGCGTGTCGCCAGCACGCCCTCCTTCCACCTCGCGGCGAATAAGCGATTCCGCCACCCCATATTCCAGGATGAGTTCGTTGGCCTCCTCGAACGAGATCTGGAGGCCTGCCGCCACGTCGCGCGTGATGTGATACCCGCCGCGCTCGAAGCAATGCGTATTCAGGTTGCGGTAATCCCGGTAGACTGAAACGCCGATGTTGCGGTGGCCGATGTCTATCAGGGCTACACCTAACTCCATATCCTCGGGCGTGAGACAGCCGATGGAAGCGGCCAAGGGGAGAAAAATCATGTCTTCCAACTCGCGGCCGAGCGACTCGATACACCCCGCAACGTTGTCCAGTATCACGGCGGGAATGCGGGCAAAATGCACGCGAACCTTCAATACCTGCCCGTGGATCCCGACCGGGTCAGCTACCCGCAGTCCGTCCACATACCACTCCTGCGCAGAAATCGAAGAAGTAACCTTCTTCCCGGGGGCGAGGATGTCCCTCGCAGCGATGTCTTTGGCCTCTGCAAGCTCCGCTGGCTCGACGGCGCCCCGCGCGATCTCGACATTGCCCTCGCGGATAAAGGTCTCGACGTTGCGGCCCTGGATGCCACAGAATAGGGAGGAAACGCCCGTGCGGGCCTCTTTCTCGGCCTGACTCAGAGCGTTTCGAAGGGCACGTTGGGCGGCCTGCAAGTCCTGAATCACGCCCTGACACACGCAACCTTGGGCCGGCGCAACACCGTGGCCCGTGATATAGACGGCGCCGTCCGCTTCCTTGCGCGCAATGAGAACACGAAGCGATCGGGATCCGAAATCGACCACCCCCACTGTGTCAGCCCTGCTTCGCACCATAAACTCCCGCTGTAGGATACGACGGCGCCCGCTCCTCCCAAAAACGCCCCGATTCCCCGGCGTTCAGAACAGCATATCGCCGGAAGCAGGCTCTCCATGAGCGCCCCCGCTTTGAAGCTGGGCGATTGTTTCCCGGATTTCTTCGAGTGACCAGCGCCGCTGTGTCAACACCTCGCGGGCGCGGTCCATTAACGCATCGAGTTCGGTCCTCTTGCGCTGCAGGTTGTTGACGTTCTGACGGGCATTCTCGAGTTCAATCCGCGCCTGGTTCTCCGCTTCTTTGGTCTCGGAGAATTGTTTCTCAGCCTTCTGTTCTTCCGCTTCTTTCTGTTCGAGGAAGGCCCGCGCCTCTTCGAGTTGCTTGGCTTCGGCGTCCCGTTTTTCCTGAAGTCTGCGCAGCTCTGCCTCGAGTTGTTGCAGACGCCCGTCAATCTCCTCGATGTTCGCATGAGCCTGTTGCACACGCTCTTCGGCGGAGCGCACCGACGCGTCGGAATCCGCTGCCCGTTGTTCTGCGTCCACAACCCGCTCTTCGGCCTTCTGCACCTCGAGACGTGCGCGCTCTATTGCCTCGCCGCTTTCCTGGATCGAGTGCTCCGCGGCATGCACGTTTCCCTCGGCTTCGTGCGTTTCGAGCATCGCGATTTGAGCCGCTGCCCGGAGAGCCAGCAGCTTGGCTTCCCCTGCGCGCCCGTTGGCGATAAAAGTGCGCGCTATTTCAAGGAGTTTCTCGGGCGCAACGTCCTCTCCATCCTTCCCGACGGGAGCAGGTTGAGGTTGCGTCTCTTCTTCGGCACGGGTCGCGTTCTCGGGCACGGATTCCCCCCAGCTATCCAGCAGTGAAAGACATTCCTCGTGCCACTTCCAGATATCGGCAGCCCCTGAACCGTCACGGGCGAGGAAATAGGTTTCGCAAAAACCATAGGCCAGATCATAGTAGGCGTCATCCGAGGTGTTCCCCGTAGACCACATCTTCCGCGACAGCTCGGCCGCGCGTTCACAAAGCGTCGCGGCTTCATGCCGGCCTTCGTCAGAGGCGACCTGATGGAGGAGGGCGATCTTGTCCAAGATCCCGTTGAGAACGCTCTCATCGGGCTTCTCGGCCTGTCGCATGCGAGACAGGTCGTCGCACAGCGCATCTAATGCGGCGGTTATCTGCTCGGAGGCGTCGTCTTCGCCCTTCTCCTGGGATGGCTCCTCGACGTCTTGGTTCGAGGCGCTCGACTCGTCAGTTTCCATTGCGGCTTCTTGCCGTATCTCAGCCAGACTGGGCATGCCTCCGTTGGAATCGTCCCTGGTATTCGCGATTTCCCCGTCTGAAGGGCGGTCCTCCCTGGTTGGAGCGAAAGGTGCCTCCGCTTCCAACTCGGACGCCGGCGAGGTCGACCGAGTGAGCGAACTCTTGCTGGCGCCGCCGGGTTCATCTAACGGGATGAGATCGTCAAGACGCGGCAGCCTGTCTTCGTCCTCGCCGGTTGTTGCCTCCGCCATTCCATCAATGGACGGAGGCTCAAAGGGGCCGAACTCTGCGTTGTCGTACTCTTCAGCGTCGACATTGCCAATCGGGGCGTCGCCTTCTCCGGAGGCTGCAGGGGCTTCCTCTGTGCCTTCTCTCTCGCGGACAATGCGGGGACGAGGCAGCACTTCCTCGTCGTCCTGCACCAGCGTAAGCCCTGCCTCAGCTACATCCCCTAAGGCCTGCTGATAGCGGTCGCGCCATTTCTGCATGACTGCCGGACGCGCTCTGCCTACATACAAATCGCCCACGATCAAACACAGGCTTTCATAGCTGTCGGCAAGGAACGGGAGGCAGAGATAAGCTGTCCCGCCCTCCTCATAGGTCTGCAAGACGCGACCCATCTCCGTGAGCACCTCGATTACGTCGCGCCAGCCTTCGGAAGCAGCGATCTCGACGGCCGTGATGAGCTCGTTCATGCACTCATCCACCCACGTGTTCTGAGGTGCGCCGTCTCGCGCCCGTGCGACGTGGCGCTGAAAACGGCCGAGGGTGCTTAGAAGGCGTTGGCTGGCTTCATTGGTGGGAGAATCGTGCAGTTCCATGTTCACCCCTGTCCCCTCTGCATCATCAGGTTCGGTGGACGGACCGGCGCTCCAAAAAGAGAAATCCTCGCCTGCCCCGGAGGCTTGCGTATCGGCCGCTGTTCCCCCGGATGAACCCCTGGTGCGTCGTTTCCAAGCCAATGGGTTTTTGCGTCTACTGAAACGCACATCTACCCCTTTTCATCTTTCTGGAAACATTATAGCATCAAGAGGTTTCGAGCGCAACATATAGTGGCAACTTTGATTTGGCTTGCCGACAAAGCGCTATATTTAGGAGTGAGCCCGCACGTGCTTAGGAGACGACCCCCCGCGCCCGCAACATTTCGATGACGAGCCGCGTTGATTGTTCGATGCCCCGGCGACCCGTGTCGATTACGAGTTCGGCTTCATCCGGCTCCTCATAGGGAGCGGATATTCCCGTGAATTCGGGGATCTGCCCTGTACGGGCTTTCTTGTAGAGACCTTTAGGATCGCGTTCTTCGCAGATGTCGAGATCGCATTTCAAATACACCTCCGCGAATGAGCCGTCTGCGAGGGCGCGGGCTTTCTCGCGGTCCCTGCTGTAGGGAGATATGAAGGCCGTTATGGCGATGACGCCGGCCTGAGCAAAGAGATTCGCCACTTCGCCGATACGGCGGATATTCTCTTCGCGATCCTCGGGGGTGAAACCGAGGTCTTTGTTAAGCCCATGGCGGATATTGTCCCCGTCCAGGACGACCGTGCTGCAGCCCATCTTGAAAAGGGCATGCTCCACCGCATGGGCCAACGTGGATTTGCCTGAGGCCGACAGCCCTGTGAACCAGATCACCACGCCTTTATGACCGTGAAGCCGTTCGCGATCCTCGCGCTTGACCTGGCTCTCGTGCCAAGTGATGTTCGTTGCCTTGATATGCTCCATAGGTTACCTCAATCTCTCCCTTGGCTGCCCTTTGCGCCCCAACCACAAAGCCTGTAGTCTACCAGAATCCGGCGCTGCTTTCTAGTTATTGCGCCTTTCGCAGTCCCTGGCGCGGCGTAACCAACCGGTGGATTCGCGCCGCTCTCCCGGGATTGACGCCGACCGAGGCAGCTAAGTTCTCCGATTCCTTAAGCGGTCTCCCATCGCGAAATTCCTTCTTGCATATTGCTGGGTGCCCGTGGTACACCGTCGCGAATCTGGGGGAATCACGGAAAGGGTCACTGTGAACGTTTTGCTCATCGTTATCGACACGCTGCGGGCCGATCATTTGGGGTGCTATGGCTATGAACGCAGTACGTCGCCCAATATGGACGCTTTTGCATTGCAATCCGTCGTATTTGAACACCACACGGCAACCTCGATACCCACGCACCCGGCCTTTGCGACGATCAATACGGGGCAATACTCGATTACCCACGGAGTCGTTTCCCACGGCGGAGATGTGGACATTCCTCGCACCGCGCCCTGGCTGCCCGCCATCGTCCATAAAAACGGCTGCACGACCTGCGCCGTGGACAATCTAGCGGACTGGCGCTACGGGTTCGGCCGGGGTTATGAGTTCTACATTGACCCGACCAAGCGGCAGCCTCTTCCCCTTTCGTGCGACAACCGGAAAATCAACGCCCGCGCCATCCCGTGGCTGAAGCATCACCGCGGCGAACCCTTTTACATGATGATTCACTACTGGGACCCTCACACCCCGTACCTTCCGCCCCGGGCTTACCGCAAGCTGTTCTACAAGGGTGATCCCTCCGACCCGGAAAACAAAACGCTTGAGGGCATGGATAATCATCCTCTAGGCAAGACATGGCGGGAAACGTGGTTCAGCAAACTTGGCGGGAGCATCACTGATGCGGCTTACATCGAGGCGTTGTATGACGCAGAGATCCGGTTCTGCGACGAGGGGATCGGCCAGATCCTCAAAACCCTTGACGAGCTCGATCTGGCTGACGAAACCTTGGTCATTATCATGAGCGATCACGGCGAGTTGATGTACCGCCACGGCATCTTTTTCGACCATCATGGTCTCTATGACGGCAACCTTCATGTGCCGCTCCTCATGCGTCATCCATCGTTGAAACCCCGCCGCGTCGCGGGCATGTCGGCCCACGTCGACATCGCGCCGACCATCCTCGACCTGTTCGGCTTCCCCATCCCCCCTGAGATGGAAGGCGTCAGCCTCGCCCCGTGGCTTCGCTCCGAGACAGACGAGCCCATCCGGGACTTCGTCGTCAGCCAGGAATGCACATGGCAGAAAAAATGGTCTATACGCACTCCCCAGTACAAGTTCATCAAAGCCCGGGCAGAGGATTACTACAAGACTCCCCCGCGGGAACTCTATGACCTCAAGGCAGACCCCAACGAGTACCGCAACATCGCCGACGCCGAGCCTGAGGTTGCAAAGGCGCTCGAGACGCAACTCGAGAGCTGGATCGCTGACAAGATGCGACAGAACGGGTTGGACCAGGACCCGCTGCTTGCAAACGACATCACCCTTGGCAAAGCCTGGCGGGACAGGCCGCAGCCGTAAAAACTACTCTTCCTCCTCTGCTTCGCGCCGAGCGAAGCGCTCGAGCCGCTCT
>CAZBQH010000215.1:0-5412 GCA_964493915.1 uncultured Nitrospiraceae bacterium
GAAACATCATACACCTTCTCAGGGCGCCCACCGCCCCGCGCCGTCGGCCCCGGCAACACCACAACGATCCCGTCCCTCTCCAACTGCTGCATCCTCCGACGAGCCGAACGCTTGCCGGAGAAATGGAGATAGCCAATCTGGGATAGCGAAATGATCCGGTAATCGGCGATGTCTACAAGCAAGTCCAACAAAGCTCGCGTTGTCCGTGTTAATGCCAATGAGTTCTCATCCTTCACGGTTGGACGTAAGGACTTCCAAAGCTCTGCTCGTAAAGGCGGCGGAAAACTGAGCCGGGTTTCAACCTAGCGTTCGCATCAGAGCATAGCTGGACTAACAAAAACCTGTCCCACTCTGTTCTCTTGTTCGATGGAGGCCTTTGACAATAACGAGCAAAAACAAGCACAATGGATAAGGCCTTCAACCATGGGGAATACGGTATGATTCGCAAGGACCCAGAGGTCATGACGGTTGACGAAGTATGCGAGTACCTTAGAATAGCCAAGTCTTCCCTGTATCGACTGGCGCAAGGTGGCAGAATCCCTTGCCAAAAAGTGGGAAAACATTGGCGGTTCCACCGCGAGGCCATTGAGAAATGGCTCAAGGAAGGGCGGCGTGACTAGAATTCCCGGGAACTCGACTGGGTACCAGGCGCACGCACCGAGGAATAAGCATTAGCGATGCCTAGGGTATTCGATAACATCGAACAGCACCTGGATCAAGCACTCAGGGAAACGCTCAAATTGTCTGAGCGGGCGGACTTTTGCGTCGGGTATTTCAATCTCCGCGGCTGGAAGAGGCTAGACTCGTACGTAGAGCAATGGGCAGGTACTGACGCCGGCCAATCCTGCCGCCTGCTTGTGGGAATGCAGAAACTCCCCCACGATGAACTCCGTGACGTCATGAGTCTGGTCGATGGCCCCGGACAAATGGATAATCAATCCGCCGTCCGACTGAAGAAGCGCTTAGCTGAAGAGTTTCGCCAGCAGCTTCTGATGGGTGTGCCGACCAACGAAGATGAGCGCGGTCTCCGTCGTCTTGTCGCGCAGATTCGCGCCCAAAAGGTGGTCGTTAGACTTTTTCTACGCCACCCACTCCATGCCAAGCTGTACCTTCTATTTCGACACGATCCCATCAATCCCATCGTGGGCTATCTGGGAAGCAGCAACCTGACTCTAGCAGGCCTTGCCGACCAGGGCGAGCTTAACATCGATGTGCTTGACGGGGACGCCTGTCAAAAACTGGCCAAGTGGTTCGAGGATCGCTGGAATGACCGCTTCTGCATGGACATTTCAGAGGAGTTGGCTCGTATCATCGATGAAAGTTGGGCGCGAGAAGAACTGATCCCGCCTCACCACATCTACGTGAAGATGGCCTACCACCTCTCTCAGGAGGCCCGTGCCGGCCTCTCCGAGTTCCGAATTCCCAAGGACTTCGGCAACAAGCTCTTTGATTTCCAGGTCGCAGCGGTCAAGATCGCTGCCCACCATCTAAACAAGCGTAACGGAGTTCTGATCGGGGACGTTGTCGGTTTGGGCAAGACACTCATGGCGACAGCACTTGCCCGGATATTCGAAGACGACCATGGTCTTGAGACGCTTATCCTGTGCCCCAAGAACCTGGTTCAGATGTGGCAGGACTACCGCGAGCAGTATAGGCTGCGTGGAACAGTGCTTTCTATCAGCCAAGCAATCACCGAGCTTCCCGACCTGAGGCGCTACCGCTTGGTGATAATTGATGAGAGTCACAATCTGCGAAACCGCGAAGGCAAACGTTTCAGGGCAATTCAGGACTACATCCGCGCGAACGACAGCAAGTGCGTTTTGCTTACCGCCACTCCATACAACAAGACGTACCTTGATTTGTCCAACCAACTTCGTCTCTTCGTCGAGGAAGACCGCGATCTCGGCATTCGGCCCGAACAGCTCCTTCGGCAACTGACTGAGACAGAGTTCGTCCGCAGGCACCAATGCGCGGTGCGATCCCTGGCGGCGTTTGAGAAAAGCGAGCATCCGGACGACTGGCGGGATCTGATGCGTCTTTATCTCGTGCGTCGAACTCGCAGCTTCATTAAGGACAACTACGCGGAGGCCGACCCAAGCAATGGACGCAGATACCTAACCTACGAAGACGGAACGCGATCGTTCTTCCCCGAGCGGGTTCCCCAGACGGTCAAATTCGTGATCAATGACAAGGACCCCAATGATCAGTACGCGCAGTTGTACGCCCCACTCGTGGTAAACACGATAAACGGATTGAACCTACCGCGCTATGGTTTGGGCAATTACGAAACGCCAACGCGACATAAGCCCCTCACCCCCGCTGAAGCCCGGCAGTTGCAGGACCTATCCCGCGCGGGCAAGCGCCTGATGGGATTCTGCAGAACAAACCTCTTTAAGCGCCTGGAGAGTAGTGGCGCGGCATTTCTCCAATCCCTTCAGCGTCACATTCTGCGCAACTACGTCTATCTGCACGCCATAGAGAATGGGATTCCTCTGCCATTGGGTTCGCAGAATGCAGAGATGCTCGACACACGCCTCACAGACGCTGATGACGACGGCACAGACCTCTTTGACGCCGATGACGACAACGGCAAAGAGGCCGTCAATGGGCCTGGACAGATGCTCCACACAGAAGCGGATTTCCGCCAGCGCGCTGCCGAGGTCTATGCTGACTATGCTGGACCATACCAAAGGCGTTTCAAATGGCTACGTCCCGACCTCTTTGTTGGCGACCTCGCGAAAGACCTTAGAAAAGACAGCAAGGCTCTCCTGAACCTGTTGGCGCGTTCCGGCGAATGGCGCCCGGAACGAGATGCAAAGCTCGAAGCCCTGGTGGAACTCCTTACTGAACGACACCCTACCGACAAGGTCCTCATCTTCTCCCAGTTCGCTGATACAGTCGACTACATTGCCGAGGAGTTGCGAGAGCGCGGCATACAGGGCGTGGCAGGCGTGACGGGAGACTCAGACAACCCGACGGCTTTGGCCTGGCGTTTCAGCCCCGAAAGCAACAACAAGCGTAACAGAATAGTCTGCCAAGATGAACTGCGGGTATTGGTGGCAACAGATGTTCTCAGTGAAGGCCAAAACCTCCAAGACTGCGCCATCGTGGTGAACTTCGATCTGCCGTGGGCCATCATTCGGCTGATTCAACGGGCGGGCCGTGTCGACCGGATAGGGCAGAAAGCTGAGAGCATTCTCTGTTACTCATTCCTCCCCGCCGAAGGCGTAGAACGTATTATCCAGCTTCGGGCACGGGTTCGCAGCAGGCTGCGGGAGAACGCAGAGGTGGTCGGTGCAGACGAATCATTCTTCGAGGACGACGACAACGAGCAGACAATTGTCGATCTCTACAATGAGAAGGCTGGCATCCTTGACGGCGAAGACGACACCGAAGTCGATCTGGCCTCCTACGCCTACCAGATCTGGAAGGACGCCATTGAGGCTGATCCGAATCTGGAGAAAACAATCCCTGCCCTGCCCGATGTAATCTACTCGTCGCGTCCCTACAGCCCTACCGAACACCGCCCCGAAGGCGTGCTCGTCTACTTACGCACGGCGGAGGACAACGATGCACTCGCCTACGTTGACCAGAAAGGCGAAAGCATCACTGAATCGCAGTTTGAAATTCTAAAAACCGCTGAATGCGGGCCAGACACACCGGCGCTTCCGCGGCACGAGAAACACCACGAAATGGTCAAGGAGGCCGTGCAGCATGTTGTCAAGGAGGAGAAGCGTGTTGGGGGGCAATTGGGACGGCCCAGCGGCGCCCGTTTCCGAACTTACGAACGCCTGAAGCGGTACGCTGAGGAAATCAAAGACACGCTCTTCGAGTCCGAAGAGCTTCTGAAGACCATCGACGAGATCTACCGCTATCCTCTACGGCAGGTCGCTACGGATACGCTCAACCGGCAGCTGCGAATCGGGATTGAGGACCAGAAGCTCGCCGAACTCGTCTTAGCCTTGCGTGAGGAGGGACGCTTTTGCCTCATCGAAGAAGAAGGCCGTGTGCAGGAGCCACGGATAATCTGCTCGATGGGGCTTATCAAGGCGCAGGAGGAAGAGTAGTCCATGCCGGTGAACGTCGAACAGATCCGTCGCAGGCTGAAGGAATTCGATTTCCCAGGATTGCTGGTCGAAGAACTAGGCTGGAACTGCCACGCCGCAGCGCCGCTTATCGTACAAGTTGACGGTGCGGAGTACGTGTTGAAGGCGATCGCCGAGAAGTGCGGGATGGTGGTATTTACGTGTAGCCCAGGCCACAACAGTGAAGCACCGTCATACCCCATTCGCCGCAAGATCGAACAGCAGGTGCGCAAGTCTGCCCACGAGCATCTCATTGTTTTTTTCAACGCCCAGCGGACTGTCCAGATCTGGCAGTGGGTAAAACGGGCAGCAAGGGCGCAGGCCCACTACCGGGAGCATGTGTACCGCAGTGGGCAAACGGCTCAGGCCCTTGTCGAGAAGCTGCAACGGCTGGCTTTCGAACTCGAAGAGGAAGAACGCCTCACCATCACGGACGTGACGGCTCGTGCCCGCGCGGCTCTGGATGTCGAAAAGGTCACGAAGAAATTCTACGACCGATTCAAGAAGGAACATGAGACCTTCCTCAAATTCATCTTGGGAATCGATGAACAGGCCGACCGCGATTGGTACGCCTCCCTGATGCTGAACCGGATGATGTTCGTTTACTTCATCCAGAAGCGGCGTTTCCTGGATGGCGACCCGGATTACCTTCGCAACCGCCTGCGGATGGTGCAGGAGCGTCGCGGCAAGGACCGCTTCCTTTCGTTCTACCGGTACTTCCTGCTGCGCCTGTTCCACGAAGGGCTTGGAGAGCAGGAGAAGGACCGACCTCATGACTTGGATCCTCTGCTCGGCAAAGTGCCCTATCTGAATGGCGGGCTCTTCGACGTCCACGAGCTCGAGAAGGCATACGCACAGATTGACATTCCGGACGAAGCCTTCGAGCGCATATTCGATTTCTTTGATGCCTATACCTGGCATCTGGACGAACGCCCCCTACGCGCCGACAACGAAATCAATCCGGATGTCCTCGGCTATATCTTCGAGAAGTACATCAACCAGAAGCAGATGGGCGCCTACTACACGAAAGAGGACATCACCGGCTACATCACCCGGAACACGTTGATCCCCTACCTTTTCGACGCCGCCCAAAAAGAGTGCGCCGTCGCATTCAAGACCGAGGGTGGCGTGTGGCGGCTCCTGCGGGACGATCCGGATCGCTATATCTACCCTGCCGTGCGGTCCGGCGTGATAGTAGACGCGGCGTCTCGCCGCGTAGATCCGGCCGCCACGAGCCGAAACAGCTCGTCTACGGTAGACGCGGCGTCTCGCCGCGGAGATCCGGCCACCACGAGCCGAAACAGCTCGGCTGCGGTAGAGGCGGGGC
>CAZBQH010000216.1:0-1710 GCA_964493915.1 uncultured Nitrospiraceae bacterium
ACGGATATCGGCCCCGATGTGGACGACGTGGGGGCAGTGGCTATCCTGCACGCTCTGGCGCGCGAGGGAAAAGCTGAGATTCTTGCCATGGGAGCGTGCTCGTCGAGTCCTTGGGCGACGCCGTGCCTGGATGCGCTCAACACCTATTTCGGCAAGCCGGATATTCCTCTAGGGGCGTATAAGGGCAAGCCTTTTTTAGCGGAATCATCTTACAGCGAAGCGATAGCCGGGGAGTTTCCCAACGATTTGAAGCACGGGGACAACGCGCCGGAGGCGGTGGGGCTTTACCGCAGGGTCTTGGCTGAACATAAGGGGCCCAAGGTCATGTTCATAGCCGTCGGCCCGCTCAACAACCTGGCCGCTCTACTCGAGTCGGGGCCTGATGCATCAAGCAGCCTTGGCGGCCTCGAGCTCATCGAAGAGCGAGTGGGCGAACTCGTTGTGATGGGACCGTATTTTAACAACGAAGGCTCGTTTCAATACGCATGGAACTTTGCGCAAGACCCCGAGGCAGCCTGCCGCGTGCTTGCGAGTTGGCCCACGCCCGTCCGCTTTGGCGAGGGCAATCTGGGCCACCGCCATTTCATCGGCGCGGCGCTCTCCGAGAGGCCCGCCGCCGACCCTGTACGGCGAGCCTATGAATTGGCCGAGGGTCCCGGCGGGAAGCGGCATTGCGCCGACCCCAGCACGATCCTGTACGCCTTGACGGGTACGCAATACTTCGACGAGGTGTCGCAGGGTCTTTGCGAGGCGCGCTGTTCCGACGGCTATACTCGCTGGGCATCGGTTCCGGATAAGGACCACGTCTACAACCGGCAACGGCTGCCCGAAGCGCAACTCGAACGGATCATGGAGAACCTGCTGATCCGACGCCGCTGAGGACTGCCGGCGAGGGGACCGGTCCAGGAAAGAGGTTGCCGGCATTGGAAGCTGTAAAGCGCTTCCGGGAGCGGAGTTCCGAGTGAGACCTCGACAAGTGTCTGGTTCGGATCTCGAGAGCGGAACGGGGAGTGCGTCTGTGGTCGTACTGAGCTTAGAACCTTCCCAGTGTCAGGCCGCGGGGTACAGATCTCGCCGTTTTGAGTCCAAAAAGCTCGAACACATGCTCCTGAAAGGGTGTTGGCCCGGCGCACTGCTCGAATTGGACCGCGTTCCTGCCTTCTTGGAGGCACCACTCGCTGACGTTCCATGCCGTAAGCATGTCAAGCAAGGGAAGCCATAGCGGCGGGGCGGCACCTTACTTCATATTTACATAGACCCAATCGCCATCATCCCACCGCCATGCGGCGTCCTGAGGCCAGCTGACAAGATAACCGTTCTCTTTGGGCCAGTAAAGAAGGGCCGATGGGCCACAATAGCTGTAAGGACAGGGCATGAACAACTCGTACCGCCCTTGGTACGCCTCGTTGTCGGGCACTACACGGTACTTGAACCGCGGGAACCCCGCCAGACCGGTCGCGGGTATTTCCTTGATGTAGCCGGGCAGCAGCACATCGAGTTTCATAGGCGGCGCTCCGTGGTCCTGCCTGTATTGTTCGATCGCGACAACGAGCCCTTGGGCACGGGAGGGTACGGCTCTGACTGCTTTGTGATGCAGCGGCCAGTAGACAACCGGGTGAATCCAACGCATGGGGGCCGTCAAGGTTAACGGCACTAGAACGGGAAGAGCCCATGAACGGGCCTTGCGCGCTGTCGCTGTCCTCGATGATC
>CAZBQH010000217.1:0-17446 GCA_964493915.1 uncultured Nitrospiraceae bacterium
TCCGCCGGTCTCAGGTTTTCGACGGCTTCAATCACGGCGTCGCGCGCGCCTTCCTGTACTTGGCGGACGTAATTCTCATCGAAACGGGACGCCCATAGATAGCCGTAACTCCAGAGGCCGATGGTGTCGGGGGCTTGATGCGTATGGGTGGACGCCACGGCGACGTGGTCGATCCCGGGATGGGTTTCGGCGATCATCTTGCGTATGCCGATACATCGGTCGTAGGTCAGGCCTACGCTGTCGACGCTCACCAGGGCGACGGTCACGCCGTTGTTGCGAAAGGCGACGGCCCGGGCCCAAAGGGGATCGTTAACCGCTGTAGCCGGACGTTTTGTCCCAAACCCTCCGAGCCAGACGAGGTCGAATTCACCGTTTCCGTTGCGGTCCTCGAGAACGTCCACTTCAGGGTCGAATTCGCCGTTTTTGTCGACGTCTGTCCACCCGTCCTTTTGATCAAGGGCCGGCGTGATGTTGCAGATACCTACGCCGACCTCGAGGTTGTCCATCGGGTTCGATGGATCAGGCGCCGGCGTGACCAAATCAAGCGCGTAATCCCGGTACGGACCATGCATCTTATAGCGAACATAGCCGCAGGCGAGCAGAGCGACGCAGAGGAGAATCCCAGCAATGCCCGTGAGAATCTTGTGACGTGAGATGAATCGGTACATAGCCTGGCCCAGATCTTTCTAGATCGCGCGATCCCTATTTGTTGTGCGGTTATGACGGCGGGGTCTTCGGCGTCGGAATATGCTCGCCTCTGAGCGCTTCCTCAAGAGTAGGTCCGGGTGTCAACGTCTTTCCATGAAAAGCCGCATAATCAGGCGGGTATTCCAAGGCCCTGAAGAGAGCGTTCGGATCGTTCATCGCGCCCAGAGGTCCCATAGGCGGCATGCCAAAGGGTCCAGGGGCGCCGGGGCCGAACGCCGGCATTCCGAAAGGAGCGCCGGGGCCGAGTGCCTGACCCGGTATCCCCTGGTGCTGATCCGTGAGGGGCGCGCCCGGCGGCGGCATGAAACCTGGACCAGGGCTGCCGGGGCTTGCGAACGCTGGAGGGGCGCCGAATCCTGGCGGCGGCCCCATGGCATTGCCGGGAACGCCAAATCCTGGGGGTGGACCGAACGCCCCGCCCATGCCCATCATGGGCATACGCGGCGCCGGCATGCGCCTGAATTCCTCAAGGGTGAGCTGGTCATCCTTGTCCGCGTCGAGCATGTCGAAGAGTCCGTCAAGAAATCCCGCGCCCATTGAGAAAGGCGCCGCGCCTTTAATGGGTAACCTGAACTCCCAGACGATTTCCCCGCGCGGCGTAACTTCGAAGAGTTTGCCTTCCGAGCCGGAGCATATGACCGTATTGCCGTTGGGGAGGCGTTGTGCGCCCGACACGAAAGGCGAGTAGAAGGACCGCTTATCAGGCGCGACGTAAGACCAGACGACCGTTGCAGGTGCGAATCCGTCTGCGGCGTTCCGTATATAGACCCCTGGTTCGACCGCGGGCACCGCAATCTCGTCTACTGACGAATAGTCGCCGTCTGGCCGGCCCCGGCCGTTATTGAAGACGAGGAGGTTCCCGGCGCCCGGCAGTCCTTGCTTAATCCAGTGGACGTCATGTTGGGCGAAAAGCGCCTGGTCGCCGGAACGCGCGCCATGCATCGACGGATTACCCCATCGGTAGAGCAGGTCGCCGCCTTGGCCGCGCCGACCTCCAACGCTGCCCGCTGCCTCCTCAGTGCTCGTGCCGTGGTCGATAATCCAGAGCTCGTTTTGCCCCAGCATGCTGAGGGCAATTTGGTCGAGGGCCGGGTTATAGTCGACAGAGTTCGTATGGTTCCAGTCGGGGTGGGCGTGCTGCATGGGTGACGGGGCGCCCCCGCCTCCGGGGCCGAGGTAACCTAAGGCCTGCAACTCTTCGCGCTGTTCCTTGGTCAAGCCCCCGACCCAGTCCGGCGGGTTGATGTTGATCCGTTCCGGCCGGTCTGCGATGTCGCCGTAGTTTTGCAAGTCGGGGTCCTTATCCTGGACCAAGTGATCCCACACGTGCCATTCCCATACGATCTCGCCGCCTGCCGGCGGCCTAGGCCGCACTTCGACTACGACAGTGGACCACATGCCTTGTGGGCCTGCAAGCCGGGGATCGCGTCCAGCCGCCAAGGCTTCCTCTTGCGATTTGGCCTCCCAAGCAACCAGCAAAACGTGGCCATTCGGGAGCGGCTCGATGTCGTGATGCGATAGGTGCTCGTCGCTGTTGTACTCGAAACGCCAGACGAGATTGCCGTCCCAGTCGAATTCCTCGATCACGCCGCCCGTTCCGCCCCAGAGGAAGGTCCTGTTGCCCATAGGGCCGACGTTCCCGGTCCGGAGCAAGTGCCCGTTTTCGAGGAGGTACGCCGCCATGCCGGGCATGTACCTGCTTCTCCACTTATGAACGACTTGGCCCTCGCGGTTGATGAGATACGTGCCGGTCGATTTGAGGGGCGCGATGAGGAAGTAGCCTGGCGAATGGTTCCCTGCGTTGTGGACCGCGCTGGACGGTTGCTGAGCAAGCCCAACCAGGGCGAAGGCCGTCGAAAATGCGAAAAAGACGACTAGGGTGCGGAGAATGGACATGGGCAAATCTCCTGAGGCGGTAAAGCCCACACCGCCTATTGCCGGCCGAGGCTTCCCAGACATTCCCGAATGCATCATACAGTACGCACGCATCGAGCCATCGTCGTGGGAAGCACTGCGCGGTGCGCATTCTTGCACAAACCTGGACATAGAGTCACGGGGGACTCGAACCGGGGGGACTTTTCTTTCCTGCCGAGGAGGGATGGTCCACGAATCCGGCCAAATCATAGCAGCACTGCCTCAAATCGCACAGGATGAGGGCCGAAGCGCACCGCTGGGCCTCTTTGAAATGGGTCGAAGGCTTCGAAGATACTGACGGTACGGCCGCCACCTGCAGTTCGGGGTCTTTACCGCTCCACCGTTGCAGTCTGCGATACGAGTACTTACTTGAGCAAAGGCGTGAAAAGGGCAGCGAAGCGTTCTCCATTCTGGACTGGGCTGAGAAGAACCTTGATGGCTGTTTCTGTGCTCGTTGCCGTCCTGGTTGTTCTCGGGATGTTTCATGGGCCGCAGGACAAGCTTGCCTCCCGCATCCTGAGCGGCACGATTGGAGCGCGCACCGAGGTCGAAAGAGCAAGCTTTTGGCGGCTCGGACGCTTGCACGCTAAAGAGGTGCGTGTCTACGGCGGCCGGGCGGATTCGGGTCGAACCGGTCCGGTTGTCCGCATTACCGGTCTTCAGGCACGTTACCGGCTGCTCGCCGTCTTGGGCTTGGGAGGTGCAGGCGCCCATTACCTGGACTTGCTGGGGGTGGAATCCCTCCACGTCGATGCACAGGCGTACCCAGACGGCCGTCCCCTCCCCGCCCATCAGTCTATCAAGAAAATCGTAATTGGTCCGGACCTTTTTCATCCGCAGCAGCCGAATGGACTTCCAAGACGAAAACGGTCACTGGTCCTTCGATGGGTTGACTCTTTCCGGCCGCTACGCCCCTGCGACAGGGTTCTCTCTTGTCGTAACAGCGCGTCCGGCACGTATGAAGGCGCCAATATTTCCACAAGACTCCAGCAAAACAGGCACGCTCGAACTAGAGGCAAAAGGCGGGCTGACACATTTTGAAGTCGAGCGTTTCAACGTGACGCTGCCGCCGTTTCTGATGGTTGAGGCTGCGGGCAGGGCGCAACGGCTGTTGGACGGGCTTGTCGTCGAGGCGAAAGTCCCGTATCTTGTCTCGTCGGGCCCCGCGCTGGGAAACTTACTGTCACGGCATATGTCCGTGCCCATAGGGATGGAGTCGTGCCGAGTCGAGGGCCTGCACGTCGCCGAGGGTTTCATCGGCAGCAGATGGTCTGCCAAAGAGATTGGGGGGCAGTTGACGTGCGAGGGGCTCGAGTGGGGCGGACATGACGATCCTTTTTTTGCCGGAGATCTCGCTGTCACAATAGAGGGTGCAGGGGAAGAGGCGCTGTTCACGGTCGACCTGGGCGAAGGACGCAGCGTCGAGGCAAGGCTCGACGGCGCCACGAAACATATCGAGTTCAGCACAGGCGTATGGACCGGCGAACAACTGGCCGCTATGGCGTCCGCATCCTACAAAGCCGCGTTCGACAGGATGCCGCCGGTCTCGGCAACAGGGGATCTCGACGTAACCTCCGGTGGGGACTACTTGTCAGGGGAAAAGCTGACCCTTTCGCTGGGTGAAGCGGGCCAAGTCAGTCTGTCGACCTATCGCCTCGGACGTGCGCCGGTGCTAAAGGGAGGTGCTGAGGCAGCCGTCGAGTTGTCGTTGGCCCAGTTCGCGGAGACGTTAGGCTTGTATGGACTTGCCGGGCAGGTTTCGGGGCGCGGGCCGGTCCAGTTTGAGGGCGCCAGCCTGTCGGCCACGCTTTCAGCAAAGCTCGCAGGCTTTGCTGTCGG
The DNA here is from genome assembly GCA_964493915.1 of uncultured Nitrospiraceae bacterium. GTDB lineage: Bacteria > Hydrogenedentota > Hydrogenedentia > Hydrogenedentales > SLHB01 > CAZBQH01. The sequence continues at coordinate 4,462 of CAZBQH010000217.1, forward strand.
CGCCATGCCGCTTCCCGAAGGCGAGATCGACCTTGCGGGGACTGTGAAAGTGGATATGGGCGCGAAGCTCTTGCGCGCGATAGACGTCCAGGTTCGTTCAGGGAGCATCACGGCCGCCGTGGGCGAGGCGGCATGGGACCTTTCGAGCGGGAAGTTTGAAGCGCCTTTCGATGTGGATGGCGACCTCGGGATCTTGGTCGAGCAAGGGTTGCTTGACGAAGCGAATGGTGCGATTCAAGCAAAGGGAAGTCTGAACGCATCTGCGGAAGGTCTTGTTGTCGGCGTCGACCGGTTGGACGCAGCGGCGGAGTCATTTGTTCTTGCTCAAGCTTGGGCTGCCGGCTCCAACGCGAGCCTGGCGGGAGCGCTACACTATGCAGAGGATTTCAGCGGTGCCGGGACGGCAACCGCGGAGGAGCTGCTTGCCGCAGGAGCCGCGCTGCGCGACATTCGCCTGCCGCTGACGTTGGGAGAAGCACGCTTGGCGGTACGGGACGGCAAGGCCTCTCTGTTCGGCGGCACGGCGACGATGGACGGGTCCTTTGCTTTGCTCGAGGAGAACCGCCCTCTTCGCTTCGATGTGCGTCTCGAGGATGCGGACTTGGGCATTTTCACGGATCAGATGAAACCGCCGGAGGTTGTGATGACCGGCAAGGTTGAAGGCCGGTGCACGGGCCTGTTCGCCGCCGGGCAGTTTCAGGAATTCGAGGTTGCGCTCCATTCCGGCGGGGATTTTACGTTGAACCGGAGCGCCATTCAGAAAATCCTCCTTTCGGACTATGCCTCTGATGTGTCCGGGGGAAAAGAACTTGGTAAGATTATCGACCAGGTGGTGGGCGTTGACGAGCAGCGGCCTTTCGACGGCGCCACGCTCGCGATGACCCTGGATGACGGGCAGTTAACCGGCACGGCGCGGCTCGACAGCGAATCCCTGGGTCTGACCATCGACCTATCCATTGAGCCGGAAACGATCGCGCAGGCCCTTCGCTTGCGCCAGGAGAGCCAGATGGAAGATATTACAGAGGTTCGCTTCGAAGCGGTCGAGTAGCGGCACAGCACAGTGAATAGGCTTGTCAGACCCAGCGTCTGTTAAGGGTAAGGAGGTCCAACTGATGAAGAATGTCGTAGTTGCGCTTGCGGTGCTGGGCATAATGGCAGCCTTTGGATGCGTACTGCGCACAGAACACAAGATCGAGGCCCATGTTGTTGTAGATATCCGGCAGGTTTCAGAACAGGCCGACAACGTGCTTGACTTTATCGAAGGCAAGAGCGATACGCTTCTCGAGGAAGAAAGTGCGGGAGAACAGGCCCCCGGCAATACGAGCTGGCTACGGAACACTCTCGACAGTTTTTCACCCGTTCGCGTTGCCTATGCGGACGAACTGAAGTCTGTTTCCGAAAAGGTCACAGAGATTGCGAAACGCTTAAGGGAGCGGTTTGACAAGATCGAAAGGCTTCGCAAACAGCGGTGTGCAGGCGAAAATAACCGGGGCTATGTCGAACTGCGGGCCTGCGAGGCCCTGGATGATGCAGAGGCGAGGAAAGCAGCGGGGCGGCTTCTTGAGGAAGAGAACGCGGACCGCAAGGCTCTCTACGAGGAGATCGTCAAGCTTAACGAGGACGCCAACGTGCAGCTATCCCAGGTTGAGCGGATCTACGCACAGAGCCGGCTCGAACGTGCCCAAGCCGGCGAGCTGTTCCAGTTGCCCCCTGTAGGGATGCATTTTGATGAGTTCAAGCAGTCTGAACAAGGGCGGAAGCTGGGCAACGAGTGCGTGCCCAACGCCTGGGTAACGATCAAATAGCTTGGACATGTACCCGTTGGCCGTACGCCTGCGCTCGAAACCGTAGGCGTTTCCGTTTCCTATGTAGAAACTGTGCCGTTTTTACGGGCCCTTGCCATCTGTCGGCTTTTCCCTGAAACCCGGCGCCTTGCCACTTTCTCGGGGCCGGATCGGAGGGGGATGCAGGTGCTTGTTCGTCCAGAGAGTTTGCCTCGCGGCCCGGCCCGCCCAAGCCCGTCAAATCGCAGGAGCATGTCCGTGTACCTATTGCGCATCGTCCTTTTACTCCATACGCTGTGGGCTCTCAACAGTGTTTCCTTTGCTCAGGTTGAAGGTGCAGCCGGTGGATCGGAAGGCATCGAGATCGTCAAGGATTTTTTCGCAGACCTGGGAGAGGCTGTCTGCACGCCCGCCGGTGCGTTGCACGCGCGCATCGACGCCCCTTCAGATGAGGTGATTCTGCGGGGGATCAACCTGCACCCGCCGGTGGAGGGCGATACAATCCTCGTGTACAAAAAGGTTAATGTTCCAGCCCCGTCGCAGGGCAGCAAAGTGTTCCTCGCGTTCCGTTACGGCATGAGCGACGGCATACGGTGGGACGACGCCCTCAATTTGCCCAACGGCGCACGATTCTCTGTTTATATCGACGGCCAGAAGGTTTTTGACGAGGAGTCTGCCGAGCCAGGATGGCGGCCACGAGCTGTAGATATGACGCCATGGGCCGGAGGGGAGGCAGCAGTCGCTTTCCATACGAACGCCATCGACGGCAATACGAGCTATGATTGGGCGCTGTTTGCTGAGCCCATGCTTGTCGCTGTTGCGGATGAAAACAGGCTGACTGAGCTTCCGGCGGAAGCCAACGGGGCTTTGTTTGCCCAGATCCTGGCCGGAACCCAAGCGCAGGTGGAATGGGCGGTAGGCGACCAGCGCGAGACGGCTTCACTTACGCCGGGCACGCATTGGGTCATGCTCCATTTCGATCAGCCGGGCCCGGTGTCCTTTCAGACCGTTTCCGGCGAAGCCAGGGTGATAAAGACTATTGCTGCGCCATACCGCTATCGCGTTCAGCTGCGTGCTGTCGATCTTGCGTCCCCGTTGGTCACTGCTGGACGCGAGACGACGGCCCTTGCCGTCCTCAAGAACTCAGGGCTTGGTTGGTACCCGGGAGGACATGATATACAGTTTGCGCTGGACAGATCGTTTGCTGAGACAAAAGCGGCAGAGACGGTGCAAGCTATTCCCGCCGGAGTTACGTCGACCATTTGCTTCGCCTTTACGCCGCAAGAAGCGCTTGATGCGTGCAACATTTGGGCCCGGTTCGGAGCGGAAATGCAAACGGCGCAGTTCTCCATATTCTCCGAAGAGCAGATTGATGCAGGCGCCCGGCCTCCCAACGACAAAGGACAAGTCCAGATTGAGAGTGGGCGCGCCACGGTGGTTACGCCGTGGGCCCGCATAACGGTGGTCTCCGAGAATCGACGCGGCGTTTATGCATCCGCTGAAGCGTGGAACGGTAGCGGGTGGCAACGCGCCGGGTCGTTGCATCCCCTCGCGCGGCTGGTAGTCCGCCGCAACGGCATGCGCCAGGAGCTGCCCTTTTTGGCGACGGCTTTCTCTCAAGAGGGGTCTGCACTTGTCGTAGCCGGTCAAGCGCGCAGCGACGACGGGAAGTCTTGGCCTATCGAGATTCAGTTCAGGCCTGCGCCGTCTGCGCCGCGCATTGATCTGCGATCGACGCTCGATGCGCCATGCGACACGGAACTGCTGGCGTTCTACGGTCCCACGCTTCTGGCCGGCGATCGGGCCTTCGGCTCGCACAAGGACTTCGCCGTTTTCCCTGGCATCGAATACCTGACGCAAGACGAGCCCTCGTCCTCGACGCGAGATCTGGCGCCCCCCAATCATGATCGGCGCGTGCCTGCCCCGTACCGCATCACATGTCCTCTTATGGCAGTTCAGGGCGACAGCGTTCTGATTGCGTTGCTATGGGATATGCATCAGCAGTGGGCGCCGGGCCAATCAAAACCCGCTGCGCGTTTCCTTGCACCGGACCTGAGGCTTGGCTACGGTTTTATTCATATGTCCCTTTTCGCGCCGGGTGTCGGAGAGTACGTTGACGAAAACAACTACGAGGCCCATACTCCTTTCCCCCTTCAGCAAGGCCAGCAAATCCAGCTCACAGGCCAACTGGTACTGGACAGCAAGGCGCGCTATGGTCCTGACAGCATTGTTCACGGGCCTCACCGGAGCGGGTTGTTGCTCGAGGCGATGCGGCACTGGTTCGACGCCTACGGGATGTCCGAGCCGTCTGAGCCCCCGCGCGACTGGGATGCGCAGCGCGCGTTGTGCCGGACGGCCTACCTGGACACGTTATGGCAGGAGTCGCCCCCGGCGTGGCGGGCCTATCCCCATGCCGAGGCCCGTCTGGAAATCGGCGTGATCCCTCTGCTTTACGCGGACATGGCCTTAGGGATGCATCGTGCGACGCAAGGCGAGCTCGAGCGCCGCATCGGTTCGGTCCTGGGCCGTGCGCTGCGCGAGCATGACCCCGCATTCTTTGCGTCGCGGGACGGAGGGTCGCCCATGTGGGGGACTCTGCCTTATGTCTACGGCTATGTCCCGGAGGCGTACAAACGGCTGGCTGTTGAGGGACGCGCGTGGATTAGCAGGCGCGAGAACGGGCGGATGGTTTGGTATCCGCCAGACAGGAAGCACAGAATTCTGGGCGTTCCGGGCGCGCACACCCTTGGCCAACCCTCATTCCCGGTTTACTACGCCTTGCGCAACGCCCGGATTACCGGCGACCCAGACCTTGCCAAGGAGGCCCTCGACGCAATTAAGCAGTTTGACCTCTATGAGATCCCGCGCGGGGCGGCCATGTGGGAGTGTCCGCAGTTCCAGCCGGGCATGCTTGCCGCCGGACAGGCTGTCAACGCACTGTGCGAGGCCTATATGCTTACGGGCGAAGGGCAATACATGGATCGGGCCCGGTTCTGGGCCATGACAGGTCTTCCGTTTGTTTACTTCTGGCAGATGGACGGCTACCCGACCATGCTTTACAACGTCGTCAGCGACTTCGGGTCGACGCATTTTACCCATTCGTGGCTCGGCATGCCCGTCGTGTGGTGCGGGCTTGATTACGCCTTGGCTCTCCAGAAACTTGCTGAGTTCGACACCTCTTTTCCCTGGCGGACCATTGCAAAGGGAATCACGCATTCGGCCATGTGGCAGCAATACACGGATGGGCCGTCCAAAGGGTGTTATCCGGATTCTTGGGACATGGTGAAGAACCAACCGAACCCGGTCGACATCCAGCCGTCGCTTATCATGGCAAATTCCTTCGCCCTTGCTGGGAGATCGCCTGAACTCCAGTTCGTGCGCTTGGCTCGAGATTCCGCGCCGCCGGTCATGATTAATAGTGCGGCGGATTCGCTGGAGGTTAGTGGGAAGGCGGACGAAACAGTAGTCATGAAGCTGTCAGGAGGTTATGGACCAGCAACGCATACCACATTGGCGCCTGTGGAAGAGCCTGCCGAGGTCCATGGCGTATCCTGCCGTGCGTCGAGCAGCGAGGAGCTTCTGGGAGCGGAAACGGGCTGGCTTTACGAGCGGGATTTGCGCCTTTTGGCGATCAAGACAAGGCCTTTCGAGGAGGAGACGGTCGTTTCGGTACGATGGAACCGAGGGGGCGGCAGGTAGAGAAGGGCAGGTCCCGGGCTTTGGGCTTATGTCTGGCATCTGCATGCACGCGCAGGTTAATATAAAGCTGCCCGGATGCCAAACAGGCGCCGGTAGATTGCGGAAGGACGAAGATTCACATGGCAAAACATACCGTTGCCGTAGTGGGATGCGGGCCGCGGGGAGAGAACCATATCCAGGCCTTTCTGGAGAATGCCGACCGGTTCGAGCTGGTAGGCGTGTGCGACAAGGACGCGGCGCGTTTGGCGCAGGTTGCCGATCGCTACCACCTGGCCCATCGCTATACGGATGCAGACGCCATGCTTGCCGAGACCAAGCCGGAGGTCTTCTGTTTCGTGACCATGCCCCAGATTCGCCTCTCCTTGGTCGAGTTGGGGATCAAACACAAGGTAGGCGCGATCGTCTATGAAAAACCCATGGCCCTGTCGCTGGCGGAAGCCCGGCGCATCACGGACCTGTGCGACCAAACGGGAACGAAGTCGGTCGTTGCGCATATTCACAAATACGGGGCGCATTGGCGCAAGGCCAAGGAGATCATTGAAAGCGGAGATATTGGCGAGGTGCATACGATTCATGCCACGGCGCAGGCTTGGCTGATGCAATTGGGCACGCACATGATCGACTACATGCTGTGGATCAACGGCGGCCGCCGGATCCAGTGGGTCCTGGGGCAGGTCCATGGCAAAGGCCATCTGAGGGACTCGCACCGCTCGCCCGACTATGCCAGCGCTACGCTTGCCTTTGAGAACGGCGTCCGGGGCGTTTTTGAATGCGGCTATCTGGCGCCCAAGCACCTGTCTGACGCCATGTTCTGGCTTGACGACGTCATGACGGTTTACGGGAGCCACGGTTACGTGCGGGTGTGCTGCGGCGCCGGCTGGGAGGCCTTTACAAAGCACAGTAAAGGGGAGGTCATGAGAGGGCCCGGCGCATGGGACCCCGTTGGCGACCAAATCTGCTACACCAAAGAGTTGGCAGATTGGCTCGACGACCCCAGCCGCACCCACTCGTGCAACGGAGCTGTTACGTACCATGGTTTCGAGGCTGTGATGGGCATTTGTCTGAGCAGCCTCGAGCGCCGTAAAGTCGACCTGCCTCTAAGCGTCATTCCTGAGGAGCCGGTGTTTGATCAATTGGCTAAGGCATTGCCCGAGCTTCCTACCGATGCTGCGATGCGGCTTCCGTAGCCCCTTGGGATATGGGCCTTTTGCAGCTCCTCCGAGGGCGTGATATACTTCCTCTGCCCAAGAAAAACCGTTCATTTGCAGCGAGAAAAGGGGGATGTTTCTGTGGCATACAATGTCGTTACCGTCGGTGCGGGATGCGTCGATGTGATGGTTCGACCAGTCGAGTCCCTCCCGCCCCGGGGCAAGATCCTGCTGGTTCCTCAACTCGAGATGCACCTTGGCGGGCTCGCAGCCGTGACAGCCGCTGTTATAAGCCAGTTGGGCGCGCAAGCGGCCTTTATCGGCAGGGTGGGTCTGGACGGCTTTGGCGACTCGATGATGGCAGCTCTCAAGAAAGTCGGGGTCTCTCTTGATCTGGTCCAGCGAACGCCGACGCAGCGCACTAGCGCTACGGTTGTTCTGATCAGCGAGGATGGCGAGCGCACTTTTCTACACCAAGTCGGGGCCAGTGCCGACCTGACCGACACCGACGTCCCTGTCGATTACCTCGGGGGCACGCAGGTTCTCCATTGGGGCGGCCCCGCGGTGACCCCCGGCCTGGACGGCGAACCCATTGGCCACGTTTTCGCCAAGGCGCGGGCCGCTGGGATTAAGACGTCGATGGACACCTGCTATGACGCGAGAGAGATCTGGTTTCCACACATCGAGCACGCGTTGCCCCATCTGGACATCGTGATGTCCAGCTACGAGGAGGCGCGTCACTATACCGGCGAGGATGAGCCCGAGGCTATGGCGCGTTTCTTTCGGTCTTTTGGAGTGGAAACAGTTATGATCAAGCTTGGCGCCCGCGGCGTTTTCGCTATGAACAACGCCGAGTCGCACCACATACCTGCGCAGCGTGTGGAGGTTGTTGACACGACCGGCGCCGGCGACGCTGCATGCGGTGCGTTTCTCTTCGGTTATATACAGGGATGGAACTTGCGCCGCTGCGCCGAACTGGCGAACACAGTCGGCGCGATGACCGTTCAGACCATGGGAGGCGCCGAAGCTGTCCGATCGCTTGATGAAACGCTCGCGATGATGGAGAAAGCAAGATGAGACGAGTCCTGATTGCTTTTCTTATAGGTTTAGTAGCGGCTGGATTCTTTGCTCGGGCAGACGATTCCTATGGGGCGGCTTCTCAGGACGGCGCTGCCCCAAAAGCAGCGAAGGCTGAACGGGCGGCGCAGGAGGCCGAGGTGAAGTCTGCCTCGACACACCCCGCGCCGGAGCGAACAAACGAGAAGGACAAAGGACAAGCCCGGGGCGACAGAAAGGTCCTTGCTCAGGCGACACGGGAGACGCGTCGGGTCGCCGAAAGGAAGGAAAGGGGCAAGCAAGTCGTGGCGTTCTGGATCATTCTGCCTGAGGAAGCGAGATAGGAACACCACACACACGATGAAGCCTATGAGAAAGGCTCTGCTCTTTCTGTTGCTTGCACTCGTCTTGGCGCAGGTTGCAGCAGCGCGCGGTGTGGCCTTTTCTGTCGATGGCCAAGTGCGGGATGCCGCGATCGATCCTGAACGCGGCATCTTCCTCAGCATTTACGATCGCAATGAAGTATGGCTGATGGACGGCGGTACGGGGAAGCGTGTCGCGGCTATTCCCGTGGAGCAGGGCCCGGATTCTCTCGTTTTGTCCGCAGACCTCGAGCTATTGGCTTGCCTGAGCCGCCGTGCTGAAACGCTTTCTCTCATCGATACGCAGTCCCTGGCCGTACGGGCCGCCGTGCCTTGCGGCAAAGGGGCCTGCGCCGTTGCCGCGCTCCCGGGCGGCGGTTTTGCCGTGGCAAACAGTTTTGCGGATTCGGTCACCGTCGTCGATCCGGCGGTGCCGTCAGCGCCGGCGACCATTCAAGGCGTCCACAGCGTGCCGGCGGCTTTGGCTGCTACGGCGAAAGCGTTTGTCATCGGGGCGCGTGTTCCTCCTGCCCTGCACATATACAAGTCGGGAGCCGCAGAACCCACCTGCGTGATACCCTTGAGCGGCAAGCCGGAGGCGATCGCGGTCGTTGAGGGCGAGCGAGTGGCGGTGGCTACGAGAGACAGTCTCCAAATCATTGACGTTCAAACGCAAGAGGTTAAGGCTGAAACTGCAACGGGAGCGCTGGACGTCGTCGCGAACGGAGGGCGCGTTTACGCGCTCGGGCTGCACGAGGTGCTTGTCTGGGACACAGGGCTCGATACGTTCAAGGCGTTGCAACTCGATAATTCGGGTCGCGCGTTAACCGCTTCCGACGGCGCGCTTGTCGTGGCAGATCCAGTCCTACAGACCTGGCAGCACTTCGCTTTGCGTGAGGAACGGGTCACAATGGCCGCGAGCGGGTCTACGGCCTCCGTTGGATCCGGCCCTGCGCTTCCCGTCGAGGACGCGCCGGCGGCAGAGGGGACTATTGCCGCGGCAGAAGAGGATGCGGCTGAAAGCGAACGGGTGGACCCTTCACCTAGACCGGAACCGCCGGAAGATATCCTGCCGAGCCGGGATATGCTGCAGCGTGTGCCGTTGGGCAGCTTTGAAGTGCGCGCGCCTGAAGCGGGCTGGAAACCTTCTCCGTTGCCTCAGGAAGGCCGAGGCGAGACGACCATTACCCAGGCTTTGAGCGAGTCCCTTTCGCCTGTCGAGGAAGAAGGGGGATTTGAGTTGCCCAACCTTGCGCAGCCACTGGATCTGCAGGCACGGCGGGTCACGCCTTGCGACAAGGAGACCGGCTATCGGCTCGAAGATGTGCGCGCCACGCTCGGCGAGACTACGCTGAAGACGGATGCCATGACTTTGCTTATGGACGAGGACACGGGCGACATCTACGCTGTTTACGCCGAGGGCGACGTGGAAATGCATCAACGCGAGTCGGCGCTTTTTGCTGACACGCTGACGTACATCTTGCCGAAAGAGTTGCCCGAACGCGCGGTTCCGCCGCTTGTTCCTGAGGCGACCGAGGGCGAGCGCGACATGGAGCAGCGCATTCGGTTAGGCCGTCTCGAGGCGTCCAATCTGCGTTTGGACGAACCTTTCCGCCAATTCAAGGCTGACAGCGTTCAATACGATTTCGCTGCTGGTACGGGCGAAGCTATAAACAGCTACGGGCACGAGGGCATTTACTTTTTCGGGGCTGAGAAGCTCCGGGTTCTGGGGCCGGCTAGCGCGGATGGGGAAGATGTGTGGGTTACGACCTGCGACCGGGACCCGCCCCACTACCGCGTAAGACTCTCGAGAGCGTCTATTTTAGAAGGGCGCCCTGTTTTTGGCGAAGATGCGCGCCTTCAGATCGGCAAGGTGAATACACCTATCTACTGGCCGCGTTGGGCCGCTTATGCACGTACAGGAAGGCCGATCGGCATCGATTTTGACAGCGGCCACAGCGCAGAGATCGGTTACTTTGTCAATTTTGGCCAGAGGTTTGCCGTGAACGGCGACACGACTGTCGGTTTCCGGTTCTATCCAACGTCGAAGGAAGGCGTCGGCATCGGACTAGACGGGGATTACGACTATACCCAGACGCCTGCCGCGTTTCTCTATGGAGGCGAGGGTGCATTTCACACGCTTTATACGACAGAGGACCGCGGCTATTTCGAGGCGTATCATCGGCACGAACCCACTGCAAACACCGTCCTCCTATTGCAGAATGAGCAGTGGTTCGACAAGGATTTCGTAAAGGACTTCTACTATGAGGAGTACCGTAACCGGAGCGAGCCACGGACCTTCGCGAATCTCACTTACAGACAACCGGCCCATATTCTAACGGCTACTGCGTGCGCCACCACCAACGATTTTGTCAGCGAAACGGAACGGACGCCTGAGGTCGCATTCCACGTGCTCGAACGCGAGCTGGCAGAAGGGATCTACCTGTCCTTTGACACCGTGAACGGGTACAATCAGCGGGAGCCTGCCGGCACGCATGCCGCCCGTTCCGTGAACGTTGCGCGCATTAGTCTGGATCTGGACGTCGGCGAGGCCTTCAGCGTCACGCCTTTCCTCGAAACCGAGGTGTCTGGATACTCGCGGGAACTCGAAGAAGACGGCGCCAATGTCCGGTTCTCCAATACGACGGGGGTGACGCTTCAGAGTCGTTTGCACCGGTCCTTCGGCGGGGGCTTGGGTTTCAGCGGCTTTAAGCATATCGTGGTACCGTCGTTAACGTATTCCTATCGGCCCGAGCCCACAATGGGCGTCGCCCAGACCCCGCGCTTTGATGTATATGACAATGTTTATGGGCGTAGCCGCATCGAGACGAAAATCGACAACATTCTGTTGGGCCGCGATGCAAAGACGAAGGAAGCCTGGCAAGTTGCGCGGTTGACGCTTTACCAGGGCAACGATTTCTGGAACGAGACCCGCAAGAGCGAGGACTACGAGCTCGAGCTTGACCTGCGGCCTCGTCCTTGGTGGGGTTGGCAGATGGCCGCCGAGAACCATGTCATCAACGATCCCATCGATCTCGACCAACCCTATTTTCTTGAACGGTTGTGGCTTGAGCTTTACGCCAACGTAACAGGCAAACCCTACGATCCCGAACGCGTCTACCGTACCAACGCGCGTTACGGCGACTATGAGCGTCTTCTGACCTACCTTTACTATCGGGATCCGTCGCAGGAGCGGGGCTTAAACGGGCGCATCGGTTTCTCTTACACCAAAACCCAAGGCGTTGTTTTCAACCGTGAGGTTCTATACGGGATAGGCTGCCGCGTGGGTAAGCACTGGAGCCTGGGCTTCGAGCACCGGTACGACTTCGAGCGCCACGATCTTTACCGTCAAACCTATGAGGTGCGGCGCGACCTTCATTGTTGGGAGGCGGCCCTTCAAGTCCAGGATCGGCCTTCGGGTTGGGATGTGGGCCTTGTGCTGAATATAAAGGCCTTCCCTGGAAGCAAGATCAAGTTCTGAACCCGTGCGCCACGAGGCAAGGGCTTCGTTCGCAGGCGCAGCGTCGAGGTTTTCTCTATGGGACCACTGCACGAAACGATCGGTTCGATCGTTCCGGAATTTGTTGAACTGCGTCGTGAATTGCATAGGCACCCTGAATTGCGCTTCGAGGAGCAGTGGACGTCAGAACGCATTGCCTCATTTCTCGCCCAGGCCGATATCCCCTTTAAAACAGGCTACGCAGGAGGCACAGGCATTGTTGCGCACATTCACGGTTCGGGCGGCAAGACCGTTGCGCTTCGTGCGGACATGGACGCCCTGGAAATCGACGAGGCCAGCGGCCGGTCCTACGCTTCGGCCGTCCCTCATCGGATGCATGCCTGCGGCCATGATGGGCATATGGCGTGTCTGTGCGGCGCCGCGAAGGTCTTGTCGCTGAACCGCCGTCTGTTGCGCGGGGACGTCAAGTTCATCTTTCAGCCTGCTGAGGAACAAGCCGGGGGTGGACGTCTTATGGTGGACGAAGGGGTTCTGAAAGGAGTCGACGCAGTGTTCGCACTCCACGGTTGGCCGAGTCTTGCTTTGGGAAAGATAGGCGTCAAAGACGGACCCATGATGGCCAACGCAGATTTTTTCCGCGCCACGATCCATGGAAAGGGTTGCCATGGGGCCGATCCGGGGGCAGGGGTCGACCCGGTTGTGGCCGCCGCGTACATTACCGTCGCTCTCCAGACTATCGTCAGCCGCGAGATTGACCCATGGGACCCCTGCGTCGTTACCGTGGGGCGCATCGTAGCAGGGTCAACTACCAACATCATCCCAGAAAGCGCCCAGATCGAGGGAACCTTCCGGACCTTAAGCACGGAGACCCACGAAAAGGTCAAAGGAGCTGTCGAACGAATCATTACCGGAACGGCCCGGACCTTTCGCGCCGAGGCTTCGGTCGAGTTTGGGGAAGAACCCTATTCTGCTCTGGTAAACGACGCGGCTATGACGGATTGCGTTCGAGAAAGTGCCGTAGAGCTCTGGGGCGCCTCAAGTGTGGTCGAGATTGACCGGCCCTACATGGCGTCGGAGGATTTTGCGTACTACCTTGAACATGTTCCAGGCAGCTTTATCTGGCTGGGGCTCAACGAAGGAGGCGCCCAAGCCTATCCGGCTCTCCACAGTTCGCGTTTTGACTTCAATGATCGGGCGATCCCGCTGGCGGTCGAGCTGCTGTCGACGTTGGCGCTGCGGGTGCTGGCGCGCCCATAGGTCGCTTACAGCCGCATTTGGCGCTGCTTCTCTGGAAATGCGAACGGCGGGCTTGTGGGATGCCCGCCGTTCGCCGGCCCGCAGGCCGGAGCGCGTTGGATTGGCCGCTTAGTTGAGAGGAGGCGAATCCGCACCTACTGCGGTACCGTCGGCCGTGTACCGGATGACCCCGGACTCGTCGACGAAGTACTGCCGGTAGCCCGTACGGCCAGGCGTGAG